>JAICKX010000099.1 GCA_025927685.1 Thermoleophilia bacterium | reverse complement strand
CCCCCCAACGTCGTCGCTCCCCCGGCCCTGCGCCTGTGGCCGTCCCTCGGTGCGTTCCTGCTCGGCGGGTTCTGGCTGGGATTCGGCGCCGGCCGCCGCCTGGTGCGGGCCTGGCGGCGGGCGGTCGACGCCACGCTGGCGGGCGGCGAACCGGAGGAGGTCGAATTCGAACGGGGTCGTGCCCGGCCCCTGCCGCGGCTCGCGGCCGGCCTGGCCGCGGCGCTCCTCCTGCTCGCGGCGACACATGCCGGCGGCGGGCTCATGCTCGGCGCGTGGGCGGCCTGCATCGCGGCGCTCGGCGGGTCGTCGTTCGGCCGCGGCACGGGTGTGAGGGCCCTGGAGCGCGAACGCGGCTGGGCCCTGCACTGGCCGCAGGGCTCGAGCGACCGTGGTGGCGTGCCCCGCCTCGTGGCGGTGGTCACCGCGCCGGTCTCCCGCTCGGCCGTCTACGAGTGGGGGCTCCCCATCGCCGCGGTCGCCTCGGTGCTCGCGATCGGGCTCGCCGTGGAGACGTTCGCGGCCGTGCGTGCGCTCGCCACGGAGCCGCTGCCGCAGATCGCGGGCCCCTCGAGCCGCAGCCACATCGACCCGGTGCTGGGCCGCGTCGCCTCGGAGCTGGCGGGGACGGCGGCCGAGGTCCGGTGCTGGTCGAGGGAGGACTGGCCGCGGGTGACCGCGCTCGACCCCGAGCCGACCGGTGCGTTCACCGACATCGGCCAGGGGACGATCAACCTGCCGCCGGGCGCGTGCCGCGCGATCGCGATCCTGGCCTCCACGCCGTCGCACCGCTTCCCGGATGCGACGTGGAGCCAGATCGCCGCTCCGCACATCCTGGCCCACGAGGCGGCCCACCTCGGGGAGGCCGGCGCGAGCGAGTCACGCGCCGAGTGCGACGCCGTCCAGACGACCGAGCGGGCGGCGGAGCTGCTCGGTGTGGCTCCCGACTATGCCCGGTGGATGGCGAGCCTGGACTGGGAGCACCTGTATCCGCGTCTCCCGGGCCCGTACCGCTCGCAGGGCTGCGCGCCCGGTGGCCCGCTCGACCTGCACCTGCCCGAGGGCTGGCCGAGATGATCTCTACGCCAACCGCGCCGTGATGGCGCCGTCCGACGCGACGGCGACCGCCGTCGGCACGATGCCGATGCCGTATTTGCGCGCCAGGTCGGGCCGGCGGCGGACGTCGACGGTGACGAGCCTGCGGCCCTCGGAGCGCAGCCGCCGCTCCACGTCGGCGCACTCCGAGCAGAGCGGGTGGGTGAAGTGCACGACCACGTCCCCGGCGTCGTCGCCGATGTCGGTGCGGTCGATCCGGCGCAGCTCGCCGTGGCCGACGCCGCGGAGCCGGGCGCTCAGCCGGTAGATCTCGCAGCCGGTGCAGAATCCGGTGACGGCGGCCAGGAGCGCCAGCACCGCCACGAGCAGGCCGAGCCCCCACCCCATCGTGGCGTACCCCGCTGCGATCGCGACGGTCGCCGCGCCCAGGACGACGGCCCCCATCACGTTCGCGAACCGGGGCGAGCGCGCGTCCTCGAGCGGCCCCTCGCCGAACCTGGGCTGCACGAGCTCGAAGTACGCGACGCAGGCCAGGCACCAGCGGCGGCCGAGCGTCAGCCCGATGACGAGCTGGAGCGCGAGCAGGCCCAGGATCGGCCACCACCCGGTCAGGAACGCGACGACCGCCAGGACGCCGATCACGAGCTGGTTCGCCCGCGGGGCGCGCCGGTCGATCACATCCAGGTCGAGGTAGGGGTGCGCCAGCCGTTGCATGGTTTGGATCCAAACTCTAGCGGTAGCGTGTGCAGCGTGCCCCGGGAATTCAGCTTCGAAACGCCCCGCGGCCCGACGGCCGGAGTGATCGACACGCCCGCTGGCGCAGCCGCGGTCATCGTGCTCGGGCACGGCGCCGGCTCCGGCATGGGCTCGCCGTTCATGGCCGGGATCGCCCGCGGGCTCGTCGAGGAGGGCGTGGCCGTCGCCCGGTTCGACTTCCCCTACATGCACGCCGGTCGCAAGGCACCCGACCCCGCGCCGGCCCTGGTCGAGACCTGGCGCCTGGCGCGGGCGGTCGTCGCCGATCTGACCGGCCTCCCGCTGCTCGCCGGCGGCAAGTCGCTCGGCGGCCGGATCGCCTCCATGGCCGCCGCCGAGGGGATGCCGGCCGAGGCGCTCGTCTTCCTGGGCTATCCGCTCCACCCACCCGGGCGGCCCGAGAAGCTCCGCCGCGAGCACCTGGCCGATGTGAGGATGCCGATGCTCTTCCTCCAGGGGTCGCGTGACGCCTTCGCCCAGCCCGACCTTCTGGCCGAGACCGTCGAGTCGCTCGCCGACCGGGCGACGCTGGTCGTCGTCGACGGCGGCGACCACTCGTTCCGCGTGCCGGGCGGCCCGCGCGACGGCGCCGAGATCGGCGCCGGCCTCGCGCCACGCGTCGCTCAGTTCGTCGCCGGCGTGCTCGAGAACGGGTGGCATCAGCCGCCGCCGTAGATCGAGATCGGGAGGTCGAGGAGGCGGTCGGAGTCCGTGTCCGGAAGGAGCGCCAGCTCGGCCTCGTGCTCCGCCAGCCGCGCGCGCGCGCCCGGGTAGAAGCGGAGCAGCGCCTCCTCGGCGGCGGCGATCGTCGGCGCGGAGGTGAGCTCCGGCTTTACGGACTTGGCGTCGGCCATCCCGCGCAGATACCAGCCGTAGAACTTGCGCAGGAAGCTCGTCGCGCGGTCGCCCATCTCGCGCTCGACCTCACGCATGAAGCGGATCAGCTCGGCCACGACCTCCGCCGGCTCGGGCCGGTCGGCGCCGCGCTCGGCCATCTCCTGGAGCGTCCACGGCTGGCCCTGCGCGCCCCGCCCCACCATGACGGCGGCGGCGCCCGTCTCGTCGAGCACCCGCTCCGCGCTCGCGCGGTCGACGATGTCGCCCGACGCGATCACCGGCACGGCCACCCGCTCGACGAGCTCGGCCGTCAGCGTGTGGTCTGCCGTGCCCGTGTACATCTGCTTGGCCGAGCGCGGGTGAATCGTGAGCGTGGCGACGCCGACCGCCTCCAGCCGGGGCCCCAGCTCCAGCGCGTCGCGCGAGCCGTTGTCGATCCCGCGGCGCATCTTCACGCTGATGGGGACGTCGACGGCGTCGACGACCGCGCCCGCGAGCCGGCAGGCCAGGCCGTGGTCGGACAGCGCGCTGGCGCCGGCCCCGGTCTTCGTCACCTTGCGCACCGGGCAGCCGAAATTGATGTCGACGATGTCGGCGCCCGCGTCGACCACCATCTGCGCCGCCTCGGCCATCCGCGCCGGCTCCGAGCCGAAGATCTGAACGGCCAGCGGATGCTCGTCGCGGGCGATCCGCAGGTAGCCGAGCGTGCGCTCGTTGGCGTGCGCGAGGCCTGCGGCGGACACCATCTCCGAGCACACGAGCCCCGCGCCGAACCGGCGTCCCTGGCGCCGGAATGCCTGTACCGAGACGCCCGCCATCGGCGCCAGCACGATGCGGGACGGGATGACGACGTCCCGGATCGTCCACGGCTGTGTGAGATCGGCCACCGCCGGGCATGGTAGAACGTCGGGCCGGGAGGTCGGCCGAACCGGTTGACCCAGCTTTGCAGGTTGCATATAATCCCGCCTCCCTCGGTGCCAGCCGGTGTGTTAACCGCTGCAAAATGGCGGAATCCGGCGACACCGTTTTCGTGCAGATGGGGAGCAGAAGGGCAGGAAGTGGACAAGGACGTCATCCTCACTCCCGACGGCTACGAGAAGCTCAAGCAGCAGATCGAGGAGCTCGAGACCACCAAGCGGCGCGAGGTTGCGGACCGCATCCGCGAGGCGCGTGAGTTCGGCGACATCACCGAGAACTCCGAGTACGACGACGCGAAGAACGAGCAGGCGCTGCTCGAGCACCGCATCGCCCGTCTCAAGGAGCAACTCCGCTCCGCGAAGGTGATCGACCCCAAGGACATCGGCACCGACGTGGTGTCGGTGGGCACCCGCGTGCGCGTGAAGGACGTCGACCACGGCGACGTCGACACGTACGAGATCGTGGGCTCGGCCGAGGCCGACCCGGCGAACTCGCGGCTTTCGAACGAGTCGCCCGTCGGCCGCGCGCTGATCGGCCACAAGAAGGGCGAGACGGTCGAGGTGTCGGTGCCCGCCGGAGCGATCCGCCTCAAGATCATGGACATCAAGGCCGCATAGAGCGGCCGAAACCGGTCGCCCGCTCACCACTTTGCGGTATGCCGCCGGTCCGGCGGCCGCGTACTCTGGTCCTCGGATGCTCCGGGCGATGGGCCAGTCCGAGCGACGGGTTGAGCGGCACGCGCGCTACGCGCTCGCGGCGCTCGTCCTGCTGCTCACCGGCCTCTTCGCGTCCGCCGTCATGGCGGTCGTCGCCTACCGGGCCGACGACAGATGGCTTGCGCTCCTGATCGCGTTCGGAAGCTCCGCCCTGGCGACCGGCGCATGGCTTACGGCCCGCATTCCCGCCGAGATGCGGACGCTGGCCGGCGAGCGGCGGCGGGCGCTCGACGACCTGCTGCGCGCCGAGGAGCTCGAGCGCGAGCGGATCGCGACCGAGCTGCACGAGGACACGATCCAGGCGATCGTCGCGGCGCTCGTGACGATCGACCGCATGACCCCAGCCGTGCGCGCGCACGACACCGAGCGGATCGCGCAGACGCTCCCCTCCGCCCGGGCCATGCTCTCCGATGCCGTCGAGCGCGTGCGCCGGCTCGCGTTCGAGCTCCACCCGCCGCTGCTCGAGGCGCACGGGCTGCCCGTCGCCCTCACCGACCTTCTCGACCGGGCCGCGCGCGACTCCGGCTTCACCGCGGACGTCGTGATCGAGGTCGGCCGCTACTCCTTCGTCGTCGAGGACCTCGCCTACCGCATCGTCCGCGAGGCGATCGCCGACGCGCGCGCCCACGAGGGCACGTCACGGATCGAGGTCGACATCCGCGAGCACCGCGGCGCCATCCACGGCCGCATCTGGGACGACGGCTGGGGCACGCCGGCCAGGCGGTCGGACGACCGGCCGCGCGCGCTCCTGCACCTGAGCCTGGAACGGCTCGGCGACCGCATACGGCTCGCCGACGGGGATGTCGACATCCGGTCGATCCCCGGCCGCGGGACGCTTGTGGCGTTCCGCGTGCCTGTCGCAGAGGCTGCGCAGCCGCATGCGCAGCGGGCCGCGGCGGCGGGCTAGCGCCAGGGGATGGAGGCGCGCGCGTCTCCGCTCGGGCGCGCACGCCGGCTGCGGAACCACATCGTGGCGAGCGCGATGAGCCCGGCGCCGAGCGGAAGCCCCAGCACCGCCATCGGGATCAGGATCCAGTGCTGCGAGAGCCTGGCGGTTCCCGGGTCGCCCCGGCCCGGGCCGAAGTCCGGCGCGGCGGTGACCTTCGGCGGGGCCCCGCCCCCCGAGAACTGCGCGGCCGGCGCCATCGACGCGACCAGCCAGCGTCCGCCGACCCTCGCCACCTCGGTGCGGTAGATGATCGCGCCGGCCGTGCTGCCCGCCCGTGGTTGCAGCATCAGGTCGAGCAGGACGTGGTCGGGTGAAACCTCGAGCGCCCGGATGCCGTAGCCGCCCAGCCGGGCCGGATAGGGCACGACGGGGATGACGCCCCGGTTCCAGTCGTCGCGGAGCGTGCCGGTGCGCATCGACGGCGCGGCCAGCCCGTAGGCGGCGCCGGGATCCTTTCGCGCGACGGCGTCGGGGACGAACTCGTCCAGGAGCGCCCGGATGGCATGGAGGTCGTCCCTGGGGATCACGGGGTCCTTCGCAGCCTGCGCCGTGGAGGGCGCGACGTGGGCGGCCGCCACGGCGAGGGTGACTGCGATCGATCGCACCCCTATAGCATGCCACGCGACGGGCGCTCGGGGCTGTGGGGCATACTCTCTCGCCGTGAGCGGCGACGCCGAGGACCGGATCCGGGCCGACCGCATCGCCAAGGTCGAAGCGATGCGGGCCGCCGGCGTCGATCCGTACCCGGCCCGGACGCCCGCGCGGGTGCCTGTCGACGAGGTCCGCGAGCGCTTCGGCAGCCTCGAGACGGGCGCCGAGACCGGCGAGCGGCTGGCTGTCGCCGGCCGGATCGCGGCCCGCCGCGGGCACGGGAAGGCGATGTTCCTCGACCTGGCCGACCGCACGGGCCGCCTCCAGCTGCATGCCACCGTCGACGCGCTCGGCGACGATCGCTATGCGGCGCTCGCCGAGACCGACCTGGGCGACGTGATCGCGGCCGCGGGGGAGGTGTTCGTGAGCCGCCGCGGCGAGCTCAGCCTGCGCGTGGGCGAGTGGCACATGCTGGCCAAGTGCCTGCGCCCGCTGCCGGAGAAGTGGCACGGCCTCACGGACGTGGAGCTCCGCCACAGGCGCCGGTACGTCGACCTGCTCGTGAACGAGGACTCGCGCCGCGTGGCGCTCGCGCGCTCGCGGATGGTGAGCGCCATGCGGGCGGTGCTCGACGGCGACGGCTTTGTCGAGGTCGAGACGCCGGTCCTCCAGCCCATCTACGGCGGCGCCGCGGCCCAGCCGTTCACGACCTACTACAACGAGTTCGAGCGCGAGTTCTACCTGCGCATCGCCGACGAGCTCTACCTGAAGCGGCTGATCGTGGGCGGCCTCGAGCGTGTCTACGAGATCGGCAAGGACTTCCGGAACGAGGGCGTGTCGTTCAAGCACAACCCCGAGTTCACGATGCTCGAGTGGTACGAGGCCTACGGCGACTACGAGGACGGGATGCGGCGCGTCGAGGCGGTCGTGGCCGCCGCCGGCACGGCGGCGGGGAGCGAGATCGACCTGACGCCGCCGTGGCGGCGCCAGACGCTGCGGGAGGCGATCCGGGAGGGGGCCGGGATCGACCCGATGGCGGACCGTGACCGCGGCCGGCTGGTGGGCCACCTGGAGGAGCGGGGCGTCGACACGTCCGCCGACGAGACCTGGGCCGACGCCGTCGACCACCTGCTCTCGCACTTCGTCGAGCCCGCCATCGAGGAGCCGACGTTCCTCACGGACTACCCGGTCGAGCTCTCGCCGCTCGCGAAGCGGTCTCCGAACGACGGCGGCGTCGTCGAGAGGTTCGAGGCATTCTGTATGGGGATGGAGATCGCCAACGGCTACACCGAGCTGAACGACCCCGCCGACCAGGCGGCCCGCTTCCAGGGGGCGGGGCAGGCGGACGCGGACTACATCACGGCGCTCGAGTACGGGATGCCGCCGACCGTCGGCGTCGGGATCGGCATCGACCGGCTGGCGATGGCCCTGCTCGGGATCCGCTCGATTCGCGAGGTCATTCTGTTCCCGACCCTGAGGGCGCGGGAGTAGTGGGCAAGGTCTTCGACGGCATCGATCCGAAGCTGGAGCGCTGGATCACCGGTCAGCAGCTCTTCTTCGTCGCGACGGCCCCGTCCGGCGACGACGGCCACGTCAACTGCTCGCCCAAGGGGCCGATCGAGAGCCTGCGGGTGCTCGGGCCGCGCCGGGTGGCGTACCTCGACCTGGTGGGGTCGGGCGCCGAGACGATCGCCCACCTGCGCCAGAACGGCCGGATCGTCATCATGCTGTGCGCCTTTCGCGGGCCGCCGCGGATCGTCCGCCTGCACGGCCGCGGCCGGTGCGTGCCGCGGGGCGATCCGGAGTTCGACGAGCTCACGGCGGCGTTCGAGATCCGCGACGCCTACGCGACCGGCCCGGCGCAGCGATCGGTCGTCGTGGTCGACATCGAGCGGATCGCCGATTCGTGCGGCTACGGCGTCCCGCTCATGGAGCCGGCCGGCGACCGGCCCCAGCAGGCCCTCTGGGTCGAGCGCAAGCTGGCGCAGGGAGGCGTGGACGCGATCGCGGCCTACCGCGCGGAGCACAACGCCCGCTCGATCGACGACCTGCCCGCGCTCGAAGCGTGAGCGGCGGGACGCTCTACGGCGAGGGCCGGTCGCGCTTCGCGCGCCTGCTCGAGTGGCGCGAGGAGCGCCGCCCCGACCTCGCCACGCTGGAGCTCCGCCGCCGGCTCCTGAGCGGGCTGCGCGGCCGGGTCGTCGAGATCGGCTGCGGTGAGGGGCGGGCGTTCGAGCTCTACCCCCAGCAGGTCGAGCAGGTGCTGGCGGTCGAGCCCGATCCGACCGCCCGGGCCGCGGCGTCGGAGCGGGCCGCCGACGCGCCGGTGCCCGTCGAGGTGGTGGAGGGGTTCGCGGAGCGGCTGCCGGCCGCGGACGCCGCGTTCGACGCGGCGGTCTGCGTCTGGGTCCTCTGCAGCGTGCCCGACCCTGCCTCAGCGCTCAGGGAGGTGCGGCGGGTCCTCACACCCGGCGGCGAGCTCGCCGTCTACGAGCACGTCCGCTCGCCGCGGGCCCCGTTCCGGGCTCTCCAGCACGCCCTCGACGCGCTCTTCTGGACGCGGTCGCTGGGAGGCTGCCGCACGACGCGTGACACCGAGGTGGCGATCCGGGCCGCCGGCTTCGAGTTCGACTGGATCGAGCACGGCTTCTGCTCGTCCTCGCTCCTCACCATCACGGCCGCGCCCTACATCCTGGGCGTGGCGCGCAGCAACGGGGTCTGACCCCGATGTTGCGTCAGTCGTGCTCGGCGAGGAAGCCGCGGAACATCGGCATGTAGATCTCGGGGCGCTCCGCGAAGCACAGGTGCGAGCCGTCCGGGATGATCTCGAGCCGGCTTCCCGGGATCCGCTCGTGGATCTCGCGCAGGTGCGCCGGGCGGCACTCGTCGTACTCGCCGCCGCTCACGAGCGTCGGCACGCGGATCTCGCCCAGCCGGTCCATGACGTCCCACTCGCGCAGGGTGCCGATGATGCGGAACTCGCTCGGCCCGGCCATGTAGTGGTAGATCGGCGTCGCCATCCGGTCGAACGAGCGGACGACGAAGTCGGGCCACGGGTCGAGCCGGCAGACGTGCCGCGTGTAGAACGGCATCATCGCCTCCTCGTACTCGGGCGACTCCATCTTGCCCTCGTCCTCGAGCCGCTCGATCTCCTCGCGCTCCTCGGCGGGCATCTCGTCCAGGAGCTCCTGGCAGATCTCGTTCCAGCGCGGCGACGAGGCCGGGCTTCCGGCCATGGACAGCGTGAGCGGGAGGCGGCCGCGGTCGAGCACGTACTGCATCGCGAGCATGCCGCCCCACGAGCTTCCGAACAGGTGCATCCGCTCCAGCTCGAGCGCGTCGCGCACGGCGGAGAGCTCGTCCATGAACCGCTCGACCGTCCACAGGGAGCGGTCGTCGGGCTTCTCGGACTCGCCGCAGCCGAGCTGGTCGTAGAAGACCACCCGGCGCTCGTCGGCGAGCTCCGAGAACGGCAGGAGGTAGTCGTGCGGGGCGCCCGGGCCGCCGTGGAGGCACAGGAGCGGCGCGCGGCCGTCGCCGCTCTCGCCGTACGACCAGTACCGCACTCGCCCGCCGGGGACGTCGACCCAGCCCTCGGCGGGCGTCAAGACGCCTTCACCCGCACCGCCTCGTCGTCGCCGGCCACACCGTAGAGGTCGTCGCCCGGGTCGTAGCTCACGAGGTCGACGTCCATCAGGTCCTCGCCCTCGGAGAGCGCGATCGCCGCCGCGGCGGGCGGGTCGTGGGCATCGACCTGGTCGATCCGTCCGGTCGGCACGTAGGCCACGCCCAGCGGCCGCTCGTCCGCCTCGACGGCTCGGAAGTGCTCCACCGTGTAGCGCACACGGGGATCGTCGCGCATTTCCGCGCTCCTGTCCAACCGGCTCGGCCGATCATCTAGCGTGGCGCCGTGACCGAGGCGGGGCGACACGAGCTCCTGATCGCGAGCGCCGCGGCGTTCGCGCAGGTCGCGCTCACGAACGTCCGGCGCGAGTTCCCCCACCACGAGCTCCTGCTGGAGCTCGATCCCGAGCCGCCCGGGCGGCCGCGCGAGCGGCATCCGGCGTTCTACGGGAGCTACGACTGGCACTCGTGCGTCGAGATGCACTGGGTGCTCGTCCGGCTCCTGCGCGCGACCCCGGCGCACGTGCCGGAGGCCGAGATCCGGGCCGTCCTCGATGCCCACCTGACGCCGAAGGCGCTCGCGACCGAGGCGCGCTGGTTCGCGGACCCGAACCGGCGGACGGCGGAGCGGCCGTACGGGTGGGGCTGGGCGCTCACGCTGGCGGCGGAGCTGGGAGCATGGCGCGATCCGGATGCGAGCCGCTGGGCCGAGACCCTCGCGCCGCTCACCGACGTGCTGGTCGCCCGGTACCTGGAGTGGCTGCCGCTCCTCACGTACCCGGTCCGCTCCGGCGCCCACTCGAACACCGCGTTCGGCCTCTCCCTGGCGCTCCCGTATGCCCGGCTCGCGGCGGAGCGCGGCGACGCCGGGCTCCTGGGCGCGATCGAGGAAGGGGCCGACCGCTGGTACGCCGCCGATGCCGGCTATCCGGCCGCCTGGGAGCCGTCCGGGGCGGACTTCCTCTCGCCGGCGCTCACGGAGGCCGAGCTGATGGCGAGGCTCCTCGACGCCGGCTCGTTTCCCGCCTGGCTCGAGCGGTTCCTGCCGAGCCTCGCAGCGGGCGAGCCGGCCGCGCTCTTCACCCCTGCGATCGTATCCGACTCGACAGACGGACAGCTCGCCCACCTGCACGGCCTCAACCTGAGCCGGGCGTGGGGCTTCCGGCGGCTCGCGGAGGCGCTCCCGCAGACCGACCCGCGCGTGCCGGTCCTGGAGGCGGCCGCGCGCGAGCACGCCCGTGCCGGGCTCGGTCACGCGACGGGGAGCCACTACGCCGTCGAGCACTGGCTCGTGGCCTACGCCGTCCTCGTACTCGGCGGCGCCCCGGTGTAGCCTGGCGCCCACCCGAACGGAAGGAGCTCCATGGACGTCCAGGTCAGGCACACGCCCTCGTTCGCCGTCGTGCGCTGCACCATGGCCGGCGGTGAGGCGGTCCGCGCCGAGGCGGGCGCCATGATGGCGACGTCGGACGGCGTCGCGGTCGAGGCCAAGATGCAGGGCGGGCTCATGAAATCGCTCAAGCGCAGCGTGCTCGGCGGCGAGTCGCTCTTCATCACGACCTACACGGCCCCGCCCCAGGGCGGCTGGGTCGACTGCGCGGCGAACCTGCCCGGCGACGCGGTCGTCCGCACCGTCGGCGGCGGCCGCGCGCTCAACCTCTCGCGGGGCTCGTTCCTGGTCGCGGAGTCGGGCGTCGAGATCGACACGCAGTGGGGCGGGTTTCAGAACCTGGTCGGCGGAGAGGGCGGGTTCCTCGTCCGCGCGTCGGGCGAGGGGGAGGTCGTGGCGGCGTGCTACGGGGCGCTCGACACGATCGCGCTCGCCCCGGGCGAGAAGGTCGTCGTCGACTCCGGGCACATGGTCGCCTACGACGACACGGTCACGATGTCGACCCGCCGGGTGGCCGGCACGATGACGTCGCTGAAGAGCGGCGAGGGGCTCGTGTTCGAGTTCACCGGCCCGGGCGAGGTGCTCACCCAGACCCGCAATCCGTCGGCCCTCATCAGCTGGCTCACGACCGTCCTGCCGTTCTCGCGACAGTAGGCTCAAGATCACGCGCGGTCCGGCCGATGAGGGGGCATCGACGCTCCTGGGGACGGACGAGGCCGGTGCTATAGTCCACCCGGCTTCACTCCCCAACCGGGACGGCGGGCGACCGAAGACGGTCGCTTGACGTCTCGGGTCGAGGCATTCTCAGAAATGACGGAAACACCCACACGCACCGGAAGGGGGCACGGAGATGTTTGAACGGTTCACGGAGCGTGCCCGCCAGGTCGTCGTGCTTGCGCAGGACGAGGCGCGGACCCTCAAGCACAACTACATCGGCACCGAGCACATCCTGCTCGGGCTCTTGCGCGAGGAGGAGGGGCTCGCCGCGCGCGTCCTCGACACCCTCGACATCACGGTCGAGGAGGTGCGCGCCCAGGTCGCGCGCATCGTCGGCCAGGGCGACGAGGTGACGACGGGCCAGATCCCGTTCACCCCGCGCGCGAAGAAGGTGCTCGAGCTGGCGCTGCGCGAGGCGCTGTCGCTGGGTCACAACTACATCGGCACCGAGCACATCCTGCTCGGTCTCGTGCGCGAGAACGAGGGCGTCGCCGCCCGCATCCTGCTCGACTTCGACGCCGACTCCGAGAAGATCCGCAACGAGGTCATCCGCATGCT
>JAICKX010000018.1 GCA_025927685.1 Thermoleophilia bacterium | reverse complement strand
GAGCTCCTCCTGGAAGCGGCCGCGGGTGATCGGGTCGAGCGCGCTCGTCGGCTCGTCGAGGAGGAGGATCGGGGGATCCAGCACGAGCGCGCGCGCGAGCGCCACGCGCTGCTGCTGGCCGCCCGAGAGCTGCCCGGGCTTGCGCCGGGAGAGGTGGCCGAGCTGGACGAGCTCGAGCGCCTCGCCGGCCGCCTGGTGGCGCTCGCGCTTTCCGACCTTGCGCTGCTTCAGGCCGTACGAGACGTTGTCGAGGATCGACATGTGCGGGAAGAGCGCGTACTGCTGGAAGACGGTGTTCACGTTGCGCTTGTAGGGCGGCGTGCCGGCGACGTCGCGGCCGCCGATCAGGATCTCGCCCTCGTCGGGCTGCTCGAAGCCGGCGATCATGCGCAGCGACGTCGTCTTGCCACAGCCACTCGGACCGAGCAGCGACAGGAACTCGCCCTTGTGGACGCGCAGGCTGACCGCGTTCACCGCGACGAGCGAGCCGAACCGCTTCGTGACAGCCCGGAACTCGACATCCGCTTCGCCGGCGTCCGTGGTTACGGCGCCGGGCTGCGGTGTCGTCGTGGCGGAGCTCATTGCGGAAGGGCCTTCACGAGACGGGGACGAGCGTATATCGTGTGCGGCGGGCATGTCAACTTCGGATATCGCACCCGACGGGCACCAAAACGCAGGAATCCGAACCTCGCCGCCGCCGCTGGACGAGGCCAACCGCCGCATCATCGAGATCCTCCAGCGCGAGGGCCGGAGCGCGTTCAGCGCCATCGGCCGCGAGCTCGGCCTCTCCGAGACGGCGGTGCGGACGAGAGTACACCGGCTGATGGACGCCGGGGTGCTCGATGTGGTGGCAGTCACCAATCCGATGAAGCTCGGGTTCGACGTGATGGCCCTGGTCGGCGTCCAGGCCCAGACCGAGCTGGATCGCGTGGCGAGGGAGGTGTCAGAGTGGCGCGAGACGAGCTACGTCGTCCTCACGTCCGGCAGCTACGACCTGCTCGTCGAGGTCGTCTGCGAGGACAACCGCCACCTGCTCGACGTCGTCCAGCGCATGCGCGAGATCGACGGCGTCAAGTCGACCGAGACCTTCATGTACCTGGACATGGTCAAGATGACGTACGCGTGGGGGACGCGGGCGTAACGGCGCACGGGTGTAAGGTGATCGCCATGGGCCACTACGAGGAGACGTACCGGCGGTGGCAGCAGGATCCGGAGGCGTTCTGGCTCGGGCTCGCCGGGGGCGTGGAGTGGGAGCAGGAGCCGGAGGCCGCCTTGGAGGCGAGCGAGGCGCCGATCTACCGGTGGTACCCGGACGGCCACCTCAACATGTGCTTCAACCTGCTCGACCGCCATGTCCGCGACGGCCGCGCCGACCAGACGGCGCTGATCTACGACAGCCCGGTCACGGGGCAGGCGCGCACGTATACCTATCGGGAGCTGCTCGACGAGACCGCCCGGGTGGCCGGGGCGTTCGCCCGTTTGGGAGTGGAGCGCGGCGATCGGGTGGTCATCTACATGCCGATGGTGCCCGAGGCGCTCCTGGCGATGATGGCGTGCGCCCGGCTGGGGGCGATCCACTCGGTCGTGTTCGGCGGGTTTGCCGCCAACGAGCTCGCCTCACGGATCGAGGATTGCCGGCCGAAGCTCATCGTCTCGGCCTCGTGCGGGATCGAGCCGGCCCGGATCGTCGAGTACGGCCCGCTTCTCAACCGCGCGCTCGAGATCGTCGGAGGCGACCCGCCGCGCTGCGTGATCCTCCAGCGCCCCCAGCACGAGACCGTGCTCGTGGACGGCCGGGACGTCACCTGGGAGGAGGCCCTGGACGGGGTGCAGGCCGCCGGATGTGTCACCGTCCGGGCGACCGATCCGCTCTACATCCTGTACACCTCGGGGACGACGGGCGTGCCGAAGGGCATCGTCCGCGACACGGGAGGCTACGCGGTCGCGCTGAGGTGGTCGATGCAGGCGATCTACGGCGCCGAGCCGGGCGACGTGTACTGGGCGGCGTCGGACATCGGCTGGGTGGTCGGCCACTCGTACATCCTCTACGGCCCGCTTCTTCAGGGTTGCACCACCGTCCTCTACGAGGGCAAGCCGGTCGGCACGCCGGACGCCGGCGCGTTCTGGCGCGTCTGCGCCGAGCACGGGGTCGACGTGCTGTTCACGGCCCCGACCGCGATCAGGGCGATCAAGCGAGATGACCCCGGCGCGGAGCACGTGCGCGGCCACGATCTCTCGCGGCTGCGGACGCTCTTCCTGGCCGGGGAGCGCTGCGACCCCGACACGCTGGAGTGGGCCGAGCGCAGCCTCGGCCGGCCGGTGATCGACCATTGGTGGCAGACCGAGACGGGCTGGCCGATCGTCGCCAACTGTGTCGGCCTCGAGCGCCTGCCGGTGCAGCGCGGCTCCGCCACGAAGGCGGTGCCGGGCTACGACGTGCGGGTGCTCGACGAGCATGGCAGCCAGGCGCCTGCCGGAGAGATCGGCGCGCTGTGCGTGAAGCTGCCGCTACCGCCGGGTTGCAGCCCGACCCTGTGGGGCGGCGACGACCGCTGGGTCGACGCGTACCTGTCGCGCTATGACGGCTACTACTTGACCGCCGACGCGGGCTACATCGACGACGACGGCTACGTGTACGTCATGAGCCGCACGGACGACGTGATCAACACCGCCGGCCACCGCCTCTCCACCGGCGCGATCGAAGAGGTGCTGGCCGCTCACCCGGACGTCGCCGAGTGCGCGGTCGTCGGCATCGCCGACGATCTGAAGGGCCAGGTGCCGATGGGCCTCGCCGTCTTGAAGGCAGGCGTCGAGCGTGAGCGATCCCAGATCGCCGGCGAGCTCGTCGCCCGCGTCCGCGACGAGATCGGGCCGGTGGCGTCGTTCAAGGAGGTGCGCATCGTCAAGGCGCTTCCGAAGACACGCTCCGGCAAGATCCTGCGCGGCACCATCCGCAAGATGGCTGACGGCGAGGAGTGGCGGATCCCGGCCACCATCGAGGACGTGACGGTGCTCGACGACCTCCGCCACGTCCTCGCCGACATGGGCAGAGCACCGTCGGCCGCCACGGGCGCATGACGGCTCCGCCCTAACCGCGCCCCGCGATCCGCTCGGCCAGCCGCTCATCCCCGATCTCGCGGGCATACGCCGCCGCCCGCGCCTGATCGAGCGTGTTGTCCCGCGGCCGCTTGACCGGCGCGCGCCGATCCATCGTCGCCACCCGCCGGAACAGCGCCAGCCGTTCGTCCCGCACCGCCTCCGCCTGCCTGAGGGAGAGCTCGTCGGCCGCCTCGACGATGCCCTCCAGCGTTCCGTACCGCAGCAGCAGGTCGGCGGCCCCCTTCGCCCCGATCCCCTTCGCGCCCGGGATCTTGTCGGACGGGTCCCCGCGCAGGGCGATGAAGTCGGGCACCTGCTCGGGCAGCACCTTGTACCGCTCGACGACCTCCTTGCCGTCGATGCGGTCGGGCGCGTAGCCGCCCGTCCGCGGCGCCAGCACCGCCACCGAGTCGGACACGAGCTGGTAGGCGTCGCGGTCGGACGTCACCACCAAGGCGCGCCCGCCGGCCTCCGTCTCCAGCCGCGCCGCGGTCGCCAGGAAATCGTCCGCCTCGTACCCCGCCCCCTTGGCCCACGCGAACCCGAGCGCCTCGCACAGCTCCGGCATGCGGTCGAGCTGCTCCAGGATCTCCGGGTCGAACTCCCGCCCCGCCTGGTAGCTCGGCCACAGCTCGTGCCGGTAGGTCGGCGCCGTCAGCGTGTCCCAGCACGCCAGCACCGCGCGCGGCTTCTCGGCCCGCCACAGCCCGATCGCCATGATCGCAAACCCGTGCATCGCGTTGATCGGGCGCCCGCCCGCGCCGGCCAGCGGCCGCGAGCCGTGGTAGGCGCGATGCGCCAGCGAGTCGCCGTCGAGGACGAGGAGCGGTCGCGGGGCCACGGCGGCCGACGGTATACGATCGAACCGTGCACCGGTTCACGCTTCGCACCGGGCAGCGCGAGGAGCTGGTCGACATCACCGCGGAGGTGGCGACCGCGGTTGCAGAGCTCGGCCTGGACGAGGGAGCCGTGCTCCTGCACGTTCCGCACACGACCGCGGCCGTGACGATCAACGAGGGCTACGACCCGGACGTGGCCTCCGACGTCGTCGCCGACCTCAACCGTCGCGTCCCCCGCGATGCCGGCTACGCCCACGCCGAGGGGAACAGCGACTCGCACATCAAGGCGATCCTCGTCGGCAGCTCGCAGCCGGTCCCCGTCGAGGCCGGAAAGCCGGCGCTCGGCCGCTGGCAGCGGATCTTCTTCTGCGAGTTTGACGGGCCGCGCTCGCGCGAGGTCTGGGTCGCGCCCATTTCGGGCTAGACCACTTGCATATAAAGCTCCTTGCCCAGGATGCCGATATGGGCAACAGAGTTCTCACTTCCCCCCATGGTGGAGCTCTGACCCAGTGCCTCGACTCGATCTCCGCATGCCCGCTGCGCTTGCCGCTCTCGCGGCTGCTGCCGCATTCGCATTTCCGGCGTCCGCATCGGCCCAGCCGATGGTCGGCCCGTCGATCTCCACCCTCGGCGTCCTGATCACCAAGAAGCCGGCGAGCCCGACCTCGAAGACGACCGCGAGCTTCGCGTGGAAGCGGGTGGGCCATGTCTCGAAGACGACTGCCGGCTCGACGCGCTGTCCTGGAAGCCGTGCACGACGAAGGTCACCTTCAAGCACCTCCTGCCCGGCACGCACACGTTCAGGGTCAAGGTCAGCGGCCGCATCGGCGGCCACCTGCGCTCGGCGACGAAGCGGGTGCGGTGGACCATCGACACCACCGCGCCGTGCGCGCCCACCGTGTCCGGCGGCTCGGCCTCGTGGGCGGCGGGCCCCGTCACGATCTCGGGCGCCGGGTCGACCGACCCGGGTGGCGCCGTCGCCGGCTACCAGCACCGCACCTCCCCGGACGGCATCGCCTGGAGCGGTGCAGCGGCCGGCGGCTCCGTGGCGGTGACCACTCCCGGCCGGACCTTCGTCCAGGTGCGCGCGGTCGACAGCGCCGGCAACGTGTCGGCGTGGGCGCCCGCCGTGACAGGGGCGGACGACACCGCGCTGATCGACGCGGCCGACCCGACGGCGCCGAGCCTGGCGGGCGCCCTCGCCGGCTGGCAGAACGTCGCCTCGGAGACCCTCACCGCCGGAAGCTCGACGGACGCCCAGTCCGGGGTCGCCGGCTACCAGTACCGCACGTCGTCCGACGCCGGCGGGAGCTGGTCGCCGGTGCAGGCGGGCGCGCTCGTGGCCGTCTCGGCGGAGGGCCGCACCGATGTCGAGTTCCGGGCGGTCGACACCGTCGGAAATCGGTCCGACTGGGCGCAGGCCACGGTCCGAATCGACACCACCGCGCCGACCGCTCCGGCGGCGTCGGGGAGCTCCGCGGCCTGGCGCAGCGTGGCGTCCGTCCTGACCGCCGCCGCCGGTTCCACCGACGCCGGCGGGTCGGGCGTGGCCGGCTACGTGTACGAGACCTCGACGACCGGCGGGGTCAGCTGGTCGGCACCGGCCGCCGCAGCGTCGCTGGCCGTGAGCGCCGAGGGGGAGACGCTCGTGCGCTACGCGGCCGTCGACGGGGCCGGGCTCCAGTCCGCCTGGGCAGAGGCCACGGTCCGGCTCGACCACACGGCCCCGTCCGCGCCGGTGCTCGCCGGCGGGTCGCTCTCGTGGCAGAACCTGGCGCTCGTCAGCATCACGGCCGGCGCATCGATCGACCTCGGCGGCGCCGGCCTCAGCGGCTACCGCTTCGAGACCTCGACGGACGGCGGGACGAGCTGGAGCCCGCCGACACCCGGCATCCAGGCCGACGTGACCTCCGAGGGCGAGACGCTCGTGCGGTTCGACGCCGTCGACGCCGCCGGCAACGCGTCCGCGTGGGTGCAGGACACGGCGCGCGTCGACACCACGCCGCCGACCGACCCGTCGGTGAGCGGCGGCTCGAGCTCCTGGAAGAACGCCGCGTCGGTGACCGTCTCGGCCGCCGGATCGACCGACAGCCCCGGCTCGGGCCTCGCCGCGTACCAGTACGAGACGTCGACGGACGGCGGCGCCAACTGGTCGCCGCCCGCTACGGGCTCCTCGCTCGGCGTCACCGACGAGGGCCAGACACTCGTCCGCTTCCGGGCCGTCGACATCGCCGGCTTCGCGTCCGGCTGGAAGCAGGCCACCGTCCGCATCGACCGTACCGCGCCCGGCGCGCCGACCCCGGCGGGCGGCTCCCTGAGCTGGCAGCCGGTCGGCCAGGTCACGCTCTCCGCCGGCGGCTCGGCCGATTCGCCCGGGTCGGGCGTCGCCGGCTACCAGTACCGCACGTCGACCGACGGCGGCGCCTCGTGGTCGAGCGCCGCGGCGGGCTCATCGGTGGACGTGACGGCGAACGGCGAGACACTGGCGCAGTTCCGAGCGCTCGACGTCTCCGGGCTCAGGTCGGCCTGGGCCCCTGCCGCGGGAACCGCCGCCGCGACGGCCCGGATCGACCGGGCCGCGCCGAGCGCGCCCTCCGTGACGGGTGGCTCGAGCGCCTGGAAGTCCCAGGCGCAGACGGTCGTGACGGCGTCGGGATCGACCGACCCGCTCTCGGGCCTCGCCGGCTACGAGCGCCGCGAGTCGACGGACGGCGGCGCGACCTGGGGCAGCCCCGCGGCCGGCGCGACGGACGCCGTCTCGGCGCAGGGCGAGACGCTCGTCCAGTTCCGCAGCGTCGACGGCGTGGGCAACACCTCGGCGTGGACGCCGTCCTCGCCCACGGGCGCGAGCACCGTGCGCCTCGACCGCACCGACCCGACAGCTCCGGCCGTCACCGGCGGCTCGCTCGCATGGCAGAGCGCCGCGTCGGTCGCCGTCAGCGGATCCGGGTCGACCGACTCCGGCGGCTCCGGCCCGGCCACGTACGAGCACCGCACCTCCACGGACGGCGGTGCCACCTGGTCGGCAGCGAGCGCCGGCGCGTCCGTCACCGTCTCGGCGCAGAACGAGACGCTCGTCGAGCTGCGTGCGCTCGACGGCGCCGGGAACACGTCGGCGTGGGTCTCCGCCACCGTCCGCATCGACCGGACGGCGCCGTCGGCGCCCGGCGTCGCCGGCGGGTCGTCGGCCTGGCAGAGCGCGGCGCCCGTCGCCGTCTCGGCGTCGGTCTCGACCGACACCGGCGGCTCCGGCCTCGCGGCCTACGAGTACCGCACGAACCTGAACGGCGGCGCCTGGTCAGGCGCGGCCGGCGGCGCCGCGGTGAACGTCGCAGCCGAGGGGACGACCCAGGTGCAGTTCCGAAGCGTCGACGGCGCCGGCAACGTCTCGGCATGGACGCCCTCCTCCGCGACCGCGGGCAGCACGGTGAAGCTCGACCTGGCCGCGCCCACGAACCCGGTCGTGTCCGGCGGCTCGGCCGCCTGGCAGAGTGTCACGTCGCTCACCCTGACCGCCTCGGGCTCCACGGACGCCGCCAGCGGGGTCGCCGGGTACGAGTACGAGCAGTCGACGAACGGCGGGGCGACCTGGTCGCCGCTTCCGACGGCGGGCGCCTCCGTCACGGTCAGCATCGAGGGCGAGACGCTCGTCCGCTTCCGGGCCGTGGACGGCGTGGGCCGCGCATCCGGCTGGGTGCAGGGCACCGCCCGCGTCGACCGCACCGCCCCGTCCGCACCGAGCGTGACCGGCGGCTCGCTGACCTGGCAGAACGTCGCGTCGGCGACGGTGAGCGCGGCCGGCTCGACCGACACGCCTGCGACCGACGGTGTGGACCACTACGAGTACCGCACCTCGACGACCGGCGGTGCCACCTGGTCGGGCACGACCGCGGGCGCGACGGCGACGATCTCGGCCGAGGGCACCGCCCTCGTCCAGTTCCGGGCCGTTGACGGTGCGGGCAACGCATCGGCATGGGCTCCGTCGCCGGCCGGTGCCGGGAACACCGTGAAGCTGGACCGCGGCGTGCCCACGAACCCGGTGGTGTCCGGCGCGACCGGCATCTGGAGCACCGCGGCGTCGGTGGCGGTCACCGCGTCGGGATCGACGGACGGCGGCAGCGCGGTCTCGGGCTACGAGTATCAGACGTCCTTCAACGGCGGCGCGTTCTCGGCGACTGCCGCGGGCAGCTCGGTGACGGTGAGCGCGCAGGGCACGACGGTCGTGCAGTTCCGCTCCTTCGATGCCGCAGGCAACCGGTCGGCCTGGGTGCAGGGCACGGTGAGGCTCGACCGCACGGTGCCGACCAGCCCCACGGTCTCGGGCGGCTCGACGAGCTGGTCGAACGCCGTGTCGCGGACGATCTCGGCGGGCGCGGCAACGGACTCGATCTCCGGCCTCGCCCGCTACGAGTACCGCACGTCGACGAACGGCGGCTCGACCTGGGGCGCCACCGTGGCCGGCGCGTCGGCCGTCGTCGCGGCGGAGGGCACGACGATCGTCCAGTTCCGCTCGGTGGACAACGCCGGCAACGTGTCGTCCTGGGTTCCGACGTACTCCGGCTCGACCAACACCGTGAAGCTCGACCGGACGCTGCCGACCGTGCCGACCGTGAGCGGCGGCTCCCTCACCTGCACGAACAGCCGCATCACCATCCGGGCGTCCGGCGCGACCGACGCGCTCTCGGGCCTCTCGACCTACCAGTACCACTCCTCCACGAACGCCGGCACGAGCTGGGGCTCGACCTCCACGGGGTCGAGCGTCACGTTCCGGAACGCGGGCACCTACATCGTGCAGTTCCGCTCGGTCGACAATGCCGGTAACGTCTCGGCCTGGAATCCGGCCACGGCCGGCGCGGCCAACACCGCCTGTCACCGCTAGCCCCTCGGTACCATCCGGGCTCGAACGATTCGAGCGACCGGGGAGGGACGAGGATGGTGCCGGAAGCCTCCATGGAGGACGGGCCGGGCGGCAAGAAGCCGGCCGGCGAGGGCTGGTACGTCGTGAACGCGCGCGAGGCCGAGTGGATCCACAACGAGAAGTTCGGCTCCGGCGTCACGTTCGAGGGCGAGCCGGGCTTCCCCCACTACGGGATCAACATCCAGGTGATGTGGCCCGGACAGCCCAACTGCTACTACCACGCCGAGGAGGGCCAGGAGGACTTCCTGGTGGTGAGCGGCGAGTGCATCCTCCTCGTGGAGGGCGAGGAGCGGCCGCTCAGGGCCTGGGACTTCGTGCACTGCCCGCCGTGGACCGAGCACGTCTTCGTCGGCGCGGGCGACGGGCCGTGCGTCATGATCGGCGCGGGTGCGCGAAACGCGGGCGAGGGCCTGCGTTACCCGGTCTCGGACGTGGCGCTGAAGCACAGCGCCGGTGTCAAGGAGGAGGCGACGACCGGCAAGGTCGCCTACGCCGATACGCCGGAATCGACGCGCGCGCCCTACAAGGAGGGCCTGCCGGGGAGCGAGGACGGCATGGTGTGAGCGCGCTGCCGATGGTCGTCCACGCTCGGGCGCCTGACCCGGCCGAGCGGGTGCACCTTCAGCGCCGAGCGCGGCGCCTGGCGTGGGGTGGAGGCCTGTGGCACGTCGCCGAGTTCGCGATCGCCGTCGCCGCCGGCATCTCCGCCTCGTCGGTCGCGCTCGTGGGCTTCGGCATCGACAGCCTGATCGAGGCGCTCGCGGGATCGGTCGTCGTGTGGCTCTTCACGGGCCGGCGCCTGCAATCGGAGTCCGCCGAGCGGCGCGCCCAGCAGGTGATCGCCATCTCGTTCCTCCTGCTGGCCGCCTACGTCACCGTCGAGTCCCTCAGAACGCTCGGCGGCTCCAGCCGCCCCGACCCCAGCTGGGTCGGCATCGGCCTCGCGGCCGTCACCGCCCCGTCGATGCCGGTGCTCGCGCGAGCCAAGCGTCGGGTCGGTCATCGGCTCGGTTCCGCCGCCACCGTCTCGGAGGGCACACAGAATCTCCTCTGCGCCTACCTGTCGGTGGCCGTGCTTCTCGGCCTCGGGGCGAACGCGCTTCTGGGCTGGTGGTGGGCCGACCCGCTCGCAGGCTTGGCGATCGCGGCTGTCGCGGCGCGCGAGGGTCTCGAATCCTGGCGCGGCCACGGCTGTGCCGACGGCTGCTGCTGACGCCGGCGGAGCCTCAGTTGACGAGCGCGCCGGCCACGGCGGCGGCCAGGCACAGGAGCGTGCCGAGCACGAGGAGCCGGTGGACGACCGTCAGCGACTCGTCCTGGGTGACGGCGCGGACGCGGGTGCGGGGGAGGGTCATGCTCGGGTAGATCGTTCGGCAGGTGCCGTCGCGCCATCCCCAGAGTGGGGGATCGTGGGCCCTCCGCCGGGGAGGTCGGGCGCCGACTCGCCTCCCTCGATCCGCGTACGCGGCCTGACCGCTCCGATCCCGTGGCGCAGGAACCGGGCCCCAAGCACTCCTGCGCCGCCGAGCGCGGTGATCGTGCCGACGGCGTAGAAGGCCAGGCCGAGCGCGACCGCCTGCGGCCTCGCGGCGTAGCCGTGCAGGAAGTAGACGAAGACGCCCTCGCGCACGCCGATGCCGTTCAGCGAGACGGGCAGGGCCAGCGACGCGAAGACGACCGGCCCGGTGAGGAGGATGACCGAGTCCGGGACGTGGAGGCCGAGCGCTCGGACGAGAAGCCAGATGACGCCCACGCGGGCGACCTGGACGACCAGCGCCAGCGCGCCGACGAGCGCCAGCGTGGCCGAGTGGCCGCGGTAGGTGTGCAGCGCGTCGTAGAAGCGCTCGCCGGCGGCCAGGCGGTGCCCGTCCGGGCGCGGCTCGAGCGTCCGGGCCACGATGCCGCGCAGACGGCTCGAGAAGAGGAGCGCCAGCGCGACGCCTGCGGCGGCGCCGAAGGCCGCCTCGGCGGCGACGACGCCCGGCCGGCGGGCCGACCCGCCTCCCCCGATCACCGCCGCCAGCGCGAGGACGACGAGCGAGACGAGCCCGACCAGCCGATCGATCAGGACCGATGCCACCGCCTCCGGGGCGTCGCGTGTGCGCCGGCCCAGCTCGACCGCCCGCACCGCGTCGCCGCCGATCGCCGCCGGCAGGAACTGGCCCGCGAAGAGCGCCACGAAGTAGGTGCGGGTGAGCCACGCGATGGGCGCGTCGATGCCTTTCGCCGTGAGCAGGAGCCGCCAGCGAAGCGCCATGACCGGCACCGTGGCGACGCTCACGGCGATCGCAGGCAGGAACCACGAAAGCTGGGTGCGGCTGAGCTCGTGCAGCACCCGGTGGATGCCCGCCCACTGGAGGATCGCGACGATCAGGACGGCCGAGATGACCGCCTCGATCGTGACCCGCGTCCGCCTGCTCACGGCCCCACGCCCGCGTAGGCCGCGTGCACCTTGCGCACGGCGGCGAGCGCGTCGTCGATGTCGGCCTCCGAGTGGGCCGCCGCCAGCGGCAGCGACAGCACCTCGGCGCCGGCGCGCTCGGTCTCGGGCAGCGGCGCCGGATCGAGATGCTCGCGGTACCAGGTGAGCTGGTGCACCGGCAGGAAGTGCAGGCCGGTGGCGATGTTCTCGGCCATGAGCGCCGCCGCGTACGCGTCGCGGTCGGCACCGGCCGGCGCCGGGTCGATGCGGACGACGTAGAGGTGGTGGGCGTGGACGCCGAACCCGGGTCGCCCGATCGGCTCGATCCCCTGGAGCGGCGCGAGGCCGGCGTCGTACCGCTCGACCAGATCGGCGCGGTGGGCGCGGAACTCGTCGATGCGGCCGATCTTCGGGAGCGCGGCCGCCGCCTGGAGGTCGGCCAGGTTGGCCTTCCAGCCCGGCTCGACGACGTCGTAGTGGCCGAGCGTGCGCGTCTGGGCACGCCGCCACGGATCGCGCGTGATCCCGTGCGCGCGCAGGAGCCGGAGCCGTTTTGCCAGCGCAGCCGAGTTGGTGGTGACGATGCCGCCCTCGCCCCCCGCCAGGCTCTTGGTGGCGTAGAGCGAGAAGCAGGTGAGATCGCCGATCGCCCCCACCTTGCGGCCCCGCACGGTCGACTCGACGGCGTGGGCGGCGTCCTCCACGATGGCGACCTCGTGGCCCTTGACCGCCAGCTCGATCGCGTCCATGTCGCAGGGCCCACCGGCGAAATGCACCGGCACGACCGCCCGCGTGCGCGGCGTGATCGCCGCCTCGACCAGTGCCGCGTCGACGTTCAGGGTCTCGACGTCGATGTCGGCGAACCGCGGCGTCGCGCCGGTGTGGAGGATCGCGTTCACCGTCGCCGGCCACGTGAACGAGCTCGTGATCACCTCGTCGCCGGCGCCGACTCCCGCCACGCGCAGCGCCAGATGCAGCGCGTCGGTGCACGACGAGGTGGCGATGGCGTGCTCGGCCCCCGCGTACTCGGCGAAGCGCTCCTCGAGCTCGAGCACGCGTGGGCCTGACGTGAGCCAGCCGGACTCGAGCGTCGCGGTGACGGCGTCGATCTCGGCCTGCCCGATCACCGGCGGGGAGAACTCCAGCAGCGTCTCGCGCACGGGGGCGCCCCCGTCGATGGCGAGCGGCTGGGATGTCGGGGCGCGGCTCATGTCACCTCGAAGCGGACGGCGGCCGCCGCGGCGGCCGCCCGGGCGAGCGCGTCGTCTCTCGTCGCGCCGCCGGCAAGCACGTACCCGGCCCTGTCGGTGGCGATGCGGATCGGGCCGTAGACGTGTCCTCCGGCATGGTAGAAGGACGCCTCCGCCGGCCCCGCCGCCTGTACCAGCCTCCCGAGCGGCGCCTCGAGGAACTCGATCACTCCGGCACCGGCCGGAGCGGGCGTCACGTCGGCCGCGCTCACGGGCCGCCCGAGCGCCGCCAGCACCGCGGCGCGGGCCAGGTCGACCCCGGTCGTGAGCTTCACGAGCTCGGAGTCGTGGCCGCCGCCGAGCCTCGCTGCGACCTCGACGATGCGGGGGCCGTCCGGCCCGAGGATGACCTGGACGTACCACGGGCCGGCGCCGATGCCGAGCGCCTCGACCGCCCGCACCGCGCTCTGGGCCGCCGCGGCCGGGTCGCGCTCCGGGGGGTAGACGTGCCGGCGGGCCACCCCGGGCGCGCCCTCGAAGTGGATGCGGTCGGTGACCGCCGCCACGATCCCGCGGCTCTCGGCCGTGAACCCGTTCACCGTCACCTCGGGGCCCGGCACGAACCCCTCGAACAGGACCCGGCCGCTGCGCGACTCGGCCGCCGCCCGCCGGGCCGCCTCCTCGAGGCCGGAGGCGTCCGCGAGGATCGACATCGCCCGCTGACCCTGGCGATCGGGCGCCTTGACGACGCACGGATAGGCGGGCGGAGCGTCGGTCGACCATGCCGGCTGGGGAACGGCGCCGGCGTCGAGCGCCCGCCGCTGCGCGATCTTGTCGGTCGCCAGCCTCGCCACCTCCGGGGAGATGGGGTGGCGAAGGCCCAGGTCGCGGGCCACGCTCGCGGCGACGCGGACCGGCCAGTCCGTCCCGGGTGCGATCAGCCCGGCGGCACCTGCCGCCGCCGCGCGCACCCCGTCCTCGTCCTCGCTCGAGACGGGCACGTCGCCGACGCCGGGCTCGGAGTCGCAGACGAGGGTGCGCACGCCCAGCGCGTGCGCGGCGTCGATGGCGTGACGCTGCGCCGGCCCGCCGCCGAGCACGACGAGCGTGGGAGCCTCGGTCACACGACGGTCTGAGCCGTCTCCTCCGTGGCCATGACCGACTGCCACCAGTCCGGATTGTCCCGGTACCAGCGGACGGTGCGCTCGAGGCCGTCGGCGAACGGGATGCTCGATCGCCATCCGAGCAGTCGGAGCGCCCTGTCGGTCGATCCGATGTGCCGGTCGACCTGGCCGGGACGGTCGGTCACGTGGTGCTTCAGCGAGGCCGGCTTTCCGAGGATGGCCAGGATCGCGTCGGCGATCTCCTCGACCGACTCGTCGACGCCCGTCGCGACGTTGATCGTCTCGCCCACGATCGCGTCGAGCGGCACCTCGCAGGCGGCCGTGATCGCCTCGGCCGTGTCGAAGACGTGCAGCCAGTCGCGGCTGGCGAGCCCGTTCCCGTGGATCGTGAGCGGTCGGTCGGTCAGCGCCTGGATGATGAAGCGCGGGATGACCTTCTCGGGATGCTGGTAGGGCCCGTAGTTGTTGAACGGGCGGATGATCGTGATCGGCAGCCCGTACGTGCACCAGTACGAGTAGGCCAGCCGGTCGCCGCCGGCCTTGGTGCCCGCGTACGGCGAGCGCGGGTTGAGCGGGTGGTGCTCGGTCATCGGGTCGGACTCGGCGGTGCCGTACACCTCGGACGACGAGATGAGGATGAACCGGTCGACGGGCCGCTCGCGGATCGCGTCCAGCAGCACCTGGGTGCCGACGACGTTCGTCGTCACGAACTCGCCGCCGCCCTGCTCGATCGACTTCGAGACGTGCGACTCGGCCGCCGCGTTCACGATCACGTCGACCCCCTCGAGCGCCGAGGTCACGTCGCCCAGGTCGCGGATGTCGCCGTGGATGAACCGCAGCCGCTCGTGCTCGAGGACATCGGCCAGGTTTGCGAGGTTGCCGGCGTACGTGAGCGCGTCCATCGTGACGACCTCGTGCTCCGTCTCCTGGAGCAGGTAGCGGATCATGTTCGAGGAGATGAACCCGGCGCCGCCGGTGACAAGGATTCGCTTCATGGAGGTCTCAAAGCTCTCGTTCGATGGTGTACCCCGGACCCCGCTCCGCGAGTCGCTGGATCCGGCCGAGCTGCTCGCCCACGATCGCCATCAGCGCGCCGTGGAGGCCGAGCAGAAGAAGCACCGCCGCTCCGAGGAGGGCGAGGCCGGGCGGGCTCCCGTGCCGGATCCAGTCGACCAGACCCCACACCCCTACGCCGGCGCTGGAAAGGATACCGAGAACGGCCACGGTCAGCCCCACCCGCTGGGACAGCCCGGGCCAGAAACCCGTGATGACCTGGAGGGCCATCTTGACGAGCGCCAGCGGCCGGTACCGGCTCCGGTCCTCGCGCGGGCGGTGCTCGAGGTCGACCTCGACGACGCGCACCCCCGTCGAGCAGACGATCGCCTTCGTGAACTTCTGCCGCCCGATGCGGTGCATGACCGGGTCGAGCGCCTCGCGCCGGTAGGCGTTGAACGCGCAGCCGAAGTCGGCGAGCCCGACGCCGGTCAGGCGGCCGAGCATGCGGTTGATCGCGGCCGACGGCATCCGGCGCAGGAACGGGTCGGCCCGGCCGCGGCGCCTGCCCGAGGCGACGTCGGCGCCGGCCTCGACGGCCGCGACGAGGTGGGGGATGTCGGACGGCGCGTTCTGGAGGTCGCCGTCCATCGTCACCACGATCCGGCCGCGGGCCGCCGAGATGCCGGCGTGCATGGCCGGGTGCTGGCCGTAGTTCCGGTCGAAGGAGAGGACGCGCAGGCGCGCATCGGCCTCGTGCAGGCGCGCCAGGCGCTCGAACGTCGCGTCGGACGAGCCGTCGTCCACGAAGATCACCTCGCCCGGGAGGCCGGCCCCGTCGAGCGCGGCGACGATGCCCCGGAAGAGCGGCTCGACGGTGGCCTCCTCGTCGAGCACGGGGACGACCACGCTCACGTCCGGGGCGGCGGCCATCGGGCAAGGGTACCGGCGGCCCTGGACGCCCGCGTTGGCCGATAATCCCGCGCCGATGCTCAGTCGTGCCCGGGTGCGGGCTCTTGCGGCCGAACGGTGGCCCGGGCTCTTGGGCGGCCTCGCCGTGGTCGGCTATGCCGTCCTCGTGGTCGGGTTCGGGCTCGACTTCCGCCCGATGCACCACGACGAGGCGGTCACGCTGCACGTGGCCGGACAGCCGAGCGCCCGCGACGTCCTCCACGTGGCGATCTGGGACCGGCACGGGCCGCCGCTCCACTACCTGATCGTGCACGCCTCGCTCGCCTGGCGCCACGACATCCTCGGCCTGCGGCTGCCGTCGGCCCTCTTCGGCATCCTGGCCGTGGGGCTGGCGTTCGGCTGCGGGCGCGAGCTGCTGGGCCGGGCGGGCGGCGCCACGGTCGCGGTCGTCACCGCGATCACGCCGATCACGATCCATCTGGCCCAGTTCGCGCGCGGGTACACCGCGATGATCGCCTGCGCGTACGGCAGCCTGTGGCTCCTGCTCGTCCTGGTGCGGACGGGCCGCGTCGTGTGGGCGCTGCCCTACGCGGTCTCGGCGCTCCTGCTCGTCGCGTCGCACCCGTTCGGGCTCTTCGCGCTGGCGTCCGAGCTCGTGCTCCTGGCGGGGCTGGGCGGCCACGCGCTGCTGACCCGGCGGCGCGGAGACCGGCGCGCGCTCCTGGCGATGGGCGCCGGGCTCGTGCTGGCCGCCGGCGCGTTCCTGTGGCTGCGGCACCTGTACGCCCCGCTCGAGTCCAAGTACGGCGTGGGGAAGGGCGGGGCCGTCGTCGACCTGCTGTCGCGCTCCTTCTGGAGCGACCTGGCCTCGCACGTCACCGGCTCGTCGGTGCCGGCCTACTGGTTCCTGGTGGCCGCGGCCATGATCGCGGGCATCGCCGCGCTCGCGCTCCGAAACCGGCGGGCGGCGATCGTCGCGGCAGTCTGGCTCGTGCTGCCGCTCCTCCTGCTCCAGATCCTCACGGCGGCGTCGGAGGACTTCGCGCCCGAGCGCCACTTGTCGTTCCTGCTCCCGGGCTTCGCCACCGCGCTCGCCGGCTTCGCCCTCGAGGTTGGCCGTCTCCCCGGCCGGCGCCGGATCGCCGGCGGCGTTCTCTTGGCGCTGCTGCTCCTGCCGCTTCTCGTCTCGGGCCGGAACGACCTCTCGAACTTCAACTCCGACCTGCGCGACGCGAGCCTGGGTTTGGCCGCCGACTTCGGGCCGCACGACATGCTGCTCACGACGGGCGGCGTCCACGGCCCGCTCGAGGACCCGCGCCTCTTCGGGGCCTACGCGGTGCTCGACGCACCCGACGGCACGGCGCTTTCTCGGTGGAAGTCCGTCGACGCGGCCAGCCGCTGCGGGCTGATCCGCCGCCTGGGCCAGCGTCCCTACCCGCAGCGGGTGTGGCTGATCGCCGCGACGCGCCACCCGCTCGACGTGGCGGCGGCGCTCGACGGCGCGGGCGCGACGACGTCCATCTACGGCGACTACGTTGTCGCCGTCTCGGAGCCGCGCTACACGCGGATCCGAAGCGCGCTCTTCCTCGGCACCCGCCTGTGGCGGCAGGCGTCGGCCGGCGACCCGGGCGTGCGCGACTTCCGCCGGATGGCGCGGCTCTACCGCTTCGCGGCCCACCTCGACTCCGCGCAGCTCTGTCCGCAGGCCGCGGCGGCGCCGTAGGCCTACCCGAGCGCGGCGCGGGCGTCGTCGGCCAGGACCTCGAACCGGATCGGCTCGCCGGTCAGCTCCCGCAGCAGGTCGTCCGCGCGCAGCGACTGGCCGAGACTCCACAGCTCGCGCAGGAGGTCCCCCGCCGCCTGCCGCCGGAACCAGTCCGACCCGAAGGCGGTTCGCAGGTGGTCGCGCAGCTGGGCCTCGAACGCCCAGGCCCGCAGGTAGCAGGTGCAGTAGAAGCCGCCGTCGACGTCCTCGAGGTAGTCGCCGCGCGGGTAGGGGACGCCGACAGCCCCGGACAGGTGCCCGGCGTACCGGTCCGGCAGCGAGTCGAGCGCGAGACCGGAGTGCAGCTCGATCTCGTACGCCAGCTTGGCGGCGTAGCGGCGGACGAAGAACAGCTTCTGGAGCGCGTTGAACCGCACGTAGTCGTCGACCGGGCCGAAGTCGAGCTGCCCGTGCAGCCAGGCCGGGTCGGAGACCAGGTGCTCGAAGAGGAACGCGAAGCCCTCCGTCACGGCGTTGTCGCCCAGGAGGCGCTGCTCCGCGGGGAGGCCGGGGTCGACGCCCGCGAAGTGCTCGGCGTGGCCGGCCTCGTGGAAGAGGGCCTGGTAGTCGTCCTGTCCGCCCTGCGGCAGGATGACGAGCACGACCCGGGCGGGCACCCGGATCGGCGCGCAGAAGGCGCGCGGCCGCTTGCCCGGGCGGGCCTCGATGTCGAGCTCCACGTTGCGCTGCCCGTCGAGGTCGATCCCGAGACCGGCCAGGGTCGCCCGGAGCGCGGGAACGGCCCGCTCCGTCGTGAACGCCGTGTCGAACTCGGGCGCGCGCCAGAGGCGGGAGAAGTCGGGCAGCGCCGCGTCCTCGAGCGCGACGCCCATCCGGCGGCGCAGGGCGGCGTCGACCTGCTCGCGGTAGAGCCCGTCGGTCTCGGCGACGTACCGGGAGGTCTCGGCGTGCAGCCCGCGCGGGTCGTACCCGAACCCCTCGTAGAGCTCGAGCACGGTCGGCGCGCCGAGGTCGGACGTCAGCTCCCGCTCGAGCTCGGCCGCCTCCTCGTACATCGGGTTCAGGTGCTCCTCGGTGGCGGCGCAGCGGCGCGCATGGAGGTCGCGGCGGCGCCCGGCGTCCGGCTCGTTCGTGATCCGCGGCCGCACCTCGCGGTAGGGCACGTCCTCGCCGTCGAACGCGACGGTCAGCTCGGCCTCGGTGTTTGCGATGTCCTCGCTCAGGTGCTTCACGCCGTTTCCGACGTAGGCCTCCGCGGCGAAGCGGCGCAGCTCGGCCGGCGCGTCCTGCTCGGCCAGCGCCCGGGCCTGGTCGAGCGTTGAGAGGTCGGCGTGGCGCTCGTAGATCGCGGCGATCTCGTACGCGCGCTTGTGGCCGGCGCTGTGGGCGTAGTACTCCTCGAGGGCCTCCGCCGTCATCGCCTCGAGGCGATCGCGGTACTCGGGGACGGCGATCGGCATGATTTCTAGACTCTAGTCCGTGGGGATGGCGCTTCATCGTGGCCAGGAGATCGACCTGACCGTCGACGGCCTCGCCTTCGGCGGGCGCGGCGTCGCCCGCCACGGCGAGCTGGTCGTCTTCGTCTCGCGCGCCCTTCCGGGCGACCGGGTGCGGGCGCGTGTCACGAAGCTGAAGCGCCGCCACGCCGAGGCCTTCGCCGTCGAGGTGCTCGAGGCGGGTCCCGGCCGGGTGACGCCGCGCTGCGCCCACTTCGGCGTGTGCGGCGGGTGCGCCTGGCAGGACCTCGCCTACGCCGAGCAGGTGCGCCACAAGGCCGCCCAGGTCGACGATGCCCTGCGCCGGCTGGGTCGGTTCGAGATCGAGCTCGAGTCGATCGTGCCGGCGGCGGAGCAGTACGGCTATCGCAACAAGCTCGAGTACTCGTGGTCGGACGGGCCCGACGGGCCGTCGCTCGGCTTCCACCGCGCCGGACGCTGGGACGAGCTGGTGCCGGTCGAGACCTGCCACATCGCCTCGCCGGCCGGGAACGACGTCCGGCGCGCGTTCGAGCGCTGGGCGCGTGAGGCGGGCCTGACGGCATACGACGGCCGGACCGGCGAGGGCTACCTGCGCCACCTCGTGGTGCGGGAGGGCGCGCACACGGGCCAGCTCCTGGCGATGCTCGTGACCGCGCCGGGCGCGGTGCCCGGCCGGGACCGGCTGCGGGCGCTCCTGCCGGCGGAGGTGGTCGGCGCCGTCCACGCCGAGAACGCCGGCGTGGGCGAGGCCACCGCGGGGCTCGAGCCGCGGCCGCTCTTCGGCGCCGACCGCTACGAGGAGGTCGTCGGCGGCCTGTGCCTCTCCGTCACGGCCGGCGCGTTCATGCAGACCAACACGGTGATGAGCGAGCGGCTGTACGAGCTCGCGATCGGGTACGCCGAGCTCTCCACGACGGACGTGGCCTGGGATCTCTACTGCGGCGCGGGCGCGATCGGGCTCCTGGCCGCCGCCCGGGCCGGGCGGGTGTACGGCATCGAGATCGCCGAGGAGTCGGTCGCCCGGGCGCGCGAGAACGCCGAGCGAAACGGCATCGCGAACATCGAGTTCGTGGCGGGCGACGTGGCGAAGAGCGTCGCCCCGCTCCTCGAGCGCGCGCCGCGCCCGGACGTCGTCTTCGTCGACCCGCCCCGGGCCGGGCTCACGCCGAAGGCCGTGAAGCGGCTGCTGGAGCTCGCGCCGGAGCGGATCGTCTACGTCTCGTGCAACCCGACGACGCTGGCCCCGAACGCCCGCGCCCTGGTGGACGCCGGCTACGCGCTGGAGCGGGCCCGCCCGGTGGACATGTTCCCGCACACGCCCCACATCGAGTGCGTCGCCCTCCTCCGCCGTGAAAAAACGGGGTCTGATCCCAATTTTTCAGGTCAGGCGCACCACTCGCGCGCGACCGCCTCGAGCACCTGAGCGCAGCGCTCGACCGAGTCGAGGTCGACCCACTCCTCGATGGCGTGCGCGCCCTCGCCCGTCGGTCCGAACACGACCGTCGGGATGCCCGCCGCGGAGAGGACGGCCGCGTCCATCCAGGCCGCGTGGCCGACGGTCGCGGGCTCGCGTCCCAGCACCGTGACCGCGTGCCGGCGCACCGCCGAGACGATCGGTGCGTCGGCGGCCACCTCGAACGGCGTCCGCTCGAAGGTCGAGCGCACCGTCGCACCCGAGGCGATGCCGGCGATCTGGGCCTCGACGTCGGCCAGCGTCTCGCCCGGGACGGTGCGCCGCTCGAGCCGGAGCAGGCACCGCTCCGGATAGCTCGAGAGCTCCTGGCCGCCCGCGATCAGCGACGCGTGGACGGACCCGGTGCCGAGGAGCGGATGCGGCCGCGATCCTGCGAGCTCTGCGCTCAGGCCGCCCAGCCCCACCAGCACCTCGCCCATCGCGGCGATCGCGTCGACCCCCAGGTCCGGCCGCGAGCCGTGGGCCGCGACGCCGGCCGTCTCGACGTCGAGCCACACGAACCCCTTGTGCGCGACGCACACCTCGAGGCCGGTCGGCTCGGTGACGATCGCCGCGTCGGCGGTGAGGCCGGCGGCGACGCTCTCGGCGCCGATCGACTCGAACTCCTCGTCGCAGACGGCCGCCACCACGACGTCGCCCCGCAGCCCCGCTCCGGCGACCGCGGCCGCGGCGGCCATGACCGCCGCCAGGCCGCCCTTCATGTCGAACGACCCGCGCCCGTGCATGCGGCCGTCCTCGATGCGCGGGTCGAACGGGGCCGCCATCCCCTCGACGCCGACCGTGTCCATGTGCGCGCACAGGAGGAGCGAGCGCCCGCCGCCGCTGCCGCGGGCGGTTGCGATCGCGTTGGCGCGGCCCGGCGCGACCTCCTCCACGCGGGCATCCAGGCCGCGCTCGCGCAGCCAGCCGGCCGCGAGCTCGGCGATCGCCGCCTCGCCGGCGCCGCCTGCCACGAGCTCCGGGTTGATCGAGTCGACCTCGACGAGGCGGGCCAGGAGCTCCGTCGTCTCGCTCATGCGCGCGCGCCCGCGAGGGCGATGGCCGGCAGGCCCGGGTCGGGCGCTGCGGCGGGATGGAGGATGTGCGCGAGCTGCGCCACGCCGCCCGCCAGGCGCGGCGCCGGCCGCGAGTAGTACGAGTCGGCCTCGACGGCGACCGCCGGGCACGGGAACGCGATCGAGCGCGCCTCGGCCGCCGCCCGCTCGGCGTCGAAGCCGCACGGCGCGACGACGACCACCTCGGGCGCCGCCGCCGCCACGTCGTCCCACGTGACCGGGAACGACGGCCCGCCCGCGCGTCCGAGCACCTCGCGGCCGCCGGCGAGCGCCACCATCTCGGGCACCCAGTGACCGGCCGCAAACGGGGGCTCGAGCCACTCCGCGACGAACACGGAGACCGGCTCGAGGCCGGCGACGGCCGCGGATGCGTCCTCGATCGTGCGGTGCATGCCGCCCACGACCTCCTGCGCGGCCGCCGCCGCGTCCAGCCGCTCGCCCAGGAGCTCCACGGTCGCCTCCACGTCGGCGATCGTGCGCGGGTCGAGCGAGATCACCTCGGCGTCGAGGCTCCGGATCCTGCCGACGTCGTCGCCCGAGACGGCGCAGACGTGGCACAGGTCCTGGGTGATGACGAGGTCAGGCCGGAGCTCGCGGATCAGCTCCTCGTCGACCGCGTACAGCGCCTGCCCTGAGAGGACGGCGTCGCGCACCGCCTCGTCGATGTCCTCGCTCGAGAGGGTCGACGTGTCGACGCGCGAGGCGGTGACCACCGGCAGGCCGTCGACCTCCGCCGGGAAGTCGCACTCGGCCGAGCGCCCGACGAGCCATCCGGCCCGGCCGAGGGCGCCGACGATCTCGGTGGCGCTGGGGAGCAGTGAGCAGATGCGGACAGCCAGGCCGACTAGCCTAGCCTCGGCCTCAGCCGAGCGCGGCCACGAAGGCGGGTGCGTACGGCGAGCCGAGGCCCGTGACCGGGTCCCAGCCGATCGTCGCCGCGAGCGAGCTGTCCCGCTCGATCGACCGCAGGCGCGTCACGACGTGATCGTCCACCAGCGCATTTCGCAGCACGGCCAGCGACCGGTGGCCGCCCGTCACGTCGCGGAGGCCGCCCGTCCCGCGCATCAGGTAGAGCGTCGGGTTGATGAAGCCGTGCGGCATGCCGGCGCGCTGGTCGGCGAGCGCCATGATGCCCGCCAGCAGCGGCGCCGAGAGGCTGGTGCCGCCGATCCAGGAGTCGATGATCTTGCGGTGCCCCGAGGCGGTCACGTAGGTCTGCGAGAACGTGACGCCGGTCTGCGGGTCGGCCACCATCGAGATGTCGGGCTCGACCCGGCGCAGCTGCCCGTGCCAGATCGTGGCCGAGAGCGGCACCTCGGCGGCCTGGTAGCCGGGCATGGCGAAGACGTGGCTCTGGCCGCCCCCCGATCCGTACAGGAACGGGCCCGGGGCGGCGGGCTGCCAGTGGTCGTGCCTCCAGTCGGTCGAGGTCGTGCCCCAGCCGGCCTCCCACAGGTACTGGCCGTTCGAGCCGATGGCGAGGCTGGTGCCGCCGACCGAGGTGACCCACGGGCTCGAGTCCGGGAATCCGGCCGAGCGGGCGCCCACCACGGCCATGTTGTCGCCGTCGTCGCCGGAGGCGAAGTAGACGCCGGTGCCCTGGGCGGCCGCCTGCTGGAAGACCGAGTTCAGCGCCATGATCTCGCCGCGCGAGACGAACGCCTCGGGCAGGCCCCACGAGTTCGAGATGACGTCGGCCACATGGTGGTCGACCGCGTAGTTCAGGGCCTGGTCGAGCCCGCGCGCGTCGTTGGCGGCGCCGACGTAGACGATCTTCGCCCGCGGGGCGACCGCGTGGGCCCACTCGACGTCGAGCGCCTGCTCGATGTACCAGCTCTGCGTCTCGGCCGGGTTCTTCGGGAACCGGTGGGTGCCGGGCGCGGCGACCTGGCGGTAGTCGAACCCGAGCGATCGGTGGTGGCCGTGGTCGAGGTGGAAACGGTGCGAGAAGTGGGCGACGTCCTGGCGGATCGTCGGCGAGAAGAACGCGCCGGTGATCGCGATCGTCTGCCCGCGGCCGTCGAGGCCGGCGGCGTGCAGCCGGTCGATCCCGTAAGCCGAGTCGATCTGCGCCGGCTGGTAGCCGCAGATGATCCAAGGCAGCGGCGCCTGCCCGTAGGGGTTCGTGAAGAGCGACGAGGTGCGCTGGCCCCAGAAGCTCGAGCACGGCCCGACCGATGTGCCGGCGGGCGGCGGAGGGGGCGAGTCGACGTTCGGGTGCGCGAGGGTCATCGCACCGTCGAGGCCCGTGATCGCGCTCACGAACGGCGCGACGGCCGCCGGCACCACCGGATCGCGGTTCGGCGCGCGCAGGACGGAGCCCTCGACGCGGTACATGTTCTCGCGGACGCCGAAGGCCTGCTCGACCCGGCCGACCGAGCCCTCGGCCGTCACGAAGAGGTGGTTCGCCGGCACCCCGATGATCGAGAACCCCTCGGATGCGAGCCAGGAGCGGACGGCTGCGACGTCGCCCGCGCGAGGCGAGAAGCGGGCGCGGAACTGGGCGGGCGTGAGCCAGTGGTGATAGCTGGGCGAGGCCGGGTCGTACAGGTCCGCGAGCGTGCTGTCGAGCTGGGCGGCCCGCCGCCAGCCGAGCCAGACCGAGAAGACGACCTGGTCCGAGCTCTGGTCGGCGCCCGTCTTGTTGGCCGTGCTGGCCCAGCCGGGCTGCGTGTCTGCGACCGGCACCGTGCCCTGGGCGTACGCGGCCGGGGCGGCGAGCAACGAGGCGGCAGCCGCGCACAGCGCGAGCAGGGGCAGGGGCGACCTCAGCCGTCGGCTCATCCCGGTTGAGATCGGTCAGATCGGCGGGGTTCCGCTCTCCCGTTCGGGTGACGCCGGTGTCCCCCGCCTGCGGGCCCACAGCAGGTCGGCGTTCGGCAGGAGCAGGCCCAGCGAGAGCAGCGGCAGCGCCGGGAGCGTGGCGTCGGTCGCGTACGAGATGGCCGCGGTGGCCCCGAACGAGGCCGTCATCGCCGCCCATGTCGCCCGGCGGCGCAGGCCCATCCGGCCCGCCGCGGCGACGAAGAGGGCGAAGAAGACGAAGTCGCTGACCCCGATCTGCGCCGCTCCCCGGCTGCCGAGCGGATGGAACGCGAGCGTGAAGGTGTCGAGGACGTCGGCGTGGTGCTCCACGATCACGTGCGTCGGGCCGGCAGCGACGCTCACGGTGTCGACCGCCGCCACGAGCACCGCGATCCCGGTCAGCTCGACCGGCGTCCGCAGCAGGACGGCGAGCGCGAAGCCGGCGCAGGCCGCCGCAACCAGCTTGGCGAGGGTCGCCGGCGTCCCCGCCAGGCCGGCGGCGATCAGGAGCCCGGCGAGGGCCGCGCCGCATGCCGCCGCCGCGGCCAGCGCCTCGGGCCGCGCGCCCGCGAACGGCAGGAGCGCAGCGACGACCAGCGCCGCGAGCGGGAACGAGACGAGCGCGAGGGCGGCGATCTGGCCCCAGGTCCTCGGTTCCGGGAGGTGCGGGGCGAGCGGGTTGAACAGGCCGAGGCAGGCGACCGCCGCGGCCGGCGCCGCCGCCCGCCTCATCCGCTGAGCCGCCGCGCGGGAAGCGGCGACTCGCCGGACGCGTCGATGCGGTAGGCGCCCGCCCCGTCACGGGCCGAGACCGGCTCGGCGAGCGAGGTGCCGTGGAAGTGCAGCCCGCAGTCGTCGTCGGCCGCCAGCCCCGGGGGCAGCGACCCCCCGGCCACCAGGCGCAGGTAGGCCGGCCGCCGGCCGGGCTCGCTGTCGAAGTGCGGGCACATGCTCCCCGGCAGGAGGCCCAGACCGTCGCGAAGCTCGTCGACCCCGCCGTAGGAGTCGGTGATGCCGCCCTCGAACCAGCACAGGGCGCCGGCCGACACGCCGGCCAGGACGACGCCCGCCTCCCACGCCTCGCGCAGGATCGCGTCGACGCCGTGGGCGCGCCAGATCCCGAGCATGTTCACGGTGTTCCCGCCGCCGACGTAGATCACGTCCTGTGCGAGAAGGTGCTCGCGCAGGTCGCGGCCGTCGCGGACGAAGAGCGGCAGATGGGTCGCCCGGGCCCGCTCCGGCGGGAACGCCCTGTGGAAGCGGACGACGTACGAGTCGGCGTCGCCCGAGGCGGTCGGCACGAAGCAGACGGCGGGCCGCTCCCTGCCGGTCAGGCCGAGGACGAAGTCGTCGAGCAGGCGGTCGCCGCGGAGCCCGCCGAATCCGCCGCCGCCCATCGCCACGATGTTCCGCTCAGCCACCGGGCGCAGTATGCGCAATTCCGGGGTCAGGCACGCAATTGCGGGGCCGGGCCTGAGACATCGGCTCGCCGCGCCTCTGAAAAATTGGGGTCTGACCCCGTTTTTTCAGGTCAGTACGGCGGCAGGTTCTCGTACCACTCGCCGAGCACCCGGAACGCCGCCCAGAAGTCCTGCTTCGACTGTGAGCTGTCGAGGCACTCGTCGATGTCGGGCGTCGCGAGGAGCCCGATCGTCGGCGTCCACTGCCGGATCTCGCCGGCCGTGCCGTCGCCTGCCACCGAGAGCGGGAACTCGATCGAGTCGAGGAACGCCCGCGCCGTCTCGCCCATCGCCACGATCATGCGCGGCTGCGTGATGTGGATCTCGCGCGTGAGCCAGAGCCGGCACTGGGCCAGATCGGCCTCGGCGGGCTCGACCGCGGCCTTGAGGCAGTCGGTGCCGTACAGCATGAGCGGGTCGATCCGCAGCCGCTGGAGGCTCTTCAGGATCGCCTGGCCCGACCGCCCGAAGAACGCGACGCCCTCCTGGTCCTCCGCGGGGAGCGGGGCGTACTTGAGGAGGAGGATGTCGGCCAGCGGATGGCCGGTGCCGAGCACCGGGGCGGCGCCGGGATGGGCCTCGCGCAGCCATTCGGCGATGTCGTGCCCGAGGGCGTTGATCTCGGCGATCGCCTTCGCCTGGTAGCGCTCGTAGATCTGGTCCTCGGCCACGTTCACCCACCGCCGTATTCGGCGAGGAGCCCCCGATGCCTCTACCTGCTCACGCTCTGAACCCACTTCAGCCCCTGAAGATACAGGAGGCTCTTCGGCCGGCGGACGATCTGGTTCTGACGCATGGCGAGCAGGAACTCCTCGGGCCCGTCGAACGCCGGGATCTGGTTCAGCGCCGTGCCGATGCCCTGGAGCACGTGGGCGTCCGAGCCGGCCGCCTGGATCAGGTTGTACTTCGCCGCGAACCGCACCGCGTCGTCGTTGAACGTGTCGAACAGGAGCCGCGAGTTGTAGACCTCGAAGATGTCGATCCGGTCGAGGACGCGCAGGAGGGTCGCCGAGTCGGGGATCGTGTGCATGCGGTCGAACGGATGCGGCATGTAGACGAGCCCGCCCTGGTCATGGATCGCCGTGATCGTGTCGTCCATCGACATCCCGCGCTCGATCCGCTCGCGCAGGAAGAGCCCGATCACCTCGCCCTGCGAGGTCTTCACCTCCTCGCCCACGATCACCGTGATCGGCCTTCCGAGCGACGCCGCCTCGAGCGCCCCGGAGACCTCGTTGTGGTCCGTGATCGCCACCGCGCCCAGCCCCTGGGCGATGCAGTGGTCGAGGAGCGCCGCCGGATCGGTCGCGGAATCGTGCGAGTGGTTGGTGTGCATGTGCAGATCGGCGAGGATCGGCTCGCGGCCCTCCAGCGGCGGCCGCTGGTGAACGCGGCGGCGCTTGTTGAGGCCGGCGTAGACCTCCTCGAGCCGGCGGCCCACCGCGGCGAAGCTGCGCTCGTCCGCCGCCGCCCGGCCGCGGGCCGAGATCTCCTCCCGCAGCGCCGCGTCCTCGAGCAGCCGCGCGGTGGCGGCCGCCGCCAGCGCCGGCTGGTCGGCCGCGTAGCCGAGCCCCGGATCCTCCGGCTCGAGCGTTCCTGACGGAAGCGTCGACACGACCGCGCACTCGCTCGCGCGCGCCTCCCAGGCCAGGGCCTCGTCCCCGCCCGGGGCGGCCACGAAGACGTCGGCGCCGGCGAGCGCGGACGCTCGCTCCTCCGTGTCCTTCGGGCTTCGCACGTGGACGCGGCCGCGCGCCGCCGACGGCACGTAGGGCCGCATCGGCCGCCGGGAGTGCCGGCTCCAGATCAGCACGAGCTCGAGGCTCGGCGTGGCCGCCACGAGCTTCACCAGCGCCCGCAGCGCAACGCGCCCCTCGCTCGACCACTCCGCGGCGATCTGCGTGCCCGCCTTCTCGCCGGGGTGGAACCGCCCGGAGATGCCGGCCGGCACGAGCGTGTAGTCCCCGGGGTAGAGCTGCGCCGCCGCCGCGGCCGCCTGCGGCGAGGTCGCCACGAGCGCGTCGATCCGGGACCGGAACCGCTCGCGCGCGCGGTCGCTCATCGGGTAGGCGACCGCCCGCGGGTCGGCCGAGTGGAACGTCGCGACCACGAGCCCCGGCGCGTGCCGGACGGCGGCGGTGGAGAGCCCCGGCATGAGCGGCTCGTGGACGTGCACGAGGTCGAAGCCGCCGGTCGTCACCGCCAGGGCGACGTTGGCGCTCGCCGCAACCGGGAGCCCCGCGCCGCGGCGACGGCCGCGCTGCCGCAGCGGCACCGCCGGCGTCATCGCCACCTGGAGCGGCTCGCCCTCGAGCGCGTGCAGCGCCTCGGCGTCGCCGTTCACCAGGGCCCGCAGCCGGCGGCGCCCGCTTCGCAGCGCACGCGTCGAGGAGCTTGGCGCGAGCACCGTCACCCGGTGGCCCGACCGCGCCAGAGCCGTCGCGGCCCCGCGCACGTGCTCGGCCACCGGGTGGGCGCCGTCGAGCGCGAACGGCGAGACCAGGCAGAGCCGCAGCGGGCTCACGCCTTCGCCTTGGCCCTCTCCTTGGTGCCGGCCGCGGTACGCCCGGTGTCCGCGATGAACCGCTCGACCTCGTCGCGGCACTCGTCGTCGGGGTGCTGCACCGGCGGCGACTTCATGAAGTAGGCCGACGGCCACTCGAGCGCCCCGGCCATGCCGGTGTCGAGCCCCAGCTTGGCGCACCGCACGGCGTCGATCACGATGCCGGCGGAGTTCGGCGAGTCGACCACCTCGAGCTTCAGCTCGACGTTGAGCGGCACGTCGCCGAAGGAGCGGCCCTCCATGCGGATGTAGGCCCACTTGCGGTCGTCGAGCCACTCGACGTAGTCGGACGGGCCGATGTGGACGTTGCGCGCGCCGATGTCGTAGTCGAGCTGCGACGTCACGGCGTTGGTCTTCGAGATCTTCTTCGACTCGAGCCGCTCGCGCTCCAGCATGTTCATGAAGTCGGTGTTGCCGCCCACGTTCAGCTGGTGGGTGCGCTCGAGGCGGACGCCGCGCTCGCGGAAGAGGCGGGTGAGCTGGCGGTGGACGATGGTGGCGCCGACCTGCGACTTGATGTCGTCGCCGACGATCGGAAGGCCCTTCTCCTCGAAGCGCCGCCGCCAGTACGGCTCGCGGGCGATGAAGACCGGCACGCAGTTCACGAACGCGCAGCCCGCCGACAGCACCTGCTCGACGTACCACTTCGTCGCCTCCTCGGAGCCCACCGGCAGGTAGCTCACCACCACGTCCGTCCCGGTCTCCTGGAGGATGCGGACCACGTCGGCCGTCTCGCCGGGCGCCTTCGTGATGACCTTGCTCAGGTATTTCCCGATGCCGTCGTGGGTCATGCCGCGGTGGACGGGCACGTTCAGCTTCGGCACGTCCGAGAACTTCACGGTGTTGTTCTGGCCGCGGAAGATCGCCTCGCCGAGGTCGCGGCCGACCTTGTCGGCGTCGACGTCGAAGGCGGCCGTGAACTCGACGTCCGAGATGTGGTAGCCGCCCAGGTCGACGTGCATGAGCCCGGGGACGAACTCGCCGGGCTTGGCGTCGCGGTAGTACTGGACGCCCTGGACGAGCGCCGAGGCGCAGTTGCCGGCGCCGACGATGGCGACGCGCACCTTCCCGCTGGGCTTCCGGTGTCCGTTGGTCGAGGCCGAGTCGGCCATGCCTATCCCTCCGAGGTGAGTTGCCTTCTGACGTAGACGATGCGCTGGACGACGGTGAACGCGGTGAGGCCCGCAAGCACGTAGATGCCGTAGGGGAGCGACCCGTGGCCCGCGAACGGCAGCACCGCCGCGATCAGGACGACCCGCTCCGCGCGGGCCATCAGCCCGGCCTCGCCGCGCACGCCGAGCGACTCCGCCTTGGCGCGCGTGTAGCTCACGAGGAACGAGCCGACGAGCGCGACGAAGACGCATCCGAGGGCGACCTGGTGGCCCTGGTCGGCGAGCACGATCGCGATCGCTCCCAGGATCAGGCCCTCGGAGAGCCGGTCGGTGGTCGAGTCGAGGAAGCCCCCGAACGGCGTCAGCTTGCCGTGGCTGCGGGCCAGCGCGCCGTCCAGGATGTCCAGGATCGAGCCGGCGATGAAGACCGCCGTCGCCCAGACGTAGTGGCGCTCGACGACGAGCGCCGCCGCCGCGACGTTCAGCGCGAGGCCGGCGACGGTGATCTGGTTCGGGGTGAACGGGAGCGAGCCGAGGCGGGCCATGAAGGCCATGCCGAGGTCGCGGCCGCCCTGCGTGTATCCCGTCTTGAGACGGGCGAGCGGGGTGCTCATCCCGCCCACTATACCACGGGCGCTATCTCGCGTCGGCCAGGCGCGGCGACGGCTCGAGCCGCATGCGGATCCGTGCCGAGCGCGGCAGGGTCGGCCGGTAGCGCTCGATCATCCACGCCGCCCACAGCGCGACCCCGGCGACCAGGCCGCCGAGGATCGCATCGAGCCAGAAGTGGTTGCCCGTCGCGATGATCGAGAACACGATCAGGCAGGGGTAGAAGAGCCACGTGAACCGAAGCGGCCGGCGCCTGACGAGGAAGAAGCACGACAGGCCGATGATGAGCGAGTAGCAGGTGTGGATCGACGGCACCGCCGCGAACGGGTTCGCCAGCGACGCGACCGGGCCGGAGTAGTTCGAGATCGACGCGTACCGGTCGAGCGTGTCGGTGAAGCCGAGGTCCGTCAGCATGCGCGGGGGCGCCGTCGGGAAGAGCGTGAAGCCGACGAGCGCGATCGCGTCCGCCACGAACACCGCGTTCCGGATGAAGTAGTAGTGGCGGTTCCGGCGCAGGTAGAGCCAGAACATGAAGACGGTCGTCACGACGAAGTGCGCGTGGAAGTACGTGAAGTCGGCGACGTCCAGGGCCCAGTGGCGCTGAAGCGCCCAGTGCTGGACGTCGAGCTCGTTGAAGATGCCGAGCGACTGCTCCACCGATACGACGCTGCGCGCGTGGCTGAAGGCCGTGGCGATGCTCCCCTCCGAGAGGCCGCGGGTGAGCTCGTAGAGCACGTCCACGACGGTGAAGAGCGCGAGCTGAAGCAGGAAATCCGGCCACCCCTTGGGCAGCCAGCGCGGGTTCCGCAATGCGGAACGCCGGATGGTGGGCGCAGCGTCCATGGACCATCATGCTAGCGAAACGGGCGGCCGCGGCCTCCCGGATTTTGACCCAGCTGCAACGGGATGCGCACGCAGGAAGTTCAGGGACCGTCCCCGGTCAGCCGCCGATGTGCGACATCTCGACCTTGGGCCGGCGGGACGTCTCGGCCGTCCGCAGCTCGGAGTAGCGGTCGGAGCGCCGGCCCCAGATCCGGCGCAGGAAGGCGTCCAGCTGCTCGTCGCCGCCGTCGCCGCGGAGGCGCCCGCGCAGGTCGTGGCCGGCGGCCGCGAAGAGGCAGGTGTAGAGCCGCCCCTCCGCCGACAGCCGGGCCCGCGAGCAGTCGTGGCAGAAGGGCTGGGTGACCGACGCGATGACGCCGATCTCGCCGGCGCCGTCGGCGTAGCGGTAGCGCCTCGCCACCTCGCCGGGGTAGGCGGGATCGACCGGCTCGAGCGGCCACTCGGCGCCGATCGCCTCGACGAGCTCGGCGGCGGGCACGACGTCGTCCATCTGCCAGCCGTTGGTCGTGCCGACATCCATGTACTCGATCAGCCGCAGGATGTGGCCGGTCCCTCGGAAGTGCCCGGCCATGTCGAGCACCGAGCCCTCGTTCAGGCCGCGCTTCACGACCATGTTCACCTTCACCGGCAGGCCGGCGGCCACGGCGGCGGCGATCCCGTCGAGCACCCGCTCGACCGGGAAGTCGACGTCGTTCACCGCGCGGAACACGTCGTCGTCGAGCGAGTCGAGGCTCACCGTCACCCGGCGCAGGCCGGCGTCGGCCAGCGCCTGGGCCTTGCGGGGCAGGAGCGAGCCGTTCGTCGTCATCGCGATGTCGTCGATCCCGTCGATCTCGGCCAGCATGCCCACCAGCCGCTCGAGGTCGCGGCGAAGGAGCGGCTCGCCGCCCGTCAGGCGCAGCTTGTGGACGCCGAGGCCGGCAGCGATCCGCACCACCCGGGCGATCTCCTCGAACGTCAGGAGCTCGGAGCGGCGCAGGAACTCGAAGTCCCGCCCGAAGATCTCCTTCGGCATGCAGTACACGCAGCGGAAATCGCACCGGTCGGTGACCGAGATGCGCAGGTCGCGGAGCGGGCGCGAGCGGGTGTCGAGCACCGGTTCCATGGACGCAGCGTACCTACCCTCCCAACGAGGTGGTAGAACCGCCGCATGCCGATGGCCGAGATCCTGGACAGGCTCGAGGCGGCGTACGGGAGCGCCGTCCCGCGCACGCGGCGCCCGGCGCTCGACGAGCTCGTCCTCACCATCCTGAGCCAGAACACGAGCGACCGGAACAGCGAGCATGCCTACGCCCGCATGCGCGAGCGCTTCCCGGCGTGGGAGGACGTGCGCGACGCCCCCGAGGCCGAGCTCGTCGAGGCGCTCCGCCCCGGAGGGCTGGCGGTCCAGAAGGCGCCCCGCATCCAGGCGGTGCTCCGCGACCTGGAGCGGCTCGACCTGGAGTGGCTCGCCGGCCTGCCGCCGGACGAGGCGATGCGCTGGCTCGTCGCGCTTCCCGGCGTGGGCCCGAAGACCGCCTCGTGCGTCCTCCTCTTCAGCCTGGACGTGCCGGTGATGCCGGTCGACACCCACATCCACCGGATCGCGCTTCGCGTCGGGCTCGTCCCGGCCGGCACCAGCGCCGACGCCGCGCATGCCCTCCTGACGGCGATGACGCCCCCGGAGCGGATGCTCGAGGCGCACCTGCTCCTGATCCGGCACGGCCGCATCACCTGCACGGCTCGGCGGCCGCGCTGCGAGGAGTGCGTCCTCGTCGACCTGTGCGACTACGGGCGGTCGCTCAGAACCTGAGGCCGGGCGGCGGTGTCTGCAGAGGCGGCGTGTCTGCCGGCGCAGGCGGGTCCGGGTGGCGGCCGCGACGGCCGCCGCTGCCACCCCTCGCCGTGCCCGCCTGCCCACGGGCGGCGAGCGTGACTCCGCCCGCCGGTGACGGCAGCGTCCGGTAGATTCCGCGCCCATGCCGCACGCCGTCGAGCCGGTCGTGGCCGGCGTCGCGGACGTCGTCCTGCTCGTGGCGGCGATGTGGGCCCTGGGCGGAGCTGCGGCGCCGCGCTCGCCGTCGGCGGAGCGGCTGGCGGCCGGCCTGCTCCTGGTCGTCGGCGGCGGCTGGCTCCTCATGGCCCAGGCGCTCGTCCGGGCGTCGCTCCTCGGCCACCCGTGGGCGCTCAGGCTGCTCGCGGTCGCCGTCGTCGGCGCGGCCGTCTCCGTCCGGCCGCCCTCGCGTCCGCAGCGGCTCCTGCCCGTGACGCTCGCCACCGCCGCGCTCGTCGCGATCGCCGTCGCGACCCCGGCCTGGCGGACGCCGACGGCGGTTCTCGCCGGCAGCGACATCCAGTGGCACGAGGGCTGGATCCGCCAGCTCGCGGGCGGCGCCAGCACGCCGACCGGCCTGTACCAGGGTGTGCCGAACGCCTACCCGTGGCTGTATCACTCGCTGGGCGCCGCCGTCATGCAGGGGTTCGCGGCCGGGATGGCGACCACGCTGCTCGTGCTCGAGGCGCTGCTCCTCCTGGCGCTCGGCCTTGGGGCGTGGGTTCTCGCGCGCGAGCTCCGGCTACCCGAGCGGGCGGCCTCGTGGGCGGTCGTCCTGGCGCTGGGGGGCGGCGGGCTGGGCTGGCTCTGGGCCCGGGGCCCCGCGGCGGTGCTGACGGTGGGTGCGGGCGGGCCGCGGAACGTCCCGGCCGGGTTCGCGCAATTTCGCCCCGGGGCCGGCGCGTACGGCGGCGATCTCCTGCTCTCGCCGGGGCCGACTCCCGCGCTCGCGGCCGTCCCGCCGGCGGAGCCGCGCGACCTGGGGCTGGCGCTCGTGCCGCTCGCGCTGTGGCTCGTCCTGCGCGCCCGGCGGCGGAGCTCGCCCCGGGCCGGCGTCGCGGCCGGGGCGGCCGTGGGCATCGTCTTCCTGCTCTCGCCCGTGGCCGCGGCGGTGACGGCGGCCTGCGCACTCGTGCTGTGGGTCGGCGGCCCCGTCCGGATGCTCGTGGCCGGGGCAGCCGCCGCGGCGGTCGTGACCGCCGTGTGGCTGGGCCCGCTCGCCTGGCACTACCACCGGCTCGGCGGGTTCGTCCCCACCACCCGCGCCCCGTCGCTCAACCTCGGCCTCGCCCAGGCGACCGTGACGGTCGCGCTGCTCCTGGCGCTCGCGATCCTCGGGGGCCTGTCGCGGGCGGTGCGCGACCGTCGGGTCGACCGGCGCTCGATCGCCGTGCTCGTGGCGGTGCCGCTGGCCGCCTACCTCGTGTCGCTCGCGGGCGTGGGCGGCGGCGGCGCGCTCCCGGCCCTCTCGCGGAGCGTGCGCTACCTGCCGCTCCTGGCGCTGGCGCTCGTCGTGCCCGCGGCGATCGGCGCGGCGGCGCTCGTCCGGGCCGCCAGGCCGGCCGCGCCCTATGCGGCGGTGGCCCTCGGCGCGGCCTGCGTGGCCTCGGCCGTCACGGCCGCCCTGGGGATGAACCGCGCGGAGGCGTGGACCGACCGGCACCCGCCCGTCACCTGCGCGCCTGCGCCGCCGATCGCCGCCGGCGACGTGCTGGCGATCGTTCCCGTCCGTGGCGAGGACAACAATGCCGCCGAGGCGGTCGCGCTCGCGATGTTCGCGGCCACCGGGTCGCACCTCTACGACGTCCCCCGGCCGCGGATCCGCTATCGGGACATGTTCCGGCACATCCCGCGGCAGAGGGACCGGAAGCGGCTCGCGCTCGGCCTCGGCGACGGTGACCCGCCGCCGGCGGGCATCACGGCCGTCCTGGCACCGGCCGGCGATCGCCTGAGCGGCGGCCTCGACCGCGTGGGCTCGTGCCGCGTGCACGTGTTCGGCGGCGGACGCTTCATCGGCGCCCGCTACACCCTCTACCAGGTCGTCCGTTGAGCGCGGCCAGCCTCCTCGCCGTCCTGGCGGTCGTGCTCGTCCCGGGTGCGGGGGCGACCCTGGCCGCGTTCCGGCCGGGTCGGCTGACCGTCGAAGCCGCCCTCGCGCTGACGTTCGGGCTCGGCTACGCCGCGACGGCGCTCGCAGCCACGGCGCTGGCGGCCACGCACACGATGGGCCGCACGGGCTTCGTCATCGCATGGGCCCTCGTCACGCTCGCCCTGTGGGGGTTGGCCGCCCGCCGGCGCTTCCTGCGCCCGCATCTCCGCGCGCTTCGGGCCGACGCCCGCGCCGCCCGATGGACGCTCGCGCCGGGCCTGGCCGGGCTGGCCGCCTTCGCCGTGCAGAAGCTCCGGCTCGACTCCGGCACGCTCCTCTCGAGCAGCGAGGCGGCGTGGCGCTACTGGGGCGACGGCCTCGAGATCCTGCACGCCGGCCGCGTGCCGCCGACCACGCTCCAGTGGGGCATGGAGCTGCCGACCACCGTCAGCAAGGTCATCCTGAACTCGTTCGAGGCCGGCATCGCGTCGGTCGCGCCGCACGGCGCCCCGCCCACGATGATGGCGCTCGTCTGGCTGGGAGCGGTCGGGCTCTTCGCCGCCCTGCTGGCGCTCGGCCGCGCGCTCGGGCTGGGGCCCCTGGCGGTCGGCGTTCCCGCCGTGCTCCTCGTCGCGCCGGCCGCGCTCCCGCTCAACTCCGAGTTCGCCGAGGACACGACCACCTACCGCGTCGAGACCCTGGGGCGGATGCTCGCGGTGTGCGCGGCGGTCGTCGCGGTGGCGATCGTCCGCGGCCGCGCCGGGAGGCGTGAGGCCGTCGTCGCCGGCGTGCTGCTGGGGGCGGGCGCGGGGACGCACCTCATCCCGGTCGCCGTCGTCGGCATCTTCGCGGTGTGGTACGCCGCCGCGAGTCTCGCCCTCGGTCGCGGCGGGCGCCGCAGGGCCGGCCGGGTCGCCGGCGCGGCGGGAGTCGCGGCGCTCGTCACGGTCGTCGTGTGGCTCGCCGCCCTCGGTGCGTCGGGCGGCGACCTGGGCTTCCAGCGGGCGCGCGGGTCGGGCGGGTACCCGGGGTTCCCGGTCACCCTCGACCCGACGAAGACGTTCGAGGTCGTGAAGCCGTCCCACCCCCGCGGCCGCCGCTCCGGCTGGGCGATCCAGCCGAGCCAGATCGGCACGGTCGCCGTGTCGAGCGTGTTCAACGAGGTGCAGATCACGACCCCGCGGCGGGACTTCGCCGGCCTCGCGCTGCTCGCGATCGCCTCGGCGGCGGTGCTCGTCCGGCGGCGCCGGTCGCTGGGGCCGGCGGTGGTCGCGGCGTGGGCGACCGCGATCGTGCTCGTCGCGCTCGGCCTCTACTTCAGCCACCGCTACCGCACCTTCGTGCCGGCGACGTTCGGCCCCCGCCGGCTCTTCGAGTACGGCGTGCTGCTCGCGGTGCTGACGGCGTTCGTCGTTGCGAGCGCGGCGTTCCGCGAGACCGCGGCGCGGCTCGGGCGCCGCCGCGGCCGCGGCCTCCGCCGGGCCGTCCCCGTCGCCGCCGCCGTCCTGGCCGTGCTCGTGGTCGCGTCGGTCTCGCCGCGGCAGACCTCGCCGCTCGAGGAGCGCGGCCTCCAGCTGATGCAGACGCTCGCCCGCACGGTGCCGTGCGACGCGCGGATACTGGTGAACGTCCGCACGGCCGGGAGCTTCGAGGTGCTCGCCCGGCGGACGAGCGTCGGCGAGGGGATGGCGCCCTACCTGCGCCCGTCCGTGCTGCGGCGGGTGCTGCCGGTCGTGCTCGGCGCCAAGGCGTTCTTCAAGGACCCGCTCGCGAACCGGGCCTACATCGACCGGGAGCGCGTCGACGTCATGATCGCCGTGGGCGAGAGCAAGGTCGGCGGCCGGCCGCTCCTGAAGCACGGCCGCCGCTCGGCGCTGAAGGGCGTCCCGTGGCTGCGGCCGCTCGTCAAGACGCCGGGGTACACGATCTACGCCACGCCGACGCTTGCCCGGGCTTCTGGAAATTGCTATAACTCGACTTAGATTTTCTTCGTTGTAACCACGCAAGGAGCGAACACCACATGGCAAAAGTGATCGGCATCGACCTCGGCACGACCAACTCCTGCATGGCGGTGATGGAGGGCGGCGAGCCCACCGTCATCCCGAACGCCGAGGGCGGGCGCACGACCCCCTCGGTCGTCGCCTTCTCCTAGGACGGCCAGCGGCTGGTCGGCACCCCCGCCAAGCGCCAGGCCGTCACGAACCCCAAGAACACCGTCTTCTCGATCAAGCGCTTCATGGGCCGCAAGGGCAGCGAGGTGTCCGAGGAGCAGAAGATCGTGCCGTACGAGGTCGTGAGCGGCCCGAACGGCGACGCCCGCGTCCAGGCGGGCGACAAGACGTTCCCGCCCCCCGAGATCTCGGCGATGATCCTCCAGAAGCTCAAGGCCGACGCCGAGGCCTACCTGGGCGAGACCGTGTCCGAGGCCGTCATCACGGTCCCGGCGTACTTCAACGACGCCCAGCGCAACGCGACCAAGGACGCCGGCAAGATCGCCGGCCTCGACGTGCTGCGCATCATCAACGAGCCGACCGCCGCGTCGCTCGCCTACGGCCTCGACAAGGAGGGCGAGCAGATCGTCTTCGTCTGGGACCTGGGCGGCGGCACCTTCGACGTCTCGATCCTGGAGATGGCCGACGGGGTCTTCGAGGTCCGGGCGACCAGCGGCGACACGCACCTGGGGGGCGACGACTTCGACCAGCGCGTGATGGACTGGATCGTCGGCGAGTTCAAGCGCGACCAGGGCATCGACCTGTCGAAGGACCCGATGGCGCTGCAGCGGCTCAAGGAGGCCGCGGAGAAGGCGAAGATGGAGCTGTCGAGCACCAACTCGACGGACATCAACCTCCCATTCATCACCGCCGACCAGAGCGGCCCCAAGCACCTGAACTACACGCTCACGCGCGCGAAATTCGAGCAGCTCGTGGACGACCTCGTGCAGCGCACGCTGGAGCCGATGAAGAAGGCGCTCAAGGACGCGGGCCTGCAGCCGTCGGACATTGACGAGGTCATTCTCGTGGGAGGTTCGACGCGCATCCCCAAGATCCAGCAGGTGGTCAAGGACTACTTCGGCAAGGACCCCAACAGGTCCGTGAACCCGGATGAAGTCGT
>JAICKX010000163.1 GCA_025927685.1 Thermoleophilia bacterium | reverse complement strand
GGAGCCATCAACCATGGCCGAATCCACCGTGCTCGTCGTCGACGACGAGTCCCTCATCCTCGAGTTCCTGGCCGAGACCCTGCGCGAGGACGACTTCACCGTCCTGACCGCCTCGAACGGTGCCGAGGCGATGGACGCGCTCGCCGTCTCCCGTCCCGACGTGATCCTGCTCGACGTCGTGCTCCCCGACATGAGCGGCTACGACGTCTGCCGGCGCGTCCGCCAGGCCGACGCCGTGAACGACCCCTGGGATCCCGACCTGCCGATCATCATGCTGTCGGCGAAGGCCGAGCACACCGACCGGGTGCGCGGCCTGAACCGTGGGGCGGACGACTACGTGACCAAGCCGTTCCACTATCCGGAGCTGCTCGCCCGGATCGGCGCCGTCCTGAAGCGGGTGAGCCGGGCCCGCGACGCGCACGAGCTGAAGTACGGCGAGCTGGCCGTGAACATGCTCTCGCGAGAGGTGACGATCGCCGGCATGCGCGTCGAGGTCTCCGCGAAGGAGTTTGCGCTCCTGGCGACGCTCGCAGCCGATCCCGAGCGCGTCTTCACCAAGGGCGAGCTGCTCCAGATGGTGTGGGACTTCCGCGCTCCGGGGCGGACGCGAACGCTGGACTCCCATGCCAGCCGCCTGCGACAGAAGCTCGTGCGCCACTCGGACGCCGGCTGGATCGCCAACGTCTGGGGCGTCGGCTACCGGCTGTGCAGGCCGGAATGATCCGCGACGCGATCCGGCGCAGGCGCGACGGCGGCCGCGAGGCGCTGGTCGCCTCGCTCGAGGACCTCGCGGGCCGGCTGGCGCATGAGGAGCAGGCCCGGGCTGCCTTCATCGGCAAGGTCTCACACGAGCTGCGCACGCCGCTCACCGTGATCAAGGGCTACGTCTACACGCTCCAGCGCGCCGAGGCCGACTCGGGCAAGGCGGCCAAGCTGCAGGTGATCGACGGCGAGTGCGAACGGCTCTCGTACATGATCGAGACCCTGCTCGAGCTGAGCCGCGCCCGGGCGGGCCACCTGCGCGTCTGCGAGACGGCGTTCCCGCTGCGCGCGTGCGTCGAGGAGGTCGCCGAGCGGCTGGAGGCGGTCGCGAGCCATCGCAAGGTCGGCATCGCGGTGCGGTGGTCGTGCGGCGACGTCGCCGTCGCCGGCGACGACAACCGGCTCCGGCAGGTGTTCGCGAACCTGATCACAAACGCGATCAAGTACGCGCCGCCTGACACCGAGGTTGTCGTCACGGCCGACGCCGGGGACGGGTGCATAACCGTGGGCGTCGAGGATCGCGGGCGCGGCATCGCCGAGGCCGACCTGCCGTTCATCTTCGACGAGTTCTTCCAGGCGCCCGAGCGGTCCGAGCCGGGTGCCGGCCTCGGGCTTGCCATTGCCCGGGAGCTCGCCGAGGCCCACGGCGGCCGGATCGACGTCACGAGTCGCGTCGGAGAGGGCACGCGGTTCACCGTGACGCTGCCCATCGCGGAGGGTGCGGCGTGACCGGCGGTCGCGCCCTCCCGGCCCCGGCGCCGCCGGCGCTCGTGCGGGGAACGACGCTCGAGCTCATCCCGGCCCTCTCGCCGCAGGGGCGTGCCGCCCGGCGACACGGCATCCCGAGCTCGCCGGCGGCCGCGACGGGCGAGCTCGAGCTGCGGCTGCCCGGCATCGGCGGCCGCTACCTGGCCGGAGTGGCGCATCACCTGTCGGCCTCCGCGTGGTCGGCGGAGGAGGCTGCGGCGCTCCTGGCCGCGCTGGAGGACCGGTGCACCATGTGGATCGCGTGCTCGTCGGGCGAGGCTCTGGCCCGCGCGGGCCTCGCACCGGACCGGCCGGGCCGCCTGCGCCGCGCCGGTGCCGCCCGGTTCTCCGGCGGCCGGTGGGGGAGCGCCCGCATGCCTGCCGCCGAGACCGTGGCGGAGCTCATGCGCGCCGGTGCGACCAGGGGAGCCATCTGCCTTGCAGCGCAGTCGGGTCGTCTGCCGCCGCCGGGCATGGTCCGTGCGGCGGCGCTCAGCGGCGCGCACACGGCCTCGATGGATCGAGGCCTCGCGGCCGCGCTGGGCGCGCGCTGGGCGGTCGAGCTCCTCGTCGCCCCCGCGATCCCGTCGGGGTCGCTCGTCGCGCTGCGCGAGCAGATCGCCGGGGCTCCCCGGTGCGGCTGGTGCCGGGCGCCGCTCGTCGGTCCGACCTGCCGGCGCTGCTCCCCGGTGCGGGGATGAGCCGGCACCGCCGCCGGGCGCTCGTCTACACCGTGGTGGCGGTGATGCTCGCCGTCGTGGGCCTGATCGAGATCGGCCGCGGCACGGGCCCGGCGCGACGGATCGCGACCGTCGCGCAGGTCGTCGTCGTCCGGGCCCTGCCGGCCGGCACGACGCTGTCGACCGACGACGTCGGCGTCGTCAGGGTCCCGGTCCGCTACGCCATGCGTGGCGGGATCGGCGACCCCGATGCTGCCGTCGGGCGCCGGACCGCGGTTCCGCTCCCGGCCGGCGCGCCCCTCATGGCCGCCGAGATCGAGGCCGGCGATCGAATCGCCGCCGCTCGCGACGTCGCCCTCCGCCTCGACGACGAGGCCGGGCTCCCGGCGGGCAACCTCGCCGGTGCACGTGCCGACGTCCTGCTCGTCCGGCCGGGACCGGCGTCGGAGCCCACGGTCGTGCTGGCGAACGTCCTCGTCGTCTCCGCGCGGAGCGCCGACGGTGCGGCGGTGGCGACGCTCCGCCTCCCGGCGCCGGCGGTGAGCCTCGCTGTCGCCGCCGAGGGACGCGGGTCGCTGCGGCTCGTCGTGCGAGCGCCGGCGGAGGGGCGGTGAGCGCGCCGGTCGTCCGTTGTGTGCTAGCCGCCGACGACCCCGCCCTGATCGCCGCGTGCGGCGCGGCCACGGAGGCGGCGGCCACGATCGAGATCGTCGCGGCGGTGTCGCGGAGCCGCGTGCTCGGCGGCGCGGTCCCCGCCTGCGACGTGCTGCTGGTCGCCGACGCACCGGGCCATCCCGCGGCCGCCTGGGCCGAGGACGCCGCGCGCGCCTGCCCAGGGGTCGCCGTCGTGCTGCTCGTCGACGACGCCGGCGTCGACACGTACCGGGCGGCGCTTCGGGTCGGGGCATGCGCGGTCGCCACACTCCCTGTCAGCCCGGTCGGGCTCGCATCCGCCGTGGCCGACGCGGTGCGAGCTCATCGTCCGGGCGCGGCCCTGCGCGACATGAGCCCGGGCGAGGTCGTCGCCGTCGCCGGGGCCAGCGGCGGTGTGGGGGCGAGCGCCGTCGCGCTCGCGCTCGCGGCCGGGTGGCACGCGCTTCTCGTCGACCTCTCCCGTGGCCGGGCCGGGCTGGCCTTCGCGCTCGGGGCCGCGCAGGAGCGCACGCTTGCGGAGCTGGCCCAGGCCGGCGAGGCCCTCGCGGCGGGGATCGCCACGGTCTCGGCCGAGCATCCCTGCGGTCTGCGGTTCGTCCCGGGTCCGGCCGACGCGGACGTCCTCTCGGCCGTCGCCCCGGGATGGGGCCTCACACTGGTGCGCGAGGTCCGCGTCCGCGAGCGGGCCGCGGTGATCGATGCGGGTGGGGCCTCCGAGGGGTCGCCGCGGGAGGCGCTGGTCGCGGCCGACCGGCTGCTGGTGGTCGTGACCCCGGTGCGCGCCGCGCTCGAGGCGGCGCGCTCGCTGATCCTCGACGCGGCCCGCTGGGGTGCCGCCGCGCAGCCGGAGCTGGTGGTCAACCGGTGGTCACGCCGGGCCGAGGTCGGGCTGCGCGCCGCCGCGCGCATCGTCGACGCGCCGATCGCCGCGGTCGTGCGCGACGCCCCGCGACCGATGCGCGCATACGACGAGGGCAGCCTGGACGTGGCCCGCTGGATGCGCGTGGGGCCGATGGCCGGGCTGCCGGCGGCGCTGGCCCGGGGGTCGCGATGAGCGCGCTCGACGACATCGCCCGCCGGTATCGCGTCCTCGTGCGCGACGAGATGGCCGTCGTGCCGGCCGATGGCGATGCCCGCGCGCTGCGCCGGATCGTGGCCGGCCGGCTGCGCGAGCTTCTCGCCCGCGACCGGGTCGTCCTGCCGGCGGCCGCCCTCGAGCGGCTCGTCGAGGAGGTGGTGGACGACGCCGTCGGGCTGGGACCGATCGAGCCGCTGATGCGCGACCCGACCGTCACGGAGGTGATCGCCAACGGCCCGGCGGCCGTCTACGTCGAGCGAGCGGGCCGGCTCACGCGGGAGCCCATCAGGTTCCGTGACGGCGAGCATCTGCGCCAGGTCATCGAGCGTGTCGTCGGTGCGGGCGGCCGGCGCATCGATGCCGGCAGCCCGATGGTCGATGTCCGCCTGCCCGACGGGAGCCGCGTGAACGCGGTGCTCGCGCCTCTGGCACTCGACGGGCCACTGCTCACGATCCGCCGGTTCCCGAACGAGCCGATGCGGGTCGCGGACCTCGTGGAGCTGGGCACGATCGCGCCTCAGCAGGTCGACCTCCTCGGGACCGCCGTGCGGAGGCGGGTGAACATCGTCGTGTCGGGCGGCACCGGCACCGGGAAGACCACGCTCCTGAACGCGCTCGCGGCCTTCATCGACCCGGACGAGCGGATCGTCACGGTGGAGGACGCGGCCGAGCTTCGCCTGCCGCAGCGGAACGTGGCCCGGCTCGAGTCGCGCCCGCCGAACGTGGAGGGAAGGGGTGAGGTGACGCTGCGCGCGCTCGTCAGAAACGCGCTCCGGATGCGGCCCGACCGGATCCTCGTCGGCGAGGTCCGCGGCGGCGAGGCGATCGACATGCTTCAGGCGATGAACACGGGCCACGATGGGTCGCTGACGACGGTGCACGCCAGCTCGCCCGCCGACGCGTTGCGGCGCATCGAGACGATGGCGCTCATGTCCGGCCTCGACCTGCCGCACGCGGCGGTGCGCGAGCAGGTGCGGGCGGCCATCGACGTCGTGGTGCACCTGGTGCGGGGCGCCGACGGCGCCCGAACGATCCGGCGGATCGACGGACGCGACCCGGCGTCGGGGCTGCGCTCGCTCGACGCGCAGCTTCTGGAGCAGCTCGTGGAGGAGCGATGCCCGACCTCCGCGGCCTGACGCCGCCGGAGCTGCGGCGCCGGCTGGCTGGGCGCCGCGACGCCCGGGCGCTGCGGGAGCAGCTTCCGGTCGTCGTCGCGGTGCTCGCCGCCTACGTGCGGGCCGGCCGATCGCTCCGCCAGGCAGTCGCCGACGCCGCAGACGACGTCCCGGAGCCGAGCGCGGCGGCGCTCCGCGAGGCGGCCGCCCGCATTGCGGTGGGCGCGCCGGCGGACGAGGCGCTCGAGACGCTCGGGTCGAATGCCGACGTCGGGCATCTGCGCGCCGTCGTTGACCTCCAGGCCCGCACCGGCGGCGACCTCGTCCTGCTGCTCGACCGCATGGCCGGCGTCCTCCGGTCGCGGGAAGAGCAGCGGCGTGCCGCCGCGGTGGCCACCGCCCAGGCGCGGGCCACCGGCCGGATGGTGACCGCCATGCCGGCGTTCGGGATCGGCGCGCTGTGGCTGCTCGACGGGCAGGGCCTCGGGCTCGTGCTCCGAAGCCCGCTCGGCTGGGCGGCGCTTGCCGGCTCGGGGCTCCTGGCGACGGTCGGCCATCTGCTCATCCGCCGGGTCGCGGCGGTCGAGCCGTGACCGGCGTCGAGCTCCTCGCCGTGGCGGCCCTCGTCGGCGTCGCGGCGGTTCGCTCCTACCGCCGGGACCCCGGCGTGCGTGGCTCGACGAGGCGACGCACGCCGATCCAGCTCATGGCGGCCGTCGGACGGCGGCTCGGGGAGGGGCTGCCGAGGCGTCTCGCGGTGCTCCCTGACCCGGGTCTTGTCCGCCGTGCGGGCTCGCCGGTCGCCGTGGCCGACGTGCCCGCGGCCCGCGGCGGGGCGGCGATCGCGTTCGGCGCCCTCGGGCTCGTCGGCGGCACGGCGGTGGGGGGCGTGGCGGGGCCGGTGATCGCGTGCATCCTGTGCGCGTTCGGTGGCGTCTACCCGGACCTCTGGCTGCGATCGCTTGCGAAGCAGCGCACCGCCCGGATCGAGCGGGCGGCGCCGGCGCTGCTCGAGCTGGTCGCGGCGGGAGTGGAGGCGGGGAT
>JAICKX010000089.1 GCA_025927685.1 Thermoleophilia bacterium | reverse complement strand
CGAAGCAGCGCAGGTCGAAGAGGAGCGCGCGGACGCCGTGCCGGGCCAGATAGGCGGCGTACGGCCACCAGCCGCACATCGGGCCGGGGTACTCGTGGATCAGGACGGCGCCGACCGGGCCCGTGCCGGCGACGGCGCCGTCGAGCCAGGTCCCGTCCCCGGCCCGAAACCACATCGGCGTGGCCTCGGTGGCTGGCGTTCCGCACCGGTCGGCCGGCACCCGGCGCGGCGTGCCGGGGCCGGCCGCGCGGACGCCGCTCGCGGCGGGCTTCGCCGAGCCCTGCCCGGGCTCGGCGTTCCCGCCGCACGCCGGCAACCCGGCGAGCATCGCCACGAGGCCGGCGGCGAGCGCGGCCCGGCACCATCCCGCCCAACGCACTACGGGCTAGGACGCGGTGTGCGTGGGACGGTTAGCCACCGCCCGCGAGCGCGCACCCTCCGCAACCGCGTGCGCCGCGTAGACGGCGGGGAATCCGGTGCGCCAGCTCGGGTACCGCAGCGTCAAGCCCAGCTCGCGCTTGGCCTTGGCGTTGGAGGCGCCGCGCGCATCGGTGCCCATGACGACCGCCGCCTCGCCCGCGACCAGCCGCGCCAGCCAGGCCGGGAAGTGCCGGGGCGGCTTCGCGCCCAGCGCATCCGCCATCACCGGCAGCCAGTCGCGCGCCGCGGCCGGCTCGTCGTCGACGACGTTGTAGAGCGCCGGGCCGTCGTGCTCGAGCGCGAGCACGGTCGCGGCCGCGGCATCGTCGAGGTGGATCATCGAGGTCATGCCGGCGCCGTTTCCGATGATCGGGAACTGGCGCTTTCGCACCGGCTCGACGAGCCCGTCGTTGGCGGCGCCGTAGAAGCCGCCGTAGCGCAGGATGATCCCGCCCGCCTCGGTGACCGTCCGGTCGAGATACGCCATCGCCGCGAACGAGTGGCGGGCGTTCCCGGGCGGGGTCGGGTCGAGCGGGTCGTCCTCGGTCTTCACCGTCCCGCCCGTCCGGATGTACCGGTACGAGGCGAAGCTCTGCGCCACGAACCGGCGGACGCCGGCCTCCCGGCCGGCCCGAAGCAGCGCGTCGGTGCCCGTCGTGCGCAACGCGTTGGTCTCCGCGAAGGCCTTGTCGAAGTTCCGGCCCCACTTGGCGTGCCCGAGCGCGGTGGCCTCGTGGAGGATCGCCTCGGGCTCGTGCTCGAGCACGGCCGTTCGTACTGCCCGGACGTCGAGCAGATCGAGCATCACGGGCGTCGCGCCGAGCGCCCGCACAAGCTCGGTGTTCGCCGGCGACTTGTGGGTACCAACGACCTCGTGGCCTGCGTCGATCAGCTGGGGGACGAGCCGCCTGCCAAGTGCGCCGCTCGCTCCTGCAACGAAAATACGCATCGTGTCCTCCTTCGGTGTCACATCCCGCGGATCGCGCGGGTCTACGGTGGTGACACGCTGCGCAGGAGGGATGTGACATGACCGAGCAGGAGTGGCTCGCAGAGCAATTCGAGGAACACCGGCCGCATCTCCGGGCCGTCGCCTACCGCATGCTGGGCTCGCTGAGCGAGGCTGAGGACGCCGTCCAGGACGCCTGGCTCCGCGTCGACCGCGCCGGCACGGACGACGTGGAGAACCTGCGGGCCTGGCTGACAACGATCGTGGCCCGCATTTCGCTGAACATGCTGCGCGCGCGCGGGACGCGGCGCGAGGGGCCGCTCGACGTGCACCTGCCCGACCCGATCATCGACCCGGTGGACGGCACCGACCCCGAGCACGAGGCGCTGCTCGCCGACTCCGTCGGTCTGGCGCTCCTGGTGGTGCTCGAGACGCTGACGCCCGCCGAGCGACTGGCGTTCGTGCTGCACGACATGTTCGCGGTCCCGTTCGACGACATCGCGCCGATCGTCGACCGCTCACCCGAGACGACCCGTCAGCTCGCGAGCCGCGCGCGGCGTCGCGTCCGCGGGGCCGACCCGGTCCCGGACGTCGACCTGCCCGCCCAGTGGGAGGTCGTCGAGGCGTTCCTGGCGGCCGCCCGCGAGGGTGACTTCGACGCGCTCGTCGCCGTCCTCGACCCGGACGTCGAGCTCCGCGCCGACGGCGGCCTGACGGGTATCACGCACCACATCCGGGGTGCGAAGGAGGTGGCCGGCCGGGCGATCACGTTCCGCAAGCTCGACCTGACGATGCGGCGCGCGCTCATCAACGGTGCCGCGGGGATGGTCTCGTTCCGCGACGGCGTGCCGTTCTCGCTCTGCGCCGTCACGATCAAGAACAGGAGGATCGCCAAGATGAACTTCCTGACCGATCCCGACCGCCTCGCGCAGCTCGATTTCGCCGTGCTCGAGGACTGAGGACGCCGGCGCGGGGAAGGGCGTCTCGAATGCCGTGCTCGACGGTGGCGGAAGCGGGGGCGTCACCAGCGGGACCGTGCTCGCGGTCACAGCGGGAAACGTCCGCGTCTCGACGCTCACGATCACCGGGGGCTTCCCGCCGGGGGTGGCGGCGGAGTCCTGAACGAGGGGTTCTTGACGCTGAACCACGTGACCGTCAGCGGCAACCAGGGCGACGTCGGAGGCGTCCTGAACCACGGCATCTTGATGGTGCTGCCCGGCCTCCGGCTCGACCGACCAGCGTGGGATCGCCAGGGCCGCAGGCCGGGGCATGCGACATCGGCTCCGTCGAGCGCAAGCCGTCCGGCTAGGAGCCCGTCGGGCCCGCCAGGCCGAGCCGGTCGAAGATGAACGTGTAGACCTCTGCGAGCGACGTGACGGCCTCGTCGAGCGAGCGGCCGATCCCGTGTCCCCCCGGCTCGATCCGGAGCAGGATCGGCTCGTCGCCGGAGGTCGCGGCCTGGAGCCGCGCGGCCATCTTCTTCGGGTGATAGGCGTCGACACGCGGGTCGGACTCGCCGCCGGTGAGCAGCGTCGCCGGATAGGCGGCCCCGTCCCGGACGTTGTGGTACGGCGAGTAGGCCCGCATGGCCTCGAACTGCTCGGGCTCGCGCACCGTCCCGAGCTCGGCGGAGACGAACTCGCCGTTCGGGTGCAGCTCGGCCCGCAGCATGTCGACGACCGGGACCAGGGCGACGAAGGCGCGGGCGATCTCGGGGTGCTGGGTGAGAACCGCGCAGATCAGGAGGCCGCCGTTCGACCCGCCGATCACGGCGAGCCGGTCGACGCTCGTCACCCCCGACTCGACGAGGTGCCCCGCGCACGCGACGAAGTCGTCGAAGACGTGCTGCTTGGCGGTGAGCCGACCCGCGTGGTGCCACTCCTCGCCGTACTCGCCGCCGCCGCGGAGATTCGCCACCGCCAACACACCGCCCGCCTCGAGCCACAGCAGCTCGGTGGGATCGAAGCGTGGCTTGAGCGAGATGCCGAAGCCGCCGTACCCGGTGAGCACCGCGGCCGCCGAGCCGTCGCGTGGGGCGCCCCGAGGCGAGATGATGGTCATCGGTACCCGGGTCCCGTCGGCCGAGGTCGCGAGCTCGCGGCGGACGTCGCAGGACGAGAGGTCGAACGGTGTCTCGTCGCGGAGCGCGGTGGCCCGCGGCGGGAGCTCGTCGGGTCCACGCCACCACACGCGCGGCCGGGTGAACGACTCGACGGCGTACACGACCTCGTGCGCGTCGAGCGCACCGAGGCTCTCGATCGCCGAGGCCGGCGGGATGTCGACCTGCGTCATGCTCCCCCCGTCGGCGTCGCAGACGCGCATGCCCGACGGGCCGCCGTCGATGTCGAGCACCCAGAGCCGGTCATCCGTGGCGGCGAGGCTCTCGATCGTCGTCTCGCTCACCGGGACCACGCACCGCGCGTGCGCGACGCTCGCGCCGTCGGTCATGGGCAGCCGGAGCACCTGGCCGCGCGGAGCGCCGGCACGCGACAGCAGGTAGAGCGCCTCGCCGCCGGTCACCGCACCGACGCACTTGTCGGCGATCTCGGCGACCTGCCACCAGCCGCCGGCGCCCTGGGGGCGCGCGAAGATCTGCCACTCGCCGCTGTCGCCCCGCTGCGCCAGGTCGATCGTCCAGCGTCCGTCGCCCGAGGCCCGCAGGTGGTGCTGGACGATCCTCGGGTCGGCGACGGGACCGGGCTCGTCGCGGCGGTCGCGGTCGAGCGGCTCGCCGAGGGCGTGAGACCAGACCTCCTGGAAGAAGTCGAGCTCCTCGTCCGGGCGCTCGCCGGCCCCGGGGCCGCGGGTGTACCAGTACCCCGACGAGTCGCCCGCCCACGCCATCGACCCGCCGGCCGTGCCTCCCTGCACGCGTGGCACGGTGACGTCGGTGAGCCCGCCGGACGCGCTGTCGAAGACGTGCAGCGTGCCCTGCTCCGTCCCGTGCGAGGAGAGGGAGACGGCGACCAGCCGCCCGTCGGGCGAGGGCGCGAACCAGTCGATCGTGGTCGCGCCGCTCTCCTCGATCGCGTTCGGATCGACCACCACGCGGGCGTCGGACGCGTCGTCCAGGCCGGTCAGCGCCACCAGGAACGGCTGCTGCCTCGGCGGCTCGCGTTTCAGCACGAAGTACGTCGACCCGGCGCTCTGGGGACCCTCGAAGCCCATCCCGTAGCTGGCACGGCCCCAGGAGACGGACTCGGCCTTCACGAGCTCCTCGGCGCGCCGGCGGACGGCGCCGTACGCAGGCAGGCGTTCGAGAACCGCGCTCGTCCGCGCGTTCTGGGCTTCCGTCCACGTCCTCGTCTCCTCGGACCCCGCATCCTCCAGCCAGCGGTAGTCCTCGGTGACGGTCACTCCGTGGTAGGTCGTGCTGACTGGGATCCTGGGCGTGGAGTCGCTCATTCGCCCGCGTGCCCGCCGCCGTGCTCGCCCAACCAGGTGACGAGCAACCCCCGGCGCGTGTCCGGCCCGCCGGCGACGTCCAGGCCGGTGCCCTCGGCGTAGTCCGGGATCCAGTTCACGTCGGCTCCCCGCCCGAGCAGGAGCTCGGCCGCCCGGAGCTGGCCGCCATGGCACGCCTGCCAGAACGCGTTCGCGATCTCCTCCGTGGTCGGCGGCGGGTCGGCCGCCAGCAGCTCATGCATCCGGGCGAGCATCCCGAGCGACGCAGCGTGCCACAGCCGGTCGACGCGCGCACCGCGCCCGACCAGGCGGCGCGCCACGTGCCAGCAGCCGTATCCGACGGCGTTGTCGAGCGGCGTGCCGCCCGCGATCGACCCGCCCAGCGCCTCGAGGTCGGCACCGGCATCCAGCAACGCGTCGGCCACGTCGAGGTCGTCGCTGCTGGCCGCCCAGTGAAGCGGCGTCTCCGCATGACCGCCGCCGGCCATCGCGGCGTTCGGATCCGCGCCCGCCGCGATCAGCACCCGCACCACGTCGGGGCCGTTTGGGAAGTAGCCCGGCCAGTCTGTGGCAACGTGCAGGGGCGAGCGCGAGCCGCCCTTCCGGTCGCGGATCCACACACGCGAAAGCCCCTCATGCTCGCCCAGCAGACGCCCGAGCCGGTCGGCATCGCCGGTTCGGATCGCCTGCACCAGGGCGACGGCGCGGTCGTCGTCGGTTGTGAGCGTCAGCATCCGGGTTGTCGGCGACAGGCGCGCCGAGGGTGGGGCGCGTCAGAGGGTTGGCTGTGCGGGACCGGGATCATCGCCGCCCCGCCGCTCGTCGATGATCTCGACCTCGGTGATGTGCGCCGGATTCGCGAAGAAGACCACGCTCAGGGCGGGGTTCCGGTTCGTCTCGAGCTTGAGCAATCCGTCTGCCCGGTGCTCGACGACGATGCCGTCCCGGTGCTTGCCGTTCGAGTACGTGATCTGCACCTTCGTGCCGATCGGCAGCTCGTCTTCCCAGATGCTCGGCACATCGCTCACGCGGGGCACTCTACTGCCGGCGAGCGCGGCGGCCCGTGGAGCTGCGGGGCAGCGACTCGAACCCCGACCGCTTGTACGACCGGTCACCGAAGGATGGTGTTGGCGATGCCGACGGCGGCGCAGCAGAGCACGACCGGGATCACACCGACGCGGTAGCGCCACACCGCGACGAATGCGGCCACGGCGAGCGAGGTGAGTATCCAGTCGGGGTGGCCGTTGGTGATGAGGGCGTGGCGGGCGAGGAAGACGGCGAGCGCGGCGATGACGCCGACGACGCTGATGGTGACGCCGTCGAGGCCGTTGGCGAAGCTGCCGGTGGCGCGGATGCGGTCGATCAGCGGCGCGCCGCTGATGATGAGTACGAAGCAGGGTACGAAGGTGGCCAGGGTGGCGATGGTGGCACCGAGCAGGCCCCAGGCGAGGTTGTCCTCGACGTGGTAGCCGGCGACGAAGCCGACGAAGGTGTTGACCATGATCAGCGGGCCGGGCGTGGACTCGCCCAGCGCAAGGCCGGCGACCATGTCCTTGGAGGTGAGCCAGCCGTAGTGGTTTACGGCGGCGTTGGCGACGAACGGGAGCACGGCGTAAGCGCCGCCGAAGGTGACCAGCGCCGCCACAGTGAAGAAGCCAGCTAGGTCACCGACCACGCCTCCAATGAGGACGAGCGCCGCGACCGGGACGAGCCAGATCACGAGTCCCGTGGCGGAACGTCGGCGGACGCTAACGCCGACATGGGCTGCCGCAATGTCCTCGTCCGACTCCTCGTCGCCGTGGCTCGCGGATCGGCCGAGCAGTGCGGGACGGGATCGGCCTGCGACGTAGCCGATGGGGGCGGCTACGGCGATGATGATGGGAAACGGGACGCCGGCGACGATTGCCAGAAACGCCGCCGCGGCGAGCCCGATTGCGGCTCGGGTGTGGATGACGCGGCTTCCGACGCGAAGCACCGCGGCGGCGACCAGCGCGACGACGGCGGCGCCGAGGCCGCTGACGACGCCTTCGACCACGGTGACGTCGCCGTATTCGACGTAGATGCCGCTCATCAGGCACAGCAGCACGAACGAGGGGGCGACGAACAGGCCGCCGGAGGTGATCGCGCCGCGCACGCCGTAGAGCGAGTAGCCGATATAGGAGGCGAGCTGCTGGGCTTCGGGCCCGGGGAGAGCCATGCAGAAGTTGAGCGCGTGCAAGAAGCGGCGCTCGCTGATCCACTTGCGCCGCTCGACGAGCTCGTCGTGCATGATCGCGATCTGGCCCGCCGGGCCGCCGAAACTGATGCAGCCCAGCCTGAGCCAGAACCAGAACGCCTCGAGCTCGGTCGGCTCGGCGCCGACCGTCGCCTCGTCGAACCGCGTCTGGTCGGTGACGGAGACGATGCTCATCCCGCCGTGCTCCAGAGCTCATACAGGGCGTCGTACAAGGGCTCGGTCATCGCGATCCGCTGATCGTCGTCCGCCGCGCGGAGAGCGAGGCCGCGAAGCAGCGCATCCAAGCCAGGCGCCTCGGGCGCGTCATAGCGCTCATCGCCGATGTCGGCTTCGTGCACGACCTGGCCGATCCGCTCGAGCGCTGGGTCGTCGAGCTCGTATCGGACGAGGATCGTCTCGAACGAGCAGCGCCCATCCCTGTGGCCGAGCTCGACGCCGCGCATGTCAAAGGGGGTGGCGCCGGCGGGTACCTCGTCGGGGTCATCGACGAACACGAACTCGGCGTCGCGGTCGACGAAGCGGCGGATCAGCCACGCACAGGCGGTGCGGTCGATGTGCACGTGGCGGCGGGTGGCCCAGATCATGCCGCCGCCTCCGCCGCCGCCCTGGCCAACGCCTCGACCGCGTCGCGGGCGCCGTTCGCCTCAGGGGTGGGGAAGTATTGGCGGGCGCCGACCCGGCGCAGCTCACGCCGAAGCCGCGCCAGCGTCCGGCGCCGCTCGACCGGACGCTTGGACTGCGCCGCCTGGGCTTCCGCTGCGATCTGGCGATACTCGGCCTCGACGCGCTCGGTCATCGCGTGCGCCAGTGCCCGGTGCTCGGCCGCCGTCGCGGGCTCGGACAGCCAGATGGTGGCTTCGCCTCCGGCCTGGACGACCTCTTCGGCCAGCCACTCCAGCTGCTCGCGGTTATCCGGGTCGGCCGGCAAGGCGACCACGCCGTCCACGATCTGGGCGACGCCCAGGCGGCGCAGCTTTCGCCACAACGTGATCCGCGGCGTGGATGGCTCGCGGGGCAGCCTGTGGACGAGCATCACCCATTGCGTAACCTGCACCCAGCGATCATACTGAAACCCTGGTTACACCTCAAGAGCGGAGGAGTTGATGACTTGGCGCGGATCCGCGATTCGTTGAGGTTTCGTACGTGTTCGTCGGTCAAGTCACCGGTGGGCTGCCCGTGGTCGTCCGGCCCCGATAACGATGTCGCCGCCGTCGACCTGCATCGCCCCGATGTCCTTCGCGAGTTCGACCTCGTCTCGCCGGGTCGAGAGATCGAGAACCCGCTTGTAGTCGAGTTCCTCCCACTCATGCCCATCGTCGAGTAGTTGGCGGAGGCGCTCCTCGGACCGGTCGACATCCGGCACCCGGCGACTATCCGCGCGACCGCGGCGGTTCCGTTGCGGACGCAACGCGCCCCCAGTAGTGGCTGTCGCAAGCCTCTCCTACTGCGTCGTCAGCCGTTGGCTGCCCAGGGGCGATCGAACGCCTTGTTGCCCCAGGCATTGCCCCACAGCGGGTCCCGCCGCTGTGCGGCGAGGGCATGCGGCGAGGGCAGCAGCACGACAAAGTTCCCGATTTGCAGGCGATTCCTGAGAGCTGCGGGGCAGGGACTCGAACCCCGACTACCTGATCCAGAGTAGCCCTGGATGGTCTCGGCGCACCTCGGCGAAGCTGGCCAGTGCGGCTCAGCAAGCGGCGATCGAAGCCACGACCTACGTGCTTGTCTCGGCTCGCTTCGGCAGATCTCGTTGCCCCAAGGGTTGCCCCGTACGTCGGCCGAAGAAGGTCGGTCCGGGATCCAAGGCCGCGCGTCTGGCCTTCGTTATTGGAGCGACCCGTCTGAGATCTTCGCTCGCTCGACGTCGATTCGAGCTAGCGGGTGGCATCGGCCGGGCCGTCGCTCGGCACGTGCGCACACCTGGTCACCATCGCCGTCTTCGCGTCCCGGTCGGGGGGGGCCAGCGCGGTCGGCTCATCATGCTCACTTGCGCGGGCGGCCGGCGCGCTCGCGGCCGCACCGCTCGCCGCCCTCTACTCGCGTCGGCTAGGTAGGGAGACGTAGTTCGCCGAGCGCCGAGTCGACCGCTTCCTCGAGGGTCATCGCTTGGCCTCCCGGGAACGCGGGCGTTTCGTCGGTCCTGGACGGCAGCCGCTCGAAGAACCGCCGGTCGACGAGCACGTCGGCGCCGCTCACCGTGACGCCCCGATCTCGCATCGCCTGCTCAACGGCTCCGCGCAGCGCCTCGGCAAGCGCCAGGTTCCCCCGCGCAGCCGCGAGCCCGGCGACCGAGTGAAGTGCGCTGATCACGGTCCCTGTGTCGCCCACCTGGCGGCCGTCCACGAGTGCTGCCGACAGATGCGAGGCCGCTTCGTCCAGAGATCCGTCGAGGAGCGCGGCGACTCCCATTCCCTGGTGATGCGCCGGGAGGCGGCCACGGTCGCCGAGCTCCTCGGCGAGCGCGAGCGAGGCGTCGTAGAGGCTGCGAGCGCGCGCGTACTCGTCCGAGAGGAGCGCCGCGCTTCCCAGGTTGCCGTATAGGAGCGCAAGGTCGCGCAGGTCGCCGACGGACCGCAGGAGGGCCGCCGATTGTTCGAAAAGCGCTTCGGCCTCCTGGGTGTTCCCGAGCTCGTAGTTCCCGATCGCGAGCATGTTCAGGGCGAAGGCCCGCATCGCGTCGTCCCCCGCTTCCTCGGCGGCAGCCACGCCGGCGTCCGCCAGCTCCACAGTCTGCTCGAACGCCCCCTCGAGCATCGCGATGGCCGCGAGCTGGCTGAGCGCTCGCGAGATCAGCCGCCCCTCGCCGGCCCGACGAGCGAGGTCGAGGCTGGACGTCGTCAGGGCCCGCGCCCCGTCCACATCACCGCTCTGGAACGCGGCGAGCCCTGCCGCGAGCGTCGCCTTTGCGCGCACCCCGGTCGAGCAGTCACTCGCACGGCTGAGCCCGTCGCGAAGCCAGCCGCGGACCTCGGCGTAGCTCCCGCGCATGTCCCAGAAGTCGATCAGCGCCGAAGTGATGCGAAGGGCGACCTCCACGTCGCCGGCGGACAGGGCGGCGGACACCGCTGCGCGGACGTTGTCCACCTCCTGTCCGAGCCGCCCCGACCATTCCACCTGCCCGTGTCCGAGCAGGTGGCCCTCCGCCGTTTCGGCCAGGTCGAGAATGTGTGCAGCATGACGCCGCTCGGCCTCGGGCAGCTCGCCCGCCTCGGCGAGCCGGTCGCGGGCGTACTCCCTGATTGTGGCGAGCATCCAGAACCGCGCGAGGCCGCCGGCATCCGGTCGCTGAAGGACGAGGCTCTTCTGTACGAGCGACTCGAGGACGGCGGGATCGGCAGCGCACACGCGCTCGGCCGCGTCCAGGTCGCATCCGCCCGCGAATACGGAAAGGGCCCGGAAGAGCGCTTGCTCCTGGTCGTCCAGGAGCTCGTAGCTCCAGTCGATGGCCGCCCGCAGCGTACGCTGGCGGGCAGGCGCGTCGCGGCCGCCTCCGGTGAGCAGCGAGAGCCGCCGGTCGAGTCTGGCGAGCATCGACCTGGGCGGCAGGGCCCTCACGCGAGCTGCGGCGAGCTCAATCGCGAGCGGCAGTCCGTCCAGCCGCCGGCAGACCTCCTCGGTTGCGTCGTCCGCCGAGAACTGCGGGAGGACCGCGTGCGCGCGATCGGAGAAGAGCTCGACCGCTGCGCCGTCGTCGAGCGGCGCGACGGGGTGCTCGTGCTCCGCCGAGATCCGAAGCGGCTCACGGCTCGTCGCGATCACGCTCAGCCCGGGGGCGGTCGCCACCAGCTCCGCGACGTCGCCGGCCGCGTCGACGAGATGCTCGAGGTTGTCCAGCACGAGGAGGATCCGGCGCATGCGCAGGTGCTCCGCCAGGGTGTCGAGCATGGGCTCGCCCGGGCGCTCGCGCACGCCCAGCGTCTGCGCGATCGTGGGGATCACGAGCTCGGCCTCCACGAGCGGCGCCAGTCCGACGAAGAAGACGCCGTTCGGGAAGTGCTCGACGAGCTCCAGCCCAGCCTGGACGGCGAGCCGAGTCTTTCCGACGCCGCCTGGGCCCGTGAGCGTCAGCAGTCTCGCCTCGCCCGAACGGATTCGCTCGCACGCGTGCTCGAGCTCCCTGTCGCGGCCGACAAGCCGGCGAGAAGGCGCGGGCAGGTTCGTGTTGGAGATCGTCCGAAGCGGCGGGAAGTCGGCGGCGAGGCCCGGCGCGTTGAGCTGATAGAGCCACACCGGCTCGGAGATGTCCTTCAGCCGATGCTCGCCGAGGTCGCTCACCGCCTCCGCTCCGGTGCCCAGCGCCTCGACGGTGGCGCGCGACAGCACGACTTGGCCGCCGTGGCCGGCCGCCGCGATCCGCGCTCCCAGGTGGACGTCGATGCCGACGTAGCCCTCCTCCGCGACGCTGGGCCGGCCCGTATGGAGCCCCATCCGCACGCGGACGGCGCCCGAGGCCAGTGACCGCTGTGCATCCGCGGCTGCGGCGACGGCGTCCCGACCCCGTGCGAAGGCGATGAAGAAGGCATCGCCCTGGGTGTCGACCTCGACGCCGGAGTGACGACGAACGGCGCCTCTGATCTGGCGCCGGTGCTCGGCGAGTACGGCAGCGTACGTGTCGCCGAGCTCGTGGAGAAGCCGCGTCGAACCGTCGATGTCGGTGAAGAGCAGCGTGACCTCGCCGCTCGGAAGCCGGTTCATGAGAACGAGAGCATCTCTTGCCGCTGGCGGGCGCGCAAGCGGCGCAACGTCACCCTTGCTACATTCATCCTCCAGGGCCGTTGGAGGCGGTCCGGAGACTGGAGGGGGAGACGATGCGAAGGCTCGCGATCCTGACCGTGGTCGGCCTGGCGGTGACGGCCGGCGTAGCGATTCACGTGGCAACCAGCAGCGCCGGCTGGCACATCCTGAGCGAGACGGCGATCAACACGAAGAAGCTCTGTCGCGACGGGCTCACGTATACGTGGGCGAGCGGCCAAACCGATGTGAAGCCGCCGACGAGCCGGCCCATCGGGGAACCGCGCTGGGTCGGGCCCGTCGATCTCCTGATCCAGAGCGGCGACAGCACCCTGCCGCAGGACGGGAGCTCGTGGGAGAGCCAGCCGATGGCGGGGGCCGACCTCTTCACCGCCGCCTACGCGCCGGTGAAGAACTCCACGACGTCGCCGGCCTCCTGGTACCCGTACAGCCACCAGGGCGTCGTGCCGTTCCGCGATCCGCTGACGCCGGTGTCCGAGACGGTGCGGATCGACACTCAGCCGAACGGCAACGATGCGAGCGAGGTCTTCCTGCCGGTCGACAGCTGCTTCCTCTTCGGGCCGACTGACATCGCACCAGGGGACGCGTCGAATACGGTGAACCTCGCGGGCGGCTCGGTCGTCGTCGCGCTACTTTCGACGAGCTCGTTCAACGCGGCAAACGCACAGGCGACCTCGGCGCGCTTCGGCCAAACCGGCACCGAGGCCGCCCCGACGGCCTCCGCGAAGGTCGACGTTAACGGCGACGGACGCAACGACCTGCGCCTTACGTTCGCTGTGAGCGAGACGGGCCTCGACTGCACGAGCAGCGAAGCCGAGCTCAGCGCGACCGACCCGGCGAGCAAAAAGACGTTCTACGAGCGCGGCACGGTGACGCCAGTGCCCTGCTGACCGATCTGCCGGAATCTTCGAAGAGCTGCGGGGTAGGGACTCGACCCCCGACTACCTGATCAGAGTAGCCCTCGGAACTCTCTGCACGGTTCGCCCTGTTCGAATTTCGGCTACAAATCGAGAGAAACGGAGGACTCAAGACTGTAGTGATCTCGGCCCGTTTCGCCGGCTCTCGTTGCCCCATCGGTTGCCCCGCGATCCGCTTATCCGTTCAACACAGCCACGCGAGCCAGGTCATCTTCCGCGAGCGGATCCTGCAGCGAGGCCACCTCTGTCGTGGGCAGCCGACCCGCCTTGAGAGGATGCCGCCGAGCAGCCTCGGGAAGACGCCGGCAGTGCGAAGTCGAGGTGCCGGCATCCACCGGCCCCTGTCGAGGTCTGCGCCGTGCTCCTGGTCGACGCATGATGATGGCGAAGCCATCTGACCCGTCCAGCCTGTACCTAGT
>JAICKX010000109.1 GCA_025927685.1 Thermoleophilia bacterium | reverse complement strand
GCGCGGGCTCGCCGCGCCGCCTCCGCCGCCCCCGCGCGGGGGCGCTCGCGGGCGCGGGGCCCCCCCCCGGGCCGGTCCCGGCCCGCCGCCCCGGCCCGCACATACCGGCGGGTCGCGTCGACCCATGGCTGGTGATCCCACGGCGTGTGTGCTCCGACCGCGAGCGCCCGGCTCACCTCGTGACGGCGCCGCTGGCTTTCGACCACCCGCGTGCGCAGGCCGGCGAGGTCCCACCGCTCGTCCACCGCCTCGCGAAGCGCGGCGCCGGCCGGATCCCCGGCGAGGTTCGCGAGCTCGTGCGGGTCGGCGTCGAGGTCGTGGAGCTGGTCGGGGTCCTCCCCGCAGCGCACGAGCTTGTGCCGCCCGCGGCGGATCATCACGGCCGGCTCGGTGACGCCCTCGGCGAGGTACTCGGCGAGGACGTCGCCCGGCCGCTCGCGGCCCTCGACGACGGGCACGAGGCTCGCTCCGTGGAGCTCGTCCCCACCGAGGTCGGCACCGGCGAGCTCGGCGAGCGTCGGGGCCAGGTCGAGGTGCGACACCGGCGCCGCGACACGTGCGGCCGCCCGCCCCGGCATCCGCAGCACGAGCGGCACGCGGGCCGACGGATCGAGGAACGACATCTTGTACCAGAGCTCGTGCTCGCCCAGGAGCTCGCCGTGGTCGGCCGTGAAGACCACGACCGTGTCGCCGGCGTGCCCGCAGTCCGCGAGCGCCGCGAGCACCTCGCCGATCCGCTCGTCGGCGTAGCTGATCGCGGCCAGGTAGGCCCGCCGGGCGCGCGCCTTCTCCTCCGCCGTGAGGGGCCGGTCGTCGAGCCCGCACATGGCGCGCAGCCGTTCGCTCAGGGGATCCGACGCGCGGCCGGCGGTGGGCCGCCCCACGTCCACGTGCTCGTAGAGGTCCCAGTGCCGGCGGCGCACCTCCCACGGGTCGTGCGGGTTCGTGAACGACACCGTGAGGAAGAACGGCCGGCCGTCGCGGGCGCGGGCCAGCTCGCGCAGCTTGCGGACGGCGTGGAACGCGACCTCGTCGTCGTAGTCGGTCTGCATCGCCGCCTCGCGCACGCCGGCCATGAGCAGGCTCTCCACGTTGTGGTACCACGGCAGCCGAACGCCGGCCGGAAGGCTCCAGTCCGGCGTCCAGTCGAAGCTCGCCGGGTAGACGTCGGTGGTCAGCCGCTCCTCGTAGCCGTGCAGCTGGTCGGGCCCGACGAAGTGCATCTTCCCCGCGAGCGCGGTCGCGTAGCCGGCCGCCCGTAAGGCATGCACGACGGTCGGCATCGCCGCCGGCCACTCGGCCGCGTTGTCGAAGACACCGGTGGCGGACGGCAGCCGCCCGGTCAGCATCGCCGCCCGCGACGGGCCGCAGAGCGGCGAGGCGCAGTAGGCGCGCTCGAAGACGACGCCCTCGCGCGCGAGTGCAGCGAGGTGCGGTGCATGGGTCGCGGCGTGCCCGTGGAAGGGAAGCCAGCCCGCGGCGAGCTGGTCGCACATCACGAGCAGCACGTTGGGCCGCCGGCCCGCGGCGCCGGTCACGCCGTCGCGGTCTCGAGGGACGGCGTGTCGGAGAGCAGCCGGCGCGTGTACTCGTCGGAGGGCGCCCGGAGCACGTGCTCGACCACTCCCATCTCGACGATCCGGCCGGTGCTCATCACCGCCACCCTGCCGGCGATCGAGCGGACGAGCGGCAGGTTGTGCGTGACGAACAGCATCGCCAGGCCGAGGTCGCGCTGCAGCCCGGCGAGGAGCTCCACGATCGCCGCCTGCACGCTCACGTCGAGCGCGGACGTCACCTCGTCGCACACGAGCACGGACGGCCGGCAGACGAGCGCGCGGGCGATCGCGACCCGCTGGCGCTCGCCGCCCGACAGCTGGTCCGGGTAGCGGTCGGCGTACCGACCGCCCAGCGCGACGCGATCCAGCATCTCGGCGACCGCCGCGTCGGGCCGCTCCACGCCGCCGAAGAGCTCGATCGGCTGGCGGATGATCTGGCCGACGGTGCGGCGCGGGTTGAGCGAGCCGTACGGGTTCTGGAAGACGTACTGGATGTCACGCCGGGCCTCGCGCGGACGCCCCCGCGAGCTGGCGGCAAGCGGCGTGCCGCGAAGCAGGATCTCGCCGGTGCGCTGGTGGTGCAGGCCCGCGATCGAGCGCGCGAGCGTCGTCTTCCCCGACCCCGACTCGCCGACGAGCGCGAGGCACTCGCGCGGCGCCACCTCGAGGTTCACGTCGTGGACGACCGTCAGCTCGCCGTAGCCGGCGTGGACGCCGCGCAGGCTGAGGACCGCCTCGCCCGCCGCGCCCGCCGCGATCTCGTCCGCGGCTCCGGAGGCGAGCACCGCCTGGCCGATCACCTCCTCGGCACGGATGCAGCGCACCGAGTGCTGATCGCCCACCATGCGCAGGTCGGGCTGCGCCTCCTCGCATGCCGGCTGGACGAGCGTGCAGCGGGCGGCGAAGAAGCAGCCCTTCGGCCGGCTGCCGGGCGAGGGCGCGCGCCCCGGGATGCCGACGAGCGCCCGCCGGCCGGAGAGGTGCGGGATGGCGGCGACGAGCCGGCGCGTGTACGGGTGCGCGGCGGAGCGGAAGAGCTCGTCGGCCGACCCCAGCTCGACGATCCGCCCGGCGTACATGACGGCGACCCGCGCGGCCAGCGTCCCGACGACGGCCAGGTCGTGGCTCACGTACAGGGCGGCGGCCCCGTGCAGCGCCGCCAGCTCGCGCACGGTCCCGAGGACGTGGGCCTGGGTGGTGACGTCGAGGCCGGTCGTCGGCTCGTCGAGCACGATGACCCGCGGCCGGCAGGCGAAGGCCATTGCGAGGCCGATCCGCTGCTGCTGGCCCCCGGAGAGCTCGTGCGGGTAGCGGCGCAGATAGGCGGGCGCGTCGGGCAGCGCGACCTCGCGCATCATCTCGGCGATCCGATCGCGGCGCTCGGTCTGGTCCGCGCCGAACGAGTGCGTCTCGAGCACCTCCATGACCTGCGTCCCGATCCGGAGCGCCGGGTTGAGGGACGCCGCCGGGTCCTGGGGGACGTAGGAGACGACGCTCCCCCGGATCCGGCGCAGCTCGCCCAGGCCGAGCTTGAGGATGTCGCGATCGCCGACCAGCACCGATCCGGCCGAGATCTCGGCGCCGCGGCGGGTGTGGCCGAGCAGCGCGAGCCCTGCCGTGGTCTTGCCGGAGCCCGACTCGCCCACGAGCCCGAGCACCTCCCCGGGCTGGATCGAGAACGAGACCTCGTCGACGATGTCGGTGTCGGTCCCGCGCAGGGTGACGCGCAGGCCCGTGACGACGAGTGCCGGCGCCGGCGTGCTCATTCGCCGCCCCTCGAGCGGTCGATACCGACCGCCGCCCGGGCGATGCCGTCGCCGACGAGCCCCGTCCCGATCGTGAGGAGCGCGATCGCCACCACCGGCAGGACGACCCCCCACGGCTGCTGGACGAGCGCCAGCCGGTTCTCCTGGATCATGAAGCCCCAGTCGGCCCCGTTCGGGTTTGGGGCGAACCCCAGGAACGCCAGGCCGGCGATGAGCCCGATCGAGTACGTGAGGCGCAGGTTCACCTCCACGAGCAGCGGCGAGAGCGTGTTGGGCATGACCTCGCCGACGAGGATCCGAAGGCGTGGTACGCCGAGCGCCTCGGCGGCTGCGACGAAGTCGCGCTCGACGATCGGCTGGGCCGCGCCGCGTGCCACGCGGGCAACGCGCGGCATGGTCGTGAGCCCGACGGTCAGGACGAGCAGCCAGGTCTTGGGGCCGACCGTCGCGATCGCGACGAGGGCCAGCATGATCTGCGGGAACGCCAGGATGACGTCCATGGCGCGCATGAGGACGTCGTCCAGGATGTTTCGCGAGTACGCCGCCACGAGCCCGATGAGCCCTCCCAGGATGAGGCCGATCGCCGTGGCCGCGACGGCCATGCCGAGCACCTCGCGCCCGCCCCAGAGGAACCGGCTCCACACGTCCTGGCCGATGTGGTCGGTGCCGAACCGGGCGGCGTCGGAGGGCCCGGTGTTGGGAGCGCCGACGAAGTCGGTGGGGCCGTGCGGGGCGAAGAACGGGCCGAACAGGGCGACGACGACCAGGAGGACGACCAGGGCCACGCCGATCCGCGTGCGCCACAGCCGAAGCGACGAGCGGAGCAGCGCGCCGGCCGGCCGCCGGGCGGTGATCACCTCGGGCTCGGGCGTGACGGCGATGTCGGAGGTGACGGCCATCGGCTAGAGCCGGGTCCTCAGGCGCGGGGTCACGATGATGGTGGCGACGTCGGCCAGCAGGTTCAGGACGACGTAGACGGCGGCGATCAGCATCGCAAGCGCCTGCACCACCGGCAGGTCCTGTGTCGAGACGGCGTCACGGAGCGCACCGCCGATCCCGGCGTAGTTGAAGACGTACTCGACGACGATCACGCCGCCGGCCAGGTAGGCAAGGTTGATCGCGATCACCTGGAACGTCGGCCCGAGCGCGTTCGGCAGGGCGTGGCGGACGATCACGGTCCGCTCGGGCAGGCCCTTGAGCCGGGCCATCTCGACGTAGTCGGATTCGAGCACCTCGATCATCGATGCCCGCATGATCCGCACCACGTAGGGCGTGACGGCCAGGACGAGCGTCGCCGTGGGCAGGATCATCGCCGTCATGTCGTTCCACGGCCGCGCGCCGGGCGAGATGATCGTGATCGCCGGCAGGAAGCCGGTGAACACCGTGGTCGCGAAGATCACGACGAGGCTGACGCCGACGACGAACTCCGGCAGGGCGGCGAAGACGAGCGTCGCGATCGAGGTCGAGACGTCGAACGTGCGGTCGCGCCGGAGCGCAGCGTACGAGCCGATCGCAACCGAGATCGGGATCGAGATGATCCCGGAGCAGAAGACCAGGAACGCCGAGTTCACCACCTTGTCGCCGAGCAGGTCCGTCACCGGCTCCTGGGCGGCGAGCGAGTTCCCGGCGTCGCCGTGCAGGAGCCCTCCGATCCAGCTGAAGTACTGCGAGAGCACCGACCCGCCCAGGCCGAGCTGGTCGCGCAGCGCCTTGAGGCTGGCGGGGGTGGCCGTCCTGCCCAGGATCGAGCGGGCCGGGTCGCCCGGGAGCGCCTGCGTCGCGGCGAACACCACGATGGACACGAGCCCGAGCACGAGCAGGCCGAGCAGGAGCCGCCGGACGACGAAGCCGGCGATGCCGCCCAGCTTCACCAGCCCGTCCTATGCGAACCAGATGGTGCGGAACCCATGGCCGAACGTGTCGAGGTTCAGCGTCGCCTTGCTCACCTTGAAGCCCTGCACCTTCGGCGAGTGCGCATCGACCAGGTTGTTGAAGAATGCGATGATGTACCCGCCGACGTCGTACTCCGCTTTCTGCATCTCGTGGATGATGTCGCAGCGTTTCGTCGGATCGGTCTCTTTCAGGGCCTGCTGGTAGAGGCTCACGTAGTCGGACCCTTCACCGCTCTTCGGCGGCCAGTGGGTCTCGTTGTACGGGCACGGCTTCGGCAGGCTGCCGAGCGAGACCTGCGGCAGGAACGCCCGCGTGCCCCAGAAATCGACCGAGAACGCCAGCTTCAGGTACTGGTCGCCGTAGTAGTTCGGGTCGTTCTTGACGTTGACGGTGACACCCGCCGCCTTGCACTGGGCCGCGAACACGTTGGCCGAGTCGACCATGCCGGCAGCGCCGTTCGTCGTATGCAGGTCGACGGTCATCCCCTCCTTGCCTGCGGCCTTGAGGAGCGACTTGGCCTGGTCGATGTCCTGCTCGCGCTGCGGGAGGTCGGACGAGTAGCACGGGTCAAACGGCGCGAAGATGTCGTTCGCTACGCGGCCGTGTCCCGAGAGCGCCTGCTCCAGCAACGCCGGACGGTCGGCCATGAGCCGGAATGCCTGACGGACGCGGACGTCGGTGAAGGGATCCATGTCGATGGCCATGCAGATCGGCAGCCATCCGCCGCCGGTGCCCTCGAGGACCTCCATGCCCTGCGACTTGGCGGAGTCGACCTGCGCGAAGGGGAGGTCGGTGATCGCGTCGATCTGGCCGCCCAGGAGCGCGTTCACCTGGGCGGCGGCGTCGGCGAAGTCGGTCACGGTCACCTGGTCGAACCACGGCCCTTCCGAGGCGGGCCGCCAGTAGTTCGGGTTGCGGACGGCCACGCTCTGCTGGCCCGGCGAGAAGCTCTGGATCTTGTATGGGCCGGTGCCGACCCATTTCAGATCGTTCTTGCGCTCGTAGCCGTCCGGCACGATGCCGTTGAAGTACTGGCCGAGCTGGTCCGGGATCGTGGAGTCGGGCTGCTTCAGGCCGACCCGCACGGTGTTGGCGTCCATCTTCTTGAGGTTCTTGGGATCGACCGAGCCGAGCCCGGCAGCGCCGAAGAGGCCCTCCTTCGGGTCGAGAATGCGGTTGATCGAGTAGATGACGTCGTCGGCGGTCAGAGTCTTGCCGTTGTGGAACTCGATGCCCGACCGGATGCGGACGTCGACCTGACCGGGCACCGAGGAGTCGACCTCCTCGGCGAGCCCGTCGGTGCCGAGGACGTAGTCCTCGTCGTAGGTGAGGAGCGTCTCCCAGCTTCCGATCAGTCGGGCCTGATCCGGCTTGTTAACGATGCTCTGGCCGTCGACGATGTCGCCCGCTCCGCCGCCCGTCACGCCGAGGCGGAAGTTGCCGCCCTTCTTGGGCGTTCCGGCGGGAGCCGAGCCGCCGCCGGTGGAGCCCGACGAGCCGCTGCCGCCGCACGCGGCGAGACCGCCGGCCAGCAGCACGCCGCCGGCTCCCATGAGGAGCTCGCGCCGCGAGAGGGAGAGCCGGTCGAGGTCGAGACCGGCGCCTGGGTTGGGGTTGTCCACCATCGATCTCCCTTCGTGGTCTGGCGCGAGCTCCGTCGAGGGCGCCGCTCCCGCCGCCCTTGCGGACGGCGCGATAATCCTCCCCCGCCGCCGCGGTGTCAAGTGAAGGATGTTCGCCATGCGAACCATCTGTCCAGTATGTGACTGCGCGCTTTCGCCGCCCCATTCGCAGCAAGCCCTTGCTCCCGACGGTCCCCAGGTCGGTATAGTGGCGCCCGACCGGCCGACGGCGTGTTCGTGGCCCGTTCACGATACGAACAATGAGTGTGGATCGCGCAGCAGGACGTGCTCCCCGGAAGGCTTCGACGACGCACCGCGTTCAGTCGGTGGAGCGCGCGCTCGCGCTTCTGAAGGCGACGGCCGCCGCACCGCATCCGGCGAGCGTCTGGGAGCTGGCGCGGGCCTGCGGAGTGAACCGCAGCACGGCGTGGCGGCTCCTGAGCACGCTGGAGGCGCAGGGGCTCGTCGAGCGCGACCCCGTGACGCAGCGGTATACGGTCGGATACGAGGCCATCCAGATCGCCGGGGCGGCGGACTACGACGGCCTCGCCCGCCGAGTGCGGCCGCTGCTTCAGCGTTTCGCCGAGACGGCCGGCGAGAGCGTCACGCTGGCGGCTGCGCGGCGCTTCAGCCTCGTCTACGTCGACCAGGTCGACCCGCCCGGAGTCGCCTGCCCCGACTGGCGGGGGCGGTCGCTGCCGCTCCACGCGACGTCGTCTGGAAAGGTCTTCCTGGCATGGCTCCCGGACGAGGAGCGCGACGCCGTGCTGGCGCCGCATCTCGAGGCGTTCACGGCGCGCACGATCACCGACCGGGGCCGCCTCGACCGCACGCTGGCCGAGATCCGCCGCACGGGCTACGGCACCTGCGTCGGCGAGCTCGAGGAGTTCCAGAACGGCGTCTCCGCCGCCGTCCTCGACCGGCTGATGCGGCCGATGGTGATCCTGAACATCTGGGGGCCGAGCCCGCGGGTGACCCAGAAGCGCCTGCCGGTGCTCGGCCGGATGGCCCTCCAGGCGGCCCACGAGGTGTCGCTGCTCCTGGCGTGATCTGGGAGGCCTTCATCACGTGCGCGGTGACGGGCGCGGGCGATACGAGCGGCCGCAGCCCGCTCGTCCCCGTGACGCCGGAGGCGATCGCCGGCGCGGCCCTGGAGGCGGCCCGGGCAGGGGCGGCCGTCGCCCACATCCATGTGCGCGACCCCGAGACCGGCCGCGGCGCCCGCGACCCCGCGCTCTACCGCGAGGTGGTGGAGCAGGTGCGCGCCGCCGACGTCGACGTGGTGCTGAACCTGACGGCGGGGATGGGCGGCGACCTCGTGCTGGGCGGCTCGGACGCGCCACTGCCGCTGAACGAGGGCGGCACGGACCTGGCCGGGGCGCGGGAGCGGCTGGCGCACGTCGAGGAGCTCCTGCCCGAGATCTGCACCCTGGACTGCGGCAGCATGAACTTCGCCGCCGGCGGCGACTACGTCATGGTGAACACGCCGGAGATGCTGCGGGCGATGGCCGCGCACGTGCGCGGCCTGGGCGTGCGGCCGGAGCTCGAGGTGTTCGACACGGGCCATCTCACGCTCGTGAAGGAGCTGATCCGCGACGGGCTGGTCGAGGAGCCGCCGCTCATCCAGCTCTGCACCGGCATCCCCTACGGGGCGAGCGACGACATCGGGACGCTGCTCGCGATGGTGCACCAGCTTCCGCCGGGTGCGATCTACTCGGTCTTCTCGATCGGCAGGATGCAGCTCCCGTTCGTGGCGATGGCGGTGCTGGCCGGCGGTAACGTCCGCGTCGGGCTCGAGGACAATCTGTACCTGCGCCGGGGCGAGCCGGCCTCGAACGGGCAGCTCGTGGAGCGCGCGGTCGAGATCCTCCAGGCGATGAACGTCCGCATCCTCGGCCCCGGGGAGGTGCGCGAGAAGCTCGGGCTCAGGCGGCGTGGCTGAGCCTCCCGAGCCGCGCGCCGTCGGTCTGATCGGCGCGGGCGTGATCGGCGCCGGCTGGGCCGCGCGGTTCCTGCTGCACGGGGTCGACGTCCGCGTGTTCGACCCGGATCCACGGGCCGAGGAGCACGTCGGCCGGGCGGTCGAGAACGCGCGCCGGGCGTACGCGGAGCTGCTGACGGCGCCGCTCCCCTCGCCGGGCGCGCTCACGCTCGCGCGGAGCGCCGAGGAGGCGGCAACCGGCGCCGGCTTCGTCCAGGAGAGCGTCCCCGAGCGGGAGGAGCTGAAGCGCGACCTGCTGGCCGCCGCAGGATCGGTGACGCCCGCCGAGGTCGTCATCGCCTCGTCGACCTCGGGGCTCGTCCCCTCCCGGCTCCGGGCCGGCGTGCCCCATCCCGAGCGGGTCGTCGTCGGCCATCCCTTCCACCCGGTCTACCTGCTGCCGCTGGTGGAGGTGTGCGGCGGCGACGGTGCGGCGGCGCAGGCCGTCGAGCGCGCCGAGGCCGTCTACCGGGCCGTCGGCATGGCGCCGCTCCTCGTGCGCAAGGAGATCGACGGCTTCGTCGCCGACCGGCTGCTCGAGGCGCTGTGGCGCGAGGCGCTCTGGCTCGTCGAGGACGGGGTCGCGACGGTCGGCGAGATCGACGACGCGGTCCGGCTCGGCGCCGGCCTGCGATGGTCGTTCATGGGCACGTTCCTGGCCTACCGGATGGCGGGCGGCGACGCCGGCATGCGCGGCTTCCTCGAGCACTTCGGCCCGGCGCTCGAGTGGCCGTGGACGAAGCTCACCGACGTCCCCGAGCTGACTCCCGGCCTCGTCGACCGCATCGCTTCCCAGTCCGACGCCCAGGCCGACGGCCGCTCGCTGGCCGACCTCGAGCGCGAGCGCGACGACTGCCTGGTCGCCGTCCTCCGGGCGCTCCGCTCCTGCAACGCCGGCGCCGGCGCCGTGCTGGCCGCCCACGAGGCGCGGCTGCGCGGGCCCTGACCGCCGTGGCCTGGACCCCGGAGGGCAGGCCCGTCGGGTTCGCTTCAGGCGTCGAGCACGCGCCGCAGGAGCTCGACGTCGATCGCCGCGACGATCTCGTCGGCCGCGGACAGCCGCTCAGGAGGGAGCGTGCGGGTCAGCGCGATGCACCGCAGGCCCGCCCCCTTGGCGGAGGCGACGCCGGCCTCCGTGTCCTCGAACGCCACGACCTCGGCGGGCGCGAGGCCCGGTGCGTGGGCGGCGAGGATCGAGACCGCCAGCTCGTAGCTCTCCGGGTGCGGCTTGCCGCGGGCCACGTCGCCGTCGTCGACGATCGCGCGGAAGCAGCCGGCCAGGCCGGCGGCGGCGACGACCGGCTCGATCTCGCTCCGGGTCGCGCCCGAGACGACGGCGAGCGGCACCCGCGAGGCGGCGAGGCGGACGGCGTCACGCATGGCGTCCGACACGGTCGCGCCGTCCGTGACCGACCGCCGGTAGCGGTCGATCCGCTCGCGGACGATCGCCTCGAGGTCGTCGCGGTCGCCGAGCCAGGCGCGCACGATCTCGTGCTCGGAGAGGCCGGCCAGCCGGTCGAAGTACTCGTCGCGTCCGAGGGGGCGGCCGTGCTCGGCGAAGAGCCCGGCGTAGACGCCGAACAGGATCTCCTCGTCGTCGGAGAGCGTGCCGTTGAAGTCGAAGGTGACCGCCCGGCACGTCATCGCGGAGCGCAGGCTAGGAGATCGCCCGGACGAGCGCCGTCGCGCCGGCCGCCGCCACGATCACGACCAGGAACGGCGCCGTCGCCAGCACCGCGACGCCGGCGACCGCGAGCCCGCCCGCGCGCGTCGACCGACCCGGCACACGCGGCGGTCGGCCGGGACGCGCTCCGGGAGCGACAGGCCAGCGGCGTCGAGGCGACGCCGACGACGGTGCCACCGCGGCCACCGCGGCGGTGTCGCGCCGCCGCAGGCGCGGGGCGACGAGCGCCAGGAAGGCGGCGGGCGCCGCCGCGTCCCGGCCGAGCGCTGGCGCCGGCCGCACCGACGGCCGTGCCCGCGTTCCAGCAGGCGAACACCGCGAGGCCGGTGGCCCAGAAGCCGAGCCGGGCGGCCCGCGGATCCCCCGGGCGGTGGCCATGGCCGTGCTCTCGTCGATCACCACCCCCGGCCTGGGCGATGGCGCCGAACGAGAGGGCGTACGCGCCGGTGGCGATGCCGATGGCGGCGGCATCGCGCACCACCGCCGTCCGCACCGCCGACCAGGTGTCCCGCCCCTC
>JAICKX010000138.1 GCA_025927685.1 Thermoleophilia bacterium | reverse complement strand
CGAGGGCGGCCTGGTCGCCGTCGTCCACGACCCCTCGCTGGGCGAGACGTTCACGGCGGCGCGCGGGTCGGGCGCGTTCCTGAACGGCGCGCCGATCAGAACGTCGCCGCTCGACGACCTGGACCGGGCGCTGATCGGGACCGGGTTCGGCTACACGCCCGGGCGGCGGGCGGCCCAGGTCGACGCGCTGGCGCACCTGCTGCCGCGCGTGCGTGACGTGCGCCGGGCCGGCTCCGCGGCGATCGACCTGGCCTGGGTGGCCTGCGGGCGGCTGGACGGCTTCTACGAGGCGGGCATCCGCGACTGGGACCGGGCGGCCGGGCTCCTGCTCGTGCGCGAGGCGGGCGGGTCGACGGACATCCTCGACCCGGGGCTCGACGGGGCCGACTGCGTCGTCGCCGCCGGCGCCGCGCTGTACGATCCGCTGTGCGCCCTGGTGCGATCGGCCCTCTCGGCGGCGCGCGCCGAAGCCGATCGGCTACACTGACGCAGGCCGTCGGTGTCGCCCCACGGCGCCCGCACACCCGACGGCAGGACGTATGACAGTTCGCTTCGAGGCCGACCCCGAAGCGGCAGCCCATCGCGTGGAAGCGTGGTGCGGAGAGCCGCTACTACATGAAGGCGAGGACCCAGCGGTCGCGCTCGCCGACGGCACGGTCCGGCGCGCCGCCCTGGATGCCGCCCTGGCCGAGATGGAGCGCGGCCTGCTCGAGCCGAGCTACGAGTGGAAGCGCGATTACGCGCTCGTGCTCGGGCTCGACCGCGTCCTGAACGACCCGCAGCCGAAGCTGGCATCCGGGACGACGCTGCGCCGCCACCAGGTCGACGCGCTGGCCGGGCAGCTGGCAGCGCTGATCGGCGACCTGGAGCGGCGCGCGCTCCAGGAGGACGACGAGAACGGCAACGGCAACGGCGAGGCGGACGAGGTCGAAGAGGACGACGAGGACGAGACCGGCGAGTACGACGCCGAGGAGGAGACCGGCGAGTACGACGCGGACGAGGACGAAGACGACGACGAGGACGAGGAGGACGAAGAGGAGGAGGAGGACGACGAGGAGGAGGACGAGGACGAGGAGGAGGCGGAGCCCGAGAGCTACGTCGACCCCGCCGTTGCGGCCGTCGAGATCGAAGACGACGAGGAGGCCCAGCCCGCCCCGATCGGCCCCGATCCCGGCGCCGTCCGCCGCTACCGGTTCAAGCACCCGACCGCCTCCGGCAAGACGATCGCGGCCGCGGGCTTCGTCGAGGCCGCCCGCACGACCGGCGTCCTGATCCTGACCCACCGCCGGCTCCTCGTGAACCAGTTCACCCGCGACCTGACCCACGAGGGCTACGGCGGCCGCCTGCACGAGCCGGTCCTGGTCGGCCAGACGACTCCGCGCACTCCGCCGCTCACGATCAACACCTACGCCTGGTTCATCAAGCACGCCGACCAGCTCAAGCCCGACGTCTACGGCGTCGTGGTCTGCGACGAGGCCCACACGGCCCTCGGCGAGAAGACCGCCGCCGCCATCCGCCGCTTCTCCGACCCGGTCTACATCGGGATGACCGCCACCGACCAGCTGCTCCAGAAGCACGTCGGCGACGTGTTCCCGGCCGAGGTGGCCGACTTCCCGCTCGCGGAGGCCGTCCGCCGCGGCGTCGTCGCTCCGCTGCGCTGCATCCGGGTGAGGCCGATCGCCTCGCTGCGGCAGGTCGAGATCGTCGGCGGCGACTTCGACCAGGGCCAGCTGGCCGCGGCCCTCGACGTCGACCCGCTGAACCTGGCGGCAGCCGACCTCTACCAGAGCCGGTTCGGCGAGACGCCCGGGATCGTCTACGCCGCCGGCGTCGACCATGCCGAGCGGGTGGCCGCCGCCATGCGGGCCATCGGCCTCGCCGCCGCCGCCGTCTCCGGGCGCACGCCGCCCCGCGAGCTCGCCGAGACGCTCGCGGCGTACGAGCGCGGCGAGACCAACGTCCTCGTGAACGCCCAGATCCTCGCGGAGGGCTGGAACGCCCCCCGCGCCACCGTCTGCATGCATCTCGCCCCGACGGCCAGCCGCCGCGTCTACCAGCAGCGGGTCGGGCGCATCATGCGCCTTCACCGGCGCAAGGAGGCCGGGGTCGTCGTCGATTTCGCCGAGGTCGGTGCGCCGCACTCGGAGCGGGTGATCACGCTGCACTCGCTGCTCGACGTCGACGCCTACCGCCCCGCCGGCCTCGTCACCCCGCCGCCGCCGCGCCGCCGCCGCGGACGGCGCAAGCCCGCGAAGCCGGTCGTGAAGGAGGCGAACTGGATCGTCCCGGTGTCCGACGACCCGGAGCGGCGGGTCGCCGTCATCGCCAACCAGTGGAAGCACGTCGACGCCTCGAAGCTGCCGCTCGACGAGCAGCGCGCGTGGGCGGTCGTGGCGGCGAGGCAGCTCGCGCCAGGCGACGTGCACACCCTGACCGAGCGCATCGTGGGCCTCCAGCCGGAGGCGCGCGAGCTCTTCTTCTTCACCTGCGCGGCCGAGAACAAGCATCGCAAGCTGCGCCTCTCCAGCCTCGGCGACCTGGCCGCGGCCGGCCCCAGCCAGACGACGTTCGCGATGGCGTGCCGGCTGGTCGAGGCGGCCCCCACCTGGCAGCAGGACCGCGGGCAGGGCGCGCGGGTGCTGCTGCTGGCGATGGGCGACGGCAAGATCGAGGCCCCGGCCGACCGGATCGTGGCCTGGACGTGGCAGCTGGCCCGTGCCGCCCGCGACCACGAATACCGCTACGCCGGGAGCCACATCCGCGACGGGCGCAGCCTGCTGGGCGCGCTGGCGGGCGCGAAGTCGGACTCCGAGCACAGCGAGGCCTGCCTGCGGCTGGCCGCGGTGGCCCGCGATGCGCCGCTCGAGGCGGGTGCGGCCCTTCTGGCGGTCGCCGCCCCGCGGCGGGGGACGCCCGGCGAGCGGCTCGTCGAATCGGCCCGGCGCTCGCTCTCGGATGAGCCCATCCGGCTCGCGGCCGCGCTCGGCGCCAACATCCCGGCGCCGGCGCAGCGCTCCAAGCAGGCCCGCAAGCTGAAGCGCAAGGCCGAGAAGGCGGCCGAGACCGTGTCGTTCAACGGCGCCGTCGTGGGCTCGACGCCGCCGGCGACCCCCGTGAAGCGCGTCGACGGGGTCGTCGAGGTCGAGGTGTCGCCGGCGGTGGCCGTGCGGCTGCGCGACGACGCCGACGAGGTGCTCGCGTCCCAGACAGGGCCGGACCTGCGCTGGCGCCTCTCGGGCGACGGCGCCCGCACGTTCGCGACGGCGGTCGAGGTGCGCGCGGCGGCGGCCGAGGCGGCCCCGCTCTCGGTCTCCGTCCCCAAGCTCCTGAACGAGCCCGACCGCAGCGAGCGAGCCGCCGCGGTCCGGGTCGACGGCGCCGGGCTCGTGCTGCCGCTGGAGGCCGACGAGGCGGCTGTGCTGGCGGACGACGCCGCCCGCCGTGTCCTGGCGCAGCTCAAGACGGCGGGCGTGCGCGGGCGCGTCCGGGTCGAGTTCGAGCTGCGCGGCCCGGACGGTGAGCTCGTGCGCGACTCGCGCCCGGGGGCCGTCCGCAAGATCGCCCGCGGCGAGCCCGTGGGCGCCTCTCCTGACCGCCGCGACCGGCGCCGGCGAAGCCGCGGGAAGCGCGGCCGGCGGGCGGGCGCGGCCGTGCAGGCGGAGGCCCCCGTGGCCGACGAGGCCGCGGCATCCGCGGCGTCGTAGCCCCACGACCCGAAGCTCGGGCGGACCACGCTGCGCAACAGGTGGCCCGTGGGGTTCAGGCGGCGGGGGCGCGCTCGGCGGCGGTTCGGCGCTCGGCCACGAGCCGTTCGACGCCCGCCCGGTCGCCCGCCCGCAGGAGCTCGATCGGGTCGGGCTCGCCGTTCACGATCGCCTCGAAGAAGTCGCGCCGGTCCGCGAACGTCGGCAGGGTCGCCTTGGCCCAGCCGCGGGCGTCGTTCAGGATCGCGGCCAGCTCGGCGTGCTCTGGGCCGTAGAGCTCGGCGATCTCGCGCTTCATCCGCTTGGCCAGGGCCGGGCTCGCCCCCGCCGTCGAGATCGCGATCGCGATCGGGCCTGTGCGGACGATGGCAGGCAGGATGAAGCTACAGAGCGGCGGGACGTCGACGACGTTGCACAGCATGGAGCGCCGCTCGGCCTCCTCGAACACGGCGATGTTCGTCTCGGTGCTGGCCGTCGCCGCGATCGCCAGGAAGTGGCCCTCGAGGTCGCCGGCGGCGAAGGGCCGCTCCGTCCACTCCACGTCGCCCGCCGCGGCCAGCGCGCGCACGCCGTCGCAGGCGTCGGGCGCGATCACGTGCACCCCGGCGTCGCAGGCCAAAAGCCCCTCGATCTTCTCGAGCCCGACGTCCCCGGCGCCGACGACCAGGCAGCGGCGGCCCGTGAGCCTGAGGCAGGCGATGTAGAACGTGGTCTCGAGCATGTCCGCCACGCAGCGCTGGTCGCACAGCTCGAGCCGGTGCTGGCAGACACACGGCTTTCCCCGGTAGGCCTGAGCGGGCATGCCCGGATGGTAGTGGGTAAGATCGACCGCCCATGCCCTACAGCCGGTCCGAGAGCGAGCTGGTGTCGGCAGTGATGTCGGGGCGCCTCCTTGTCGCCGCTCCCGGCGACACGCTGGCGGATGCCGCCCACCGCATGGCCGACCGCCGGGTGGGTGCGATCCTCGTCGTCGACGGCGATCAGCTGGTGGGCATCCTGACCGAGCGCGACGTGCTGCGCGCGGCCGGCCGCGGGAGCGTCGAGGGCACGGTCGCCCAGTGGATGACCGCCGACCCCGACACGGTGGCGCCCGACGCCACGATCGGCATGGCGGCGGCGATGATGGTGCACGGCGGCTACCGGCACGTGCCCGTCGTGGACGGCGGCAAGCTTGTCGGGATCGTGTCGATCCGCGACCTGCTGCAGCTGCCGTCCGAGACGCCCGCCGGGGCGTAGAGCGCCGTCCTCGATCGCGACACCGCGCCGGGAACGGAAGCGGCTTGACTCCCGCGCCGTCAAATGGAAGAAATGCCCATGCCACTCGACGTGACGGTTGGAACAACCGTGGCCGGATACCGGGTCGAGCGCGAGCTCGGACGCGGCGCGTCCGGCGCGGTATTCCTGGCCCGCGACGAGCATCTCGACCGGCCGGTGGCGCTGAAGCTGCTCTCGCCGGAGCTGGCCGCCGACGAGCGCTTTCGCGAGCGGTTCCTGCGCGAGTCGCGCATCGTCGCCCACCTCGATCATCCGGGCGTCGTGCCGGTGTACGCAGCGGGGGAGGTGGATGGGCGCCTCTACCTCGCCATGCGCTACGTCGACGAGGGCGACCTGCGGGGGGCCATCGAGCGCGACGGGCGGCTCGAGCCGGCCCGGATGCTTCGCATCCTCCGCCAGGTTGCGGAGGCGCTGGACGCGGCGCACGGGGAGGGGCTGATCCATCGCGACGTCAAGCCCGGCAACATCCTCGTCGGAGCCGGCGACCGGGCGTACCTGGCCGACTTCGGGCTGGCCAAGCACGCGACGACGGTTCAGAGCCTGAGCCGGGAGTCGCCGTTCTCGGGCACGATCGCCTACGTCGCGCCGGAGCAGATCCAGGGCGGCGCCGTGGACGGCCGCTGCGACGTCTACGCGCTCGGCTGCGTGGCCTTCGAGTGCCTCACCGGGCGGCCGCCGTTCGACCGGGAGACGGACGTGGCCGTCGTGCTGGCGCATCTCCAGGATCCGCCGCCGTCGGTCTCGGCGCTTCGCCCCGACGTGTCCGCCGCGCTGGATGCCGTGATCGAGCGAGCGCTGGCCAAGCGCCCGGACGACCGCTACGCGACCTGTGCCGAGCTCGTCGAGGACGCGGCTGCTGCGGCAGGTGGAGGCGAGGTCGTTCGGCGCGAGGGCCGGGCGCAGCTGCGCACGTTCCTGATCGCCGACGTGCGCGGTTACACGCGCTACACCCAGGAGCATGGCGACGAGGCCGGCGCGGCGCTCGCCGCGGCGTTTGCGGAGCTCGTCGAGCGGACGGTGAAGGCGAACGGCGGGCGGCTGATCGAGCTCCGCGGCGACGAGGCGCTGGTCGCGTTCGACTCGGCCCGGAATGCGCTTCGGGCAGCGCTGGCCGTGCAGGCGCAGGTCGAGGAGGCGGGCCTGCCGCGCGGCGTCGGCATCGGCCTCGACGCCGGCGAGGCCGTCCCGGTCGGGGCGGGCTACCGAGGCGGCGCGTTGAACATGGCCGCCCGCCTGTGCTCGCTGGCGCGGCCGGGCCAGGTGCTCGCGACCGACGGCGTCACGCATCTCGCGCGTGCCGTCGACGGCGTGCGCTACCTGGGGGGGCGGCTGGAGCGGCTGAAGGGGATCGACCATCCCGTGCGCGTGGTCGAGGTCGTGCCGCTCCAGCGCGGCGACGCCGTCCTGAACCGGCTCCGCCGGCGCACGCACGGCCGGCGCTGGATCCCGGCGCTCGGCGTCGCCGCGGTCGTGGCCACCGGCATCGCGGCGGGGATCGTCTTCGCCGGCGGCGATGCTCCACGGGCGGGCCCGCCGGGGAGGCTGCGCACGATCGCGATCTTCGACCCCAAGACGCTCGCCTACCGCGGCGCCGTCCCGGTGGGGGCGACGACCTTCGAGCAGCGCGGCGGCGTCGGCTGGCTCTGGTCGATGGCCGACGGCGAGCTGCTTCGGATCGACCCCCGCACCCGCCGGGTCGCGCACCGGTACCCCGTCGGCGCCATCCACCAGTGGACGGTGGGCGCCGGCGCCGTGTGGCTCACGTCGGCTGACCACCCCGTGATCCTGCGGGTCCAGCCGACGTTCGACAGGATCAGCCGGATCCCGCTCCCTTCGGGCGGTGGCACGGGCGACGGCATCGCGCTCGGCGACGGCTCGATCTGGGTCGCGCAGGGCGAATTCGGCGACGCGCAGGTGCAGCGCCTGAGCCTCGAAAGCCACGATCTCGAGGAGTCGATCCCGTTCGTCGGAGCCAGCATCGTCCGGTACGGCGACGGTGCGGTCTTCGCGGCCAACTCGGTCACCGGCGACATCATCAAGATCGACCCTGCCACGAACAGGCAGGTGTGGTCGAGCAGGCTTCACCCGTGGCTGCCGGACATCCTCCCGGCCGCCGGGTACCTGTGGGTGACGGTCGACTCGGATGCCGGCGTGTACCGGCTGGACGAGCGCACAGGCGCGCAGGTCGGCACGATCGTCCACACGGGCGACGGCTCGGGCGCGCTGTCGTTCGGCCTCGGCCGGGTGTGGGTTGCCAACAGCCGGGCCGGGACGGTCACGCGGATCGAGCCGGTGTCGGGCGCCGTCGCGACCGTGGCGGTCGGGAACGCCCCCGTTCAGGCCGGCGTCACGGCGGGGGCGGTCTGGGTCGGCATGCTTCCGCGCCCGCCGGACGTCGCGAGCACCCTCCACGGCGACGTCGCCCACTTCGTGCTCCGCGAGGACTGGCTGGAGGACATCGATCCCGCCATCGCGTGGGCCAGCCGCAAGTGGGAGCTCGAATACGCGACGGAGGCCAAGCTCTTCAACTACCACGACCCCGACGCGACGCACTCCGGCACGGAGCTCGTCCCGGAGCTCGCCACGGGCCTCCCGCAGGCCTCGGCCGACCGGCGCATGTACACGATCACCGTGCGTCCCGGGTTCCGGTTCTCCCCGCGGTCCGGCCGGCCTGTCACCGCCCAGACCGTGCGGTACTCGCTGGAGCGGGCGCTCTCGCCCGAGCTGGGCGACTTCCGG
>JAICKX010000165.1 GCA_025927685.1 Thermoleophilia bacterium | reverse complement strand
GTTTCAGAATGGCTCAACGCTGTTACTCCAGCGTGACGCTCTTGATCCGGGATCTGTCCCCGTCTAGAGGAAGACGGGGTCGTGAGGCGAAGGATGCGGGGCCATGCCGCCGCTCGAACGCCTGCTCGCCCGCGACGAGCACGTCCACCTGGTGACCCGTGAGCACGAGGTCGTGCTCATCGGGCCCTTCCTGCGGGCGTGTGTCGTGCTCACCGCGTGCCTGTACGCCGCCGTCCGCGTCGCCGGGACGGGGGCGCCGATCCCGCTCCGACTGCTGGCCGTCGCCATCCTCGGCCTGATCGCGCTGCGCACGCTCGTCCGGCTCGCCCGGGCGGTGGGGCGCTGGCAGCGGCGGGTGCTCGTCGTCACCGACAGGCGGGCGCTCCTGCTTCACGGCGCGATCTCGCGCCGCGTGGCGGCGCTGCCGCTCGACGCCGTCCACGACATCGAGGTCGTCCGCGCCCGCCCCGGCTGGGTGCTCCACTACGGCGGCCTCGTCGTCAGCACCGGCGGCCGCCGCGACCTCCTCTTCGGCCTGAGGAGGCTGCCGGATCCCGACCTCCTGCTCGGCCTGCTGCTGGGGCTCGCGGACGAGCTGCCCGAGCCGTCCGCGTCGCCGCGGTGGCGGCTGACGCCGGGCGGCGCGCCGATCGCCGTGGGGTAGCCGGTGGTGGGCGACGAGGAGCGTCCCGGCAAGGCCGACAACCTCATCCTGGACGAGCTGACCGAACAGCTCGACCGGACATTCAAGCTGCTGCGCGGCGACATGGACCAGGCGGCGAACCTGGCGTTCGCGCAGGTCCGGGTCGACACGGCCGTCGAAGCCCGGCTCCTGAACGAGCTCGCGGAGCGCGAGCCGCTCGCGCACCCCGAGCGGTTCACGGACGCCCACCGGCTGGCGATGCACGCGATGGAGGTGCTCGACCGCGACGGGTGGCGCCGTCCCCGGCTGCCGCGCCTGGGCCCGCTGCGCTCGCCCGCGGAGCTGGCCGTGGAGTTCGTCGCCCAGTACGTCGTGCGGTCGTACGTGGCCGACACCGTGCGCGCGCTGGCCCGGCTGTACGCCCGTCGCGAGAGCCAGTCGCCGCCGGAGAGCGTCGAGCGCCGCGTGCTGGCCCGGGCGCGCATCCAGGCCGACCGGCTCACGCTCGGCTTCCGCGGCGGCGCGTCGGGCCTGCCGACCGTCCTGATCGGCGGCGCGGCGATCCCGGTGGTGGCATCGCTGGCGCGCCAGTTCGGCGCGGTGAAGCCGAGTGAGACCGTGCTGATCGCCGGCGGCAGCGTCCTCTTTCTCGTGTTTGCGGCGCTGGCCTTCATCCTGCTCCAGGGCGCGGGCCTCGCGCGCCGCCGGGTCACCGTGGTCGGCCGCCAGCCGATGGAGGCGCTGTACGAGACGATCGGCCACTGCGGGCGCCCGCCGGAGGACGATGCGGATACGATCGCGCTCGTCGCGATCGGGCTGACGGCGATCACGTGGTTCATCCTGCCCGTCGTGCTCGTGACGCTCGCGACGGTCTTCCGAGGGTAGAACTCCCCGCCTTGCCCAAACTCGTCACGGCGCTCGGTATCGTGCTGTTCGCGGCCGCGGGCGGCGCGTGCTCGCCCGGCCTGGGCGGCGGCGGCTCGGACCGGCCGAACGTCATCGTCTTCATCACCGATGACCAGACCGCGGGCACCGTGAGCAGCGCGACGATGCCGACCACCTGGCGGTGGATGTGGCAGGGCGGCCGCACCTACCCCAACTTCTCCATCTCCGACCCGCTGTGCTGCCCGTCGCGGATGACGATCATGAGCGGCCGCTACGCCCACAACACCGGTGTCATCGACAACCTCTCGAGCCGAATCTCGTTCCACCCCGACATGCGGAGCACCGTCCAGTGCTACCTGCGCGGCGCCGGCTACCGCACCGCCTTCTTCGGCAAGTACCTGAACGGCTGGAACTTCAGCCGGAGGCCGCCCTGCACCGACCGCTACGCGATCACGCCGGGCGAGCAGCACGAGGGGCTCGACTTCCTCACAAACAGGGGTGTCGTGACGCCGAGCGGCTGGGACGACACCTACGTCACGAACCAGGCGCTCGACTTCGTGCGGACGAAGGCGGGCGACGGGCCGTGGTTCATGACCGTCTCGTTCATGGCGCCGCACTCGCCCTACACGCCGCTTCCGGCGGCGGCGGACGCCCCTGTGCCGCCGCCGCGAGTCGGGCCGGCGGTCGGACGGGCCAACCCCGGGATGTATCCGCTCGTGCGCCGGCACGCCGATGCCCGCGAGTTCGACACCACCATCTGGGACGGCGAGATCCGCATGCTCCGCACGGTGGACTCGGAGATCGCGCAGATCCGACGCGCCCTCGCCGACAGCGGCGACCTCGACAACACGATCGCCATCTTCATGTCCGACAACGGGCTCATGCTCGGCGAGCACCGGCTGGTGGGCAAGCGGCTGCCGTACCCGGAGTCCACCGACGTCCCGTTCGCGATCTCGGCGCCGGGCCGGTTCGCCCCCGGGTCGGTCGACAGGCGGCTCACGTCGAACGTCGACGTCGCACCGACGATCCTGGCCGCGGCCGACCCGGAGGCGGACCTGCGCTACCCGCTGGACGGCCACTCGCTCTTCGACCACGGCTGGACGCGCAAGGTCCAGTACGGGGAGTCCTTCAACGTCCGTCCCGACAAGCACTGGGAGCCGCCGTGGCGGTCGATCCGCACCGGCAGCTACCAGTTCATCGAGTGGCTCTCGCAGACGTTCCCCGAGCACACAGTCTGGCGCGAGTACTACGACCTTCGCACCGATCCGTACGAGCTGCACGACCTGCTCCACGACAGCACGACCGCCAACGACCCGCCCGTGCAGCGGCTGCACGAGAAGCTCGTGAAGGCCGCGTTCTGCTCGGGCCATCCCAGCTGTCCGTAGCGGCTAGTACGCCTGTGCCCACACGGCGGTGGTGACCGCAGGCCGTCCGCAGCAGATGCACGCCCCCGGCGGCGCCGGCCGCTCGTCGATGGGGAGGCACCGGATCGTCGCCGAGCTGTCGCTCTTGACCCGCGCCTCGCATTCGCTGCGGCCGCACCACGGCGCCTCGACGAGCCCCGCCGCGCGCGAGAGGTACTCGGTCAGCTCGACGTAGCCGCTCCGGTCGCGGACCGTCCGCCGTTCGCGCTCGTCGCGAGCCGCCTCGAAGAGCGACGCCTGCACATCGTCCAGCAGCTCACCGGCCGCGGCGGCCGCGCGGGCGACCGGGATCTCCGATTTCTCGCCGGTGTCGCGGCGGACGACCGTCACGACACCGGCGGCGAGGTCGCGCGCGCCGAGCTCGACGCGGACCGGCACGCCCTTCAGCTCCCACTCGTTGAACTTGAAGCCGGGCCGGTGCTCCGGCCGGTCGTCGACCCGGACGCGAACGGCCGCCGCGCGCAACGCGTCCGCCAAGGCCGCGGCGGCCTGGAGCACGCCGGCGCGGTCCGCCTCGCGGAGGATCGGCACGATCACGACCTGGTGCGGCGCGATCCGAGGTGGGAGCCGCAGCCCGCGGTCGTCTCCGTGGGTCATGACGACGCCGCCCACCAGCCGCGTCGAGGCGCCCCACGAGGTCGCGTAGGGGTACGCGTCGGTGCCGTCTCGGCCGGTGTAGCGGACGTCGTACGTGCGCGCGAAGCCCTGGCCCAGGTAGTGGGAGGTCGCGGCCTGGAGCGCCTTTCCGTCGCGCATCAGCGCCTCGAGCGTGTAGGTGTCCTCGGCGCCGGGGAACCGCTCGCCCCGGCTCTTGCGGCCGCGCAGGACGGGCATCGCGAGCACCGACTCCACCGTGTCGGCGTAGACGTCGTGGAGGATCGTCAGCGCCTCGGCGACCGCCTCCGCGGCCGTCTCGTGGGCGGTGTGCCCCTCCTGCCACAGGAACTCGGTCGTCCGCAGGAAGAGGCGTGGCCGCAGCTCCCAGCGGACGACGTTGGCCCACTGGTTGTAGAGCAGCGGCAGGTCGCGGTACGACTGGATCCAGCGCCCGTATGTCGACCAGATCAGCGCCTCGGACGTCGGGCGCACCGCGAGCGGCTCCTCGAGCTTCCTGCCGCCGGCCTCGGTGACCAGCGCGACCTCGGGCGCGAACCCGTCGACGAGCGCGCCCTCCCGGGCCAGCACCGATGCCGGCTGGAGCAGGGGGAAGTAGAGGTTCTCGTGGCCCGTGGCCTTGATCCGGTCGTCCAGCTCGCGCTGGAGCATCTCCCAGATCGCGTAGCCGTACGGCTTGATCACCATCGCCCCGCGCACGGGCGAGCTCTCGGCCAGCTCGGCGCGGCGGACGACCTCGCCGTACCACGCGGGGAACTCGGCGGACTGGCTGGGTAGGGCTGTGGCTGCGCACATTCTGCGCTCCTTGGTGACGTCTACCGGCATGGACGGAGGTGATCGCGGCGCTCCGAGCCGAGGCGGCGGGAGCGCCTACGCCGGGACGTGGACGAACGGCGGCCGAGGGCCGACCGCGGCCGGGGGCCGGGCCGAGTCCAGGTGGGGCGGCGCGAACGTCATGCCGGCAGAGTAGCGCCTCCGTCACGGCGCTCTCCTCGCGTGCACGAGGTGCTCGACGGCGCCACGCGATCCCGGCACGGGCGAGGGCACGCTTCCGAGCGGCGTCCAGCCGGCGGACCGCAGGCCCACCTCCGCCGCCGCGACCGCCCGGCGGCGGTCGGCACGGGACCGGGGCGGGTGCTGGAGGCCCAGCTCGTGCATCGGCTTCACCAGCGCGACGAGCTCGGCTCCGAGTGCAAGCCGCAGCCCGCCGAGCTGGGGGGCCGCCAGCGCGATCGCGAGATACGACAGGTCGATCGTGATCAGCTCGACCGCGTCGGGCACCCGCCGCGCGTCGAGGTCGGCGATGTTCGTCCGCTCGAGGGCCACGACGCGCCGGTCGGCCCGCAGCCGGCCGCGCAGCTGGCCGAAGCCGACATCGACGGCGTAGACCCGCCGGGCGCCCGCGTCGAGCAGCACGCGGGTGAAGCCTCCGGCCGCCGCGCCGCAGTCGACGGCGACGCGGCCGGCCGGGTCGAGGCCGAACGCGGTCAGCGCCGCCCGCAGCTTCGCCTCGCCGCGCAGCGGCACGTGGACGACGCGGGCGACCGATGCCTGCGGCCGCACGAGCGTGGCCGGGTTGGCCGCCACGCGGCCGTCGACCGCGATCCGGCCCGCGGCGATCTCGCCCACCGGGTCGGGGATGTCGGGAAACCGCCGCGCAACCTCGCTCTCGAGGCGGCGCAGGGGAACTCGTCGGCGCGCCACTGGGGCACCTCCTCGTGTCGGCATCTGCGGGGCAGAGGCCGAGAAGGAGGGCCACGGGCACGCCGCTCGGGCGCGTGAACGCTGCCTCGAGAGGCCTAGCGCTAGATGAACCCAGTCACAGCGAAGAGTGTACCTCCCGAACACTTGTTCGACGGCCGGGCGCCTGCTAGCGTTGAGCCTGTGGGGCGGGACGCCATCGTCATCCGGGGTGCGCGGGAGCACAACCTGCGCGACCTCACCGTCGAGCTGCCGCGCGAGCGGCTCGTCGTCATCACCGGGCTCTCGGGGTCGGGCAAGTCGAGCCTGGCCTTCGACACGCTCTACGCCGAGGGCCAGCGGCGCTACGTCGAGTCGCTCTCGGCGTACGCGCGCCAGTTCCTGGGCCAGATGGACAAGCCCGACGTGGACTCGATCGAGGGCCTCTCGCCGGCGACCTCGCTCGACCAGAAGACGACCACCCGGAACCCGCGCTCGACGGTCGGCACCGTCACCGAGATCTACGACTACCTCCGCGTCCTCTACGCCCGCGCCGGCGAGCAGCGCTGCCCGCAGTGCGGCGGCGGGGTGGCGGCACGCTCGGCGGCCGAGATCGTCGACGAGCTCATGGGCTTGCCGTCGAAGTCGAAGCTCACGCTGCTCGCGCCGAAGGCCGACAACCGCAAGGGCACCTTCGTCGAGCTGTTCGACGAAGCGCGCAAGAGCGGCTTCGCGCGCGTCCGCGTCAACGGCATGGTCG
>JAICKX010000066.1 GCA_025927685.1 Thermoleophilia bacterium | reverse complement strand
CGCGTTGAAGAAGAAGGAGAGGCGCGCACCGAACGCGTCGGGCGACTGGCCGGCTTCGACCGCGGCTGCGCAGTACGCGATGCCGTTCGCGATCGTGAAGGCGAGCTCCTGCACGGCCGTCGATCCCGCCTCGCGGATGTGGTAGCCCGAGATCGAGATCGTGTTCCAGCGCGGCAGCCGCTCGGTGCAGTACCGGAACGTGTCGACCGTGAGGCGCATGCTCGGACGGGCCGGGAAGATGTAGTTCCCGCGGGCGATGTACTCCTTCAGGATGTCGTTCTGGATCGTGCCGGAGAGGGCCGCGGGCTCGACGCCCTGCTCCTCGGCCACGAGCTCGTAGAGCAGGAGCAGGAGCGACGCCGGCGCGTTGATCGTCATCGAGGTGGAGACCTCGCCGAGCGGGATCCCGTCGAGCAGGAGCCGCATGTCGACCAGCGAGTCGATGGCGACGCCGGTGCGGCCGACCTCGCCGAGCGCGAACGGGTCGTCGGAGTCGAGCCCGAGCTGGGTCGGCAGGTCGAATGCCACCGAGAGGCCCGTCTGGCCGCGGTCGAGCAGGAGCCGGAAGCGGCGGTTCGTGTCCTCGGCGGACGAGAATCCGGCGTACTGGCGCATCGTCCACGGCCGGCCGCGGTACCCCTCCGGGCGGATGCCCCGCGTGTAGGGGAACTCGCCCGGAGGCGGGCGCCCGGCCGGGGCGTCGTCGGGGCCGTAGACCGGCTTCGTCATGCCCCGGAACGATAGAGGGCGGGCCGAGGGCGGCGAGCGGCGAGCGTCGATACGCTGCGGGCATGCGGATCACGGTCAGGCTCTTCGCAGCGCTGCGCGAGCGCGCCGGCTGGTCGGAGCGCGAGGTCGAGGTCCCCGACGGCGCGGCCGTCGGCGACGTGTGGCCGCGGCTGGAGCTCGGCGACGAGCCGCCCGGCATCGCCTATGCCCGAAACCGGGAGTACGCCGGCCGCAGCGACGCTCTCTCGGCCGGCGACGAGGTGGCCGTCATCCCCCCGGTCTCGGGCGGCGCGTTCCGGGTCCACGCCGGGCCGCTCGACCTGGACGCCGTCGTCGCCGAGGTGGCGGACCCCGGCGCGGGCGCGGTCGCCACGTTCGTCGGGATCACCCGCCTTCACAGCCGCGGGCGCACCGTCACCCACCTCGAGTACGACGCCTATCCCGAGATGGCAGAGGCCGAGATGGCCCGGATCGCCGGCGTCGTCCGCGGCCGGCACGACGTCCTCCGCGTCGCCATGGCGCATCGCACCGGGCACGTGCCGCTCGGCGAGGCCAGCGTCGTCATCGCCGTCTCGGCCGCCCACCGGGGCGCGGCGATGGACGCCTGCCGGGAGGCGATCGACACGCTCAAGCAGACGGTGCCGATCTGGAAGAAGGAGGTCTTCGAGGGAGGCGAGGAATGGATCGGGCGCGAGGGAACGTGACACGGCCGCACATGGACATCCGACCCGTGACGGCTACTCTGAGACCATGACGTACGACCCGTGGGAGCCGCGCGAGGCGTCGACCGGGACGCTGCCGCCGGCCCCGCCCGACGACCCGCCGTTCCGAAGCCCGGTGCAGGAGCACCGCGGCCTGCTTCGGCGTGCCGGCGGCGGCATCGCCGCGGGCGGCGTCCTCATCCTGAAGCTCCTCGGGAACCTCGCGTTCCTCTTCAAGTTCAAGTTCCTGTTCAGCTTCCTGATCTCGGCCGCGCTCTACGCGTGGGCATGGGGCTGGGCGTTCGGCGTCGGGTTCGTGCTGCTCCTGCTCGTCCACGAGATGGGCCACGTGATCCAGCTCCGGCGGGAGGGCATCGCGGCCTCGGCACCGATGTTCATCCCGTTCCTCGGCGCCATGGTCGCGATGAGGGAGATGCCCGGGAACGCCTGGACCGAGGCCAAGGTGGGGCTCGCCGGGCCGGTCCTGGGGAGCGCAGGCGCGCTGGCGGTGCTCGTCTGGGCCGAGGAGACCGACTCCAACCTGCTGCGCGGCCTCGCGTACGTCGGCTTCCTCCTGAACCTGTTCAACCTGGTGCCGATCGTGCCCTTCGACGGCGGCCGGGCGGTGTCCGCGCTGCATCCGGCGTTCTGGTTCCTGGGCCTCTTCATGGTCGCGCTCTTCTTCTTCGCGTACCACAACTTCTTCGCCCTGCTCGTGCTGCTGCTGGGCGGGTACGAGCTCTACCGGCGCTGGAACCGGCGCCATGAGCCCGAGTTCCGCGCCTACCACGACGTCACCTGGCCGCAGCGGACCGCGATCGCGGCCGTCTACCTCGGGCTCGCCGCGGCCCTCGTCATCGGTATGCACGCGGCGTACATCACGCCGCCGTCGTGACCCGCTGAACGTGGGTCGTGCACGCGTCGCCGAGCGCGACATGGAGCGCGAACCCGGGCGCGGCCTCCTCGAGGTCGAGGATCGTGCCGCCGATCTCGAGCCGCGCCTCGAGGTACGCCGCCGGCGCGGCGGCGACGCCGCACGGGCCGAGCGTCCCGAACGCCGCCCGGTGCACATGCCCGGCGACGACGCGAAGCACGTGCGGGTGGGCGGCGAGCACCGACCGGAGCGCCGCCCGTTGCTCGGCGGGGATGCCGAGCTCGTCGAGCGAGTCGATCCCGGTGAGGAGCGGCGGGTGATGCATCGCGACGACGGTCGGCGTGGAGTCGGCCGCGAGCTCGGCCTCGAGCCACGCCAGCCGCTCGCTCGAGAGCAGGCCGTCGTCCTCGCCCGGCCGGGTGCTGTCGAGCGCGACCAGCCGGAGCCCATCGACGCGCACCGCGTACCCGTGCGGCTCCTCCCAGCCCAGCGAGGCCGCGAGCGCGTCGGGATCGTCGTGGTTTCCCGGCAGCACGTGCACCGGCAGCCCCAGGGGCGCCAGGAGCTCGCGGGCCCGCTCGTACTCGCGTGCCGTGCCCGACTCGGCCACGTCGCCCGTGACGAGGACGGCGTGCGGCGCGGGCCGGAGCGCCCGCACCGCATCGACGGCCGCGGCCGCCGCCCGGGCGGCGGCGCCGTCCCCCGGCCCGACCTCGATGTGCAGGTCCGTGAGCTGCGCGAGCAGCGTCGGGGCGTCAGCCGCCGTGGCGGAACCCCCAGTCGAGCAGGCGGCCGGCCGTCCGGAACTCGTCCCCCTCGACGTGGAGCAGGACGACCACGATCGACCGGCCCTGCCGCTTGGCGGCGGCTGCGATGCAGTTCCCCGCCGCGGTCGTCTGGCCTGTCTTGATTCCGATCGCCCCACGATAGTCCCAGAGCAGCGTGTTCCGGCTGATGTACGAGGCGGTCGGGCTCGCCGTATAGGCCTTCGACCCGACCATCCGCCGCAGCAGCGGCTGCTCGAGCACGCGCAGCGAGAGCGTCGCCTGATCCCAGGCGGACGAGCCGTTCCCCGTGTCGTAGATCCCGGACGGGTTCGAGTAGTGGGTGTCGCGGAGCCCGAGCGTGCGCGCCTCCGCGTTCATCCGGCGCACGAACCGGGCGACCGAGCCGCTGTGATGGACGGCGAGCGCGTTGGCCGCGTCGTTTGCCGAGGCGATCAGCGCCCCAGCGAGCATGCGACGCTCGGTCACCCGGTCGCCGGCTCGCAGGCCGAGCGTGTAGCCGGGGACGCCGGTCATGGCGGGCGTCACCTGGAACGACGCGTCGGGCTTACGGTCGAGCGCGACGAGCGCCGTCATGAGCTTGGTCAGGCTCGCGACCGGCAGGCGCCGGTGCGCGCCCTTCTGCCACAGGACGCGCCCGCTCGTGCGGTCGACGACGATGGCCGCGCGGGCCCGGATGCGCTTCGGCCGGCCGGCCGGCGGGCCGGCGACCAGCTCCACCTTCGGGGCCCCTCCCGGCCCGCCGGGGCCCGGCGCGGTCAGCCCCGGAGCGTCGATCGCGCCCGCGGCCCGGTCGGTGAGCGGCCACAGCCGGTGGGTGACGAACGCCGAGGTGGCGAGGAGCGCGGACGCCACCACGACGGCGAGCAGGGGCAACGGATGCGCGGCCGGCAGCCTCCGCGGCCGCCGCCGGCGGCCGAACGACTGCATCGCATAGAGGGTCGGACGTCTCTGCCTCGGCACCGAGACATAGAATTGCACCATGGCCGATCACCCGCTGCGAGGCCTGCCGTCGGTCGACACGCTCCTGAGCGAGCCGCTCGCCGCCGGCCTGGTCAAGCGGCACGGCCGCCCCGCGACGCTCACCGCGATCCGGGCGGCGCTGGCGAGCGCCCGGGGCCGCGGCGTCGCGGAGGGGCCGGAGGCCCTCCTTGCCGAGGCCGCGCGGCTGCTCGGCCGGCCGCCCAGCCTGCGCCCGGCCCTCAACGCCACCGGCGTCGTCGTGCACACGAACCTGGGCCGGGCGCCGCTCGCCGCCGCGGCCGTCGAGCGGGCCGCCGCGGTCGCAAGCGGCTACTCGAACCTCGAGTACGACCTGGAGGCGGGCGCGCGCGGCTCGCGCCACCTGCACCTGGCCGCGATCCTGGCCGAGCTGACCGGCTCCGAGGACGGCATGGCCGTGAACAACAACGCCGCCGCCGTCATGCTGGCGCTGGCGGCGCTCGCCGGCGGGCGCGAGGTGCCGATCAGCCGCGGCGAGCTGATCGAGGTCGGGGACGGCTTTCGCATCCCCGAGGTCCTGGCCCAGTCCGGCGCCCGGCTCGTCGAGGTCGGCTCCACGAACCGGACCCGGATCGGCGACTACGCCCGGGTGCTCGGGCCGGAGACCGCCGCCGTGCTGCGCGTCCACCAGTCGAACTTCCGCATGGTCGGGTTCACGGAGGCGCCGTCGCTCGACGAGCTGTGCGCGCTCGCCGCGGAGCACGGCGTTCCGGTGATCGACGACCTCGGTTCGGGCCAGCTCATCGACCTGCCCGATCTCGCCGACGAGCCCACCGCCCGCTCGAGCGTCGAGGCCGGCGCGACCGTCGTCTGCTTCTCGGGCGACAAGCTGCTCGGCGGCCCCCAGGCCGGCATCATCGTCGGCGCGGCCGAGGCGGTGGCCCGCATCCGCCGCCATCCGCTGGCGCGCGCCGTCCGCATCGACAAGCTCTCGCTGGCGGCGCTCGAGGCGACGCTCGAGCTCTACCGCGATCCGGCCCGGGCGCTGCGCGAGGTGCCGGTGCTGCGCGCGGTGGCGGAGCCCGCGGATGCCGTGCGGGAGCGCGCGGAGCGCCTGGCCGCGAGGCTGGGCGGCGCGGTGGTCCCGACGACGGCCCGTGTCGGCGGCGGCGCGGTGCCGCTGCTCGAGCTCGAGAGCTTCGCGTGCGCCCTCGACGGCGGCGACGGCCTCGCCGCGGCGCTGCGCGCCGGCGAGCCGCCCGTCGTGGCCCGCGTCCAGGAGGGGCGCGTGCTGCTCGACTGCCGCACGCTCACGGACGAGGAGTGCCTGCGGATCAGCCTCTGACCCTCGGCACCGCCGGCCACATCGATCACGGCAAGACCGCGCTCGTCGCGGCGCTCACGGGCGTCGACACGGACCGGCTGCCGCAGGAGAAGGCGCGCGGCATCTCGATCGAGCTCGGCTACGCGCCGCTCGAGCTGCCCTCCGGGCGCCACTTGTCGGTCGTCGACGTCCCCGGCCACGAGCGGTTCATCCGCGCCATGGTGGCGGGGGCGACCGGGATCGACCTCTTCCTGCTCGTCGTCGCCGCCGACGACGGCGTCATGCCGCAGACCCGCGAGCACGCCGCCATCGTCCGCCTGCTCGGCATCCCGGCCGGCGTCGTCGCGCTCACGAAGCGCGACCTCGTCGAGGACGAGGGCGCGGAGCTGGCCCGGCTCGAGATCGCGGAGCTCCTGGACGGCGGCCCGTATGCCGGCTCCGAGGTCGTCGAGGTATCGGCCCGCACCGGCGCCGGGCTCGACGAGCTGCGAGTCGCGCTCGACCGGGTCGCGGGGGCGGCGGCGAGCCGGCCGGCGGACGGGCCGGTGCGGCTCCCGGTCGACCGCTCCTTCTCGCTGCGGGGGATCGGCACCGTCGTCACCGGCACGCTGTGGTCAGGGACCGTCGCCGCCGGGGACCGCGTGGCGATCCTGCCGGGCGGGCGCGAGGCACGGGTGCGAAGCGTCCAGGTGCACGACCGGCCGGCCGAGCGCGCCGCCGCCGGACAGCGGGTCGCGCTCGCGCTGGTCGGGGTCGAGCGCGCCCAGGCGCGGCGCGGCCATGTCGTCGCGACACCTGCGGCCTTCGCCGAGACCTACCGGCTCGAGGCCGACCTGCACGTGCTGGATTCGGCGCCGCGCGCGCTGCGGAACGGCGACCCGGTGATGGTGCACCACGGCACCGCCGAGATCCCGGCGCGGGTCGCCGTCCGCGGCGGGGGCGAGCTCGCGCCGGGCACCGGCGGCCGCGTGCAGCTCCGGCTCCGGGCCCGGACGGTCGCGGCGGCCGGCGACCACGTCGTCGTGCGGCTGACCGGCCCGGCCATGACCGTCGCCGGCGGTGTCGTCACCGACCCCAGCCCGCCGCGCGTCCGCCGCGCGGCCCCGCCGCCGGCCGCCGAGCCTGAGCATCTGCGCGAGCCCGAGCCGCCGCCCGCCGGTGTGGAGGAGCTCTACGCGCGGCTGGCCGCGACGCCGCTCACGCCGCCGGCGATCGGCCCGGGTGACGAGCGCGCCGTCGCCCACCTGGTCGAGACCGGGCGCGCGGTGCGCGCCGGCCGAGACCTGGCCTTCACGGCGGACGCGCTCGCGACCGCGCAGGGCGCGGTCGTGGAGCTGGCAGGAGCAACCGGCCGGGTCACCCTCGCCCAGCTCCGCGACCGCCTCGGGATCTCGCGGAAGTTCGCGCAGGGCCTGCTGGAAGCGCTCGACGCGCGCGGCGTCACGCGCCGGGTGGGCGACGAGCGCATCCTCCGCCGCCGCGCGCTCGAACCCACCGACCCGGCCTGAAACAGCGGTGCCTGATGCCAATGTTTCACGCCGCCCGGTTCTCGGAAGGCCATGACGGACGTATGCTGCGTCTCTCGCCGCAGAAAGGAGCCGGCACATGGCAATCGCCTCCTCATCCGATCTCGCCGCCATCGAGTCGATCCTCGGTGACGACGCGGAGTCGCTGCTCTCCCACGAGTGCGCGACCATCCCCGCCGAACGGCTGCACCTGCCGGGGCCGGACTTCGTCGACCGCCTGGTCGCGGCCAGCGACCGGCCGACGCCCGTCCTGCGCTCGATCCAGACGCTGCTCGACGGCGGGCGCCTCGCCGGCACCGGCTACCTGTCGATCCTGCCGGTCGACCAGGGGGTCGAGCACTCCGCCGGCGCGTCGTTCGCGAAGAACCCCGACTACTTCGACCCCGAGCGGATCGTGCAGCTTGCGATCGAGGGCGGGTGCAACGCCGTGGCGTCGACGCTCGGGGCGCTCGGTGCGACCGCCCGCCGGTACGCGCACCGCATCCCGTTCCTGCTCAAGCTGAACCACAACGAGTTCCTGTCGTACCCGAACGCGTACGACCAGATCATGTTCGCGTCGGTCAAGCAGGCGCGCGACCAGGGCTGCGTCGCCGTGGGTGCGACGATCTACTACGGATCGCCGGAGTCGAAGCGCCAGATCCAGGAGGTCTCGGCCGCGTTCCAGGCCGCCCACGAGCTCGGGATGGCGACGGTGCTCTGGTGCTACCTGCGCAACTCCGCGTTCAACACCACCTCGAACGGGAGCGGTCACGACTACCACGCCGCCGCCGACCTGACCGGCCAGGCCAACCACCTGGGCGTGACCATCGAGGCCGACATCATCAAGCAGAAGGCACCCGAAACCGCGGCGCCCGGCTTCCTCGACCTGAAGTTCGGCAAGACGGACAAGCGCGTCTACTCCGACCTCCTGACCGACCACCCGATCGACATGACCCGATACCAGGTTGCGAACTGCTACATGGGCCGGGCCGGGCTCATCAACTCCGGCGGCGCGTCGTCCGGCGAGAGCGACATGCACGACGCGGTCTTCACGGCGGTCGTCAACAAGCGGGCCGGCGGCATGGGGGTGATCAGCGGGCGCAAGGCGTTCCAGCGGCCGATGGACGAGGGCATCGCGCTCCTGAACGCGATCCAGGACGTCTACCTCTGCGACGACGTGACTGTCGCCTGACCGATCCCGGCGGGCGGCGGCGCTACCGTCCCTGAGGTCATGGGCACGATCGAGAACACGGTGCCGCTGAGCGGCGACTGGCGCACGGCTGCGCTCGTCGTCGGCGCGTTCGTGCTCGCCTGGGTCGTCGCCAAGGGCTCCGGCCGGGTCGCCGAGGTCGTCACCCGCTGGTGGGAGCGCCGCCATGGCGACGCCGGCCCCTCCCCCGACGACACGGCCGCGCTGCGCGGCCTGAAGCGGCGCGACACGGCGGTCTCGCTCGTCCGCACCACCGTCCGATACGTCGCGTTCGGCCTGGCCGTCGCGTTCTCGTTCGTCCAGGTCTCGGGCTTCTCACGCGTTACCGCGCTGGCGGGCGCGTCGCTGATCGTCGTCCTGATCGGCTTCGCCGGGCAGCGGTTCCTGACGGACATCCTCGCAGGGTTCCTCATGTTCTTCGAGGGCTGGTTCTCGGTCGGCGACACGATCACGATCGAGCCCTGGTCGCTGTCCGGGGTGGTCGAGGAGCTGTCGCTTCGCTCGACGACGCTGCGCGCGGTAACGGGCGAGACGATCCGCGTGAACAACTCCGCGATCTACGCGGCACGCGTCCTGCCCAAAGGTGTGCGCGAGGTCGAGATCGAGCTGATGGCGACAGACGGCGAGGACTGCCGGCGGGTGATCGAGGAGGTGGCGCGCATCGTTCCCGCCGGTCCGACCCGGTTCGTGCGCCGGCCTGAGGTGACCGAGCTGGAGGTGCTCGACGACGACCTCGTGCGCGTCCTCGTCCACGCCAGCGTCGCCCACGGGCGCGAGTGGCTGGTCGAGCAATTCCTGCCCGACCTCATCAAGGAGCGGGCACCCGAGGGGCTGGTGGCACACGGCCCGATCGTCATGTTCGTCGACGAGCGGGCCACGCGCAGGTTCGCCCGCTCGCTCCCGGGGACGCGCGGCCGCCGCCCGCGGGCCAGCGCCCGCTCCGAGTAGCTCCGGCGTGGAGGAGGTGCGCCCCGCATACGGCGGCCGGTCGTTCGCCGACATCCCGGCCACCGTCGAGCGGCTCCTGACCGGCGAGGGGAGCGGCGGGCTCGACGCCGCCGTCCTGGGTCGCCTCGACCGCCGCTGGGCGAGGATCGTGCTGGTCGTCGTCGATGCCTTCGGCTGGTCGGTCGCGGAGCGACACTCGGACCACCCGTTCCTGCGCCGCGTCGCCGCCGACGGCGTGCTGGCACAGCTCACGTCGCAGTTCCCGTCGACGACGGCGGCCCACATGACCACGCTCCACACCGGCCTCCCCGTCGGCCAGAGCGGCATCTACGAGTGGTTCCAGTACGAGCCGGCCCTCGACCGCCTGATCGCCTCGCTGCTCTTCTCCTACGCCGGCGACGACGAGCGCGAGACGCTGAGAGGCTCCGCGCTCGACCCGGGCGCCCTCTACCCGCCGGAGACGATCTACCGGCGGCTGGCCGCGGCCGGCGTGCCGTCGCATGCCGTCCAGCACGCGGCCATCGCCGACACCAGCTTCAGCCGCGCGACGCTGCGCGGCGCCGCCGTATGGCCGTTCACGGCGGGCGACGGCTGGATCGGCGAGGTGTTCGCGGCCTGCACCGGCGGCCCCACGTACGTCGTCGCCTACGTGGACGACGTCGACGCCGCCGGGCACGACTCCGGCCCCTTCTCCGACGCCCACGACGCGGCGGCCGGACGCGTCCTCGACGGGCTCGCCCGGCTCGCGGAGCTGCTGCGCGGGGGCGGCGAGACACTGCTCCTCGTCACCGCCGACCACGGCCAGGTTCGCGTCCATCCCGCGACCACCGCGTTCGTGAACGAGCGCCTGCCGGAGCTGACCCGGCACCTGCGGCGCGGCAGCGACGGGCGCCCGCTGGCGCCGGCCGGCTCCGCCCGCGACCTCTTCCTGCACGTCCTCCCGGATCGCATCGACGACGTGGTCGCCCTGCTCGAGGGGCTGCTCGGCGACACGGCATCCGTCCGTCCGACCGCCGGCCTCATCGCCGAGGGCCTCTTCGGCGATGCCGGCCCCAGGTTGCGCGAGCGGGTCGGGGACGTGGTCGTCCTGCCGCGGCCGGGCGAGTCGGCCTGGTGGCGCGAGCCGGGCCGGTTCGACATGCAGTTCCGCGGCCACCACGGCGGTCTCTCGCCCGACGAGATGCAGATCCCGCTCGCCGCGCTCCCGATCGGCTGACGGAAGGGGTCCGAGCGGCGGCGCCGAAACCCGCCGTCATGGAGCACAACGTCGACCTGCGCCAGGCGACCGAGATGCCGGTCCTCGCCCGCATCGTCGTCCCGCTCAGCGCCGTCCAGAAGGAGTCGATCGGCGAGGTGCGCGGCATGTCGCGCGAGTTCTGCCAGGTGCCGCTGCCGCCGGACGCGCGCGTCGTCCAGGCCGAGCGCACCGAGGGCGCCTGGGTCGTCTGGTACGTCGAGAAGATCGAGGCGATCTAGGCGGCCTCGTCGGCGAGCGTCGCCCCGCCGACCAGCCAGCGCCGGCCGCGATACCGGGCCGCGCCGACCGCCGCCCGGATGCACACGAACGACGAGAGGCCGATCCAGATCCCGGTGAGGCCCCACCCCTCCTTCGCCGTCAGGAGCGCGATCGGCACGTAGCCCGCGAGAGCCGCGAGCACCGTCACGTTGCGCATGAACCGCAGGTCGCCCGCGCCGAAGAGCACCCCGTCGAGCGCGAAGAGCCAGCCGTTCACGGGCATCATCACCACCAGCCAGGGCCACAGGACGTGCGCCTGGTGGGCCACCGGCCCGCTGGAGGTGAAGAGCGCCGGGATGACGGCGTAGCCGGCCGCCAGGATCGCCGCGAAGCCCACGCCCAGGATCGTCCCGGCCCAGAGCAGGCGGTGCGCGAGGGCATGGGCGACGTCCGTCGCGCCCGCCCCGAGGAGCCTGCCGATCAGGGCCTGGGCGGCGATCGCGGTCGCGTCGAGGAAGAGGGCCGTGAAGAACCAGAGCTGTGCCCCGATCTGGTGCGCCGCGAGCGCGGCGTCTCCGGCGCGGGCCGCGACCGACGCCGCCACGGTGAAGGCGACGAAGAACGCGACCGTGCGAAGGCCCAGATCGCGGGCGGACGCGAGCTGACGGCGGATCCGCGGCCAGGACGGGGCGAGCGGCGCGCCGCGGCGGACGAGCAGGACGAGGAAGAGCAGGCCCGATGCGGTCTGCGCGACCACGTTCGCGATCGCCGAGCCGCGGATCCCGAGGTCGAGACCGAACACGAGCCCGGCCGAGAGGCAGATGGACGCCAGGTTGGCGGCGCCGATCACGTAGAGCGGAGTCCGGGTGTCCTGGAACCCGCGCATCCAGCCCTGGGCGGCGGCCGTGACGAGCACGAAGGGCGCGCCCAGCGCGGCGATCCGGATCCACTCCAGCCCCTGCGCGGAGGCCGGCGTCGACCCGCCGGCCATGGCGTGCAGCGCCGGCGCGGCCGCGAGCTCGACGCCGGCGACCAGGATCACGCCCGTCCCGAGCGCGAGCCACGTGGCCTGCACGCCGGCGTCGAGCGCGGCCTCGAGCTGGCCGGCGCCGTAGAGCCGCGCCGCGCGGGCGGTGGTGCCGTACTCGAGGAAGGTGCAGAACCCGAGGATCTCCGACAGCAGGAGGCCCGCGAGCGCCAGCCCCGCCAGCGGCACGGTGCCGACGTGGCCGATGATCGCGGTGTCGCCGAGGACGTAGAGCGGCTCCGCCACCAGCGCCCCGAGCGCCGGCAGCGCCAGCGCCAGCACCTCGCGGTCGGACGGCATCCGCGTGTCCACGCCGGGTAGTCTCGCTACGCGAGCTTGAGGACGGCGCGGGTGGCCTCGCCGGAGCGAACCGCCGCCACCGCGTCGTCTGCCTGGTCGAGCGGCATCCGGTGCGAGATCAGCCGCTCGAGCGGGAGCCGCCCGCGCAGGTAGAGGTTCAGGATCTCGGGGAAGTCCCGGTCGGGCCGCGAGGAGCCGTAGATCGAGCCGAGGACACGCCGCTCCATGCGGGGGATGGTGATGGCGGGAAGCGAGATCTCGGCGTCGCCGCGCGGGACGCCCATCATCACGACCGCACCCCGCGCCCGCGTCGACAGGAACGCCGCCCGCACAGCGGCGGGCCGGCCGCGGGACTCGAACGCGTAGTCGACCCCGCCGCCGCTGGCTGCGACCACGGCCTCCGCGGCATCCTCCGGCGCGCCGTCGAACACGACGGTCGCCGTCGCGCCCGCCGCACGCGCGTGCTCGAGCCGCTCGGGCAGGACGTCGACCGCCACGATGTCGGACGCGCCGGCGACGACCGCCCCCAGGATGGCCGACATGCCCGTGCCGCCCAACCCGAAGACGGCGACCCGCTCGTCGGGGCGCACGCCGGCAGTCCGCCACACCGCGCCCACGCCCGACGTCACCGCGCAGCCCACCAGCGCCGCGATCTCGAACGGCACCTCGGCGGGGATCCGCACGCACGAGCGCTCCGGGACGACCGCCCGCTCGGCGAAGGACGAGAGGAAGCAGTAGTGGTGGACGACCGCGCCGCCGAACGACAGCCGGGTCGTGCCGTCGAGCATGCCGCCCGCGAGCATGAGCGGCCAGGCGGTGCCGCACAGGTGGGGCAGGTCGCGCAGGCATTGCTCGCAGCTGCCGCAGTAGGGCGCCCACGAGAGGGCGACGTGGTCGCCGACGGCCAGCCCGCGCACGCCCACGCCGATCTCCTCGACGACGCCCGCGCCCTCGTGGCCGGGGACGACCGGGCAGGGGATCTCGACCGATCCGTCGATCGCGTTCAGGTCGTCGCTGCAGACGCCGCTCGCGTGGAGGCGCACGCGCACCTCACCCGGGCCGGGCGGAGCCAGGTCGAGCTCGACCACCCGAAGCGGCGTCCCCGCGGCCGGCAGGAGCGCGGCCCGCGTCGTCACGGCCTCAGCCATGGGCGGCCCCCTCCACGAGCTCCTCGAGCCGGCGCTCGAGCCCGCCCTCGCCCACCGCCCGCTCCTCCAGCGGCAGGCCGAGCTTCGCCGCCGCCTCGGCGGCCGCCGCCCGCAGCTCCGGCGTGGGCCGCTGGGCGAGGTAGACGACGCGGCGGTAGTGGCGGAAGTAGTCGTCGCGGAGCTCCGGGTGCCGGTCGAGCCCGAGCGAGCGCCAGACCGTGCGATCGAACGTCCGCGCCAGGAAGTCCGTCAGAAAGTACGTCCCGGGCTCCTCCTCCATCGCCGCCCGCACCTCCTGGCCCGCGAAGACGTCGTAGCAGTGGCCGCCCGCGAGTCGCGGCAGGCCGACGTCGTCGACCGCGCCGCGGCTGCCGCAGTCGGCGTAGGCCACGACGAGCCGCTCGTACTCGCCGTCCAGCTCGCCGGCCAGGTCGGCGACCGCCGGGGCGATCAGCTCGGGCCGGTTGTGCAGCTCGGGCGGCAGCGGGTGGACGTCGACGGGCCAGCCGCGCCGGCGGGCGATCGCCTTCACGTGCAGGGCGAGCGCACCGCAGGCGATGACGCCGACCCGCCTCATCCCGGGAACGCCAGCTGGTCGACGAACATGTCGTTGAAGTCCGACCGGCCCGACAGCTCGACGTACTCGACCTCGTCGAGGATCGCGTCTGCCGCCGACCGCTCCCGCAGGGAGAGCGCCGCCATCTTCGCGCCCTCGCCGGCGACGTTCCCGGCCGAGACGATGCGCGGCAGCGGCAGCTTCGGCACGAGCCCGATCTTGACGGCGCTGGCCGGCGAGAGGTAGGAGCCGAAGCTGCCCGCCAGGAGCACCTGCGTGATGTCGGCCTCGCTCACCCCGAGCTCGGTCAGGAGGATGTGCCAGCCGGTCGCGATCGAGGCCTTCGCGAACTGGAGCTCGCGCACGTCGCGCTGCGAGAGGTAGACGGCGTTCGCGGGGTCGTCGCCGCGCCAGGCGAGCACGAAGACCCGCTCCTCGCCGACCTTGACCAGCCGCGGCGCAAGGCCGGGGTGGATCTCGGCGGCCGCCTCGTCGGGCACGAAGCGGCCGGAGTGGTCGAGGAGGCCGGCGGAGACGAGCTGGGCGACCGCGTCGACCAGGCCGGACCCGCACATGCCGACGGGCGCCGCGTCGCCGATCACCTCGAGCGCGAGGTCGTCGCCCGCGATCTTCACGCCCTCGATCGCACCTTCGGCGGCCCGCATCCCGCAGCGGATCTGGGCCGCCTCGAACGCCGGGCCGGCCGGCGCGGCGGTCGCCACCACACGCTCGTTCGAGCCGAGCGCGATCTCGGAGTTCGTGCCGACGTCGATGAAGAGGCGCAGGCGGCGATCGCGGGTGAGGCCGGTCGCGAGCATGCCGGAGACGATGTCGCCGCCCACGTAGGCGCCGAGCGCCGGGAACACGAACGCCGGCGCGCGCGGGTGGATGTGGACGCCGAAGTCGACGGCCGTCACCGGCGGCAGCCGGCGGGCCGCCACGATGAACGGCGCGACCGCCAGCGGCTCCGGGTCGATGCCGAGCGCGATCTGGGTCATCGTGACGTTGCCGCACAGCACCATCTCGTACACGCCGGCCGGATCGACGCCGGCCTCCTCGCACACCTCGCCCGCGAGCAGGTTCAGCGTCTCGGCGGCCCGGGCCTGGAGCGTCTCGAGCGCGTCGGGGTCGAGCATTGTGGCCGAGACGCGCGAGATGACGTCCGCCCCGAACGGCTGCTGCCGGTTCAGGATCGAGCGCACCGCGAGCGGCTGGCCCGTGTTCAGGTCGAGCAGCGTCGCGACGACGGTCGTGGTGCCGAGGTCGAAGGCGATCGCGTGGCGCTGCTCGGTGGTGTCGCCCGGCTCGACGTCGATCACGAGCTCGTCGCAGATCACGACCGTCACGTCGAAGCTTGACTGCCGGAGCCTCCGGCCCAAGGTGCGGACCGCCGCCGGATGGAAGGTGAGCGCGATGTCGTCGACCGCCCGCGCGATCCGCTCGAGATCGGAGGCCTGGTCCTCGAGCGACGGCTCCTCCATCACGACGTGCCGCTTCTGCACCGACGGGCGCAGGATGACGTGGCGGCCGACGCCGACGAGCGCCGCCTTCGGACGGGTCTGGAGCGGCGGGACGTCGATCTCGAGATCGTGCGCGGCAGCCGCGCGGCAGGCCAGCCGCCAGCCGTCACGGAGCTCGTCGGGGCTGAACGCGCGCGGGTCGACCGCATCGATCGGGACGTCGCCCGAGACCACGCGCACCTTGCACTTGCGGCACGTCCCGTGGCCGCCGCAGGTGGAGTCGATGGCGATGCCGTTCCACGAGGCGGCGTCGAACACCGTCGTCCCCGCCGGCACCCGCACCTCGCCGCCCTCGGGCCGGAAGCTGAGACGGACGCGGCCCGTCCCCGACTCGACGGCCGCGTCCGTCACGCCTGCGCCGCCGCCTGCTTGGCCCGGTGGGAGGCGATCCAGCGCGCGCCCCACTCGTCGTGGCCGAGCAGGAAGTCCGCGGCGCGGGCGCCGTCCACGACGACCTCGGAGCGGGCGTCCATGATCGCGCTCGTCAGGCCGTGGCTCGCGGCGATGGCAAGGAAGCCGGCGTTCAGCACGTGCCGGCCGGGCAGGCCGAACGACGTGTTCGACGCGCCGCACGTCGTGTTCACGCCCAGCTCCTCGCGGATCAGACGAGCGGTCTCGAGGAACAGCGTGACGGCGCGCGGCTCGGCCCCGACGGGCATCGCCAGCGGGTCGATCACGACGTCCTCGGGCGGGATGCCGTGGTCGCCCGCCGCCGAGACGATCTTGCGGGCCACCTCCAGCCGCCGCCTCGGCTCCATCGGGATCTCGTCGTCGTTCGCGAGCCCGATCACCGCCGCGCCGTGACGGGCCACGATCGGCAGGATCGCCTCGAGCCGCCCGTCCTCGCCCGTCACCGAGTTCACGAGCGCCTTGCCCTCGTAGGCGGCGAGGCCGGCCTCCAGCGCCTCGATGACCGACGAGTCGATGACGAGCGGCAGGTCGGTCAGCTCCTGGACGCGCGTCACCGCGGCCCGCATGAGCGCGATCTCGTCGGCCAGCGGGTCGCCGACGTTTACGTCCAGCATGTCGGCGCCGCCGGCGACCTGCTCGGCCACGTCGTCGTCGAGCTGGGAGATGTCGCCGGCCTGGAGCTGGGCCTGGAAGGCCTTGCGCCCCGTCGGGTTGATGCGCTCGCCGATCACGCAGAACGGCCTTCCCGCACCGATGGTGACCGTTCGTGTCCGCGACTGGAGAACCGTTTCCATGCATCAACCCTTTCGGCGTTCGGTGATCAGGCGGGCGCCAGTTCCCGGCGGTGCTCGATCAGCTCCTTGGCGAGACGGACGGCCGTCGAGGCGTCGGCCGCGTAGCCGTCGGCGCCGACCGCGTCGGCGTACTCCTTCGTCACCGGCGCTCCGCCGACCATCACGATCACCTTCTCGCGCAGGCCGGCCTTCTCGATGGCGTTGATGGTGGCCTTGAACATCGGCATCGTCGTCGTCAGGAACGCCGAGAAGCCGACGATGTCGGGCTCGTGCTCCTGCACCTTCTCGACGAACGTCTCGGGCGCCACGTTCACACCGAGGTCGTAGACCGTGAAGCCGGCCCCCTCG
>JAICKX010000086.1 GCA_025927685.1 Thermoleophilia bacterium | reverse complement strand
CTGGCCCGCGAGCTGGAGTGGGTGCGGATGGCGCCGCGGGCCCGGCACGCCAAGTCGAAGGCGCGGCTCGCGTCCTACGAGCAGCTCCTCGCCGGCGAGGCGGACGTCAAGCTCGACCGGGTCGAGATCCACATCCCCGCCGGCCCGCGGCTCGGCGACCAGGTGGTCGAGGCCCGCGACGTCGCCAAGGGGTACGGCGACCGGCTGCTCTTCGAGGGCCTTTCGTTCTCGCTCCCGCCGGGCGGCATCGTCGGGGTGATCGGCGCGAACGGCGCGGGCAAGACGACGCTCTTTCGGATGATCGCGGGCGAGGAGTCGCCCGACGGCGGCGAGCTGGCCGTGGGGCCGTCGGTCGAGCTCGCCTACGTCGACCAGGCCCGGGCCGACCTCGAGCCCGGCGCGACGGTGTGGAAGGAGATCTCGGGCGGCAAGGACACGATCACGCTCGGCAAGCGCGAGGTCAACTCGCGCGCGTATGCGGCCTCGTTCAATTTCCGCGGCGGCGACCAGCAGAAGCGGGTCGGCGATCTGTCGGGCGGGGAGCGAAACCGGCTCCATCTCGCGAAGCTCCTGCGCTCCGGCGGCAACGTGCTGCTGCTCGACGAGCCGACGAACGACCTCGACGTCGACACGCTGCGCGCGCTCGAGGACGCGCTCGTCGACTTCGCCGGCTGCGCCGTCGTCATCTCGCACGACCGCTGGTTCCTGGACCGGATCGCGACCCACATGCTCGCCTTCGAGGGCGAATCGCAGGTGGTCTGGTTCGAGGGCACCTACGACGAGTACGAGCAGAACCGGCGGACCCGGCTTGGTGCCGAGGCCGACCAGCCACATCGGCTCAAGTACAAGCCGCTCTTGCGCCGCTAGCCGCATAGTTTGACCCGTTCGGGGGACGCCGCGGCAGTTCGCAAAGAGCGATGATGGGACTCCGTCCGCTTCCGACCCCTCGGCGGCCCCGTTGTCACGGTTCATCGCTCCGCTCGCTCTCCTCCTGACTGTGCTTGTCGCCTCACCCGCGACGGCCGGCGTCATGCCGAAGCAGTACGGCGGCCAGGCACAGCTGGGCACCGCGACGGAGTCCCGGGCCTTCAGCGGCTCGTGCTCGGTCGGCAGGGCGCATCAGACCCACGCCGTGCTCCGCTGCAGCACTTCGCGCGGCCGGGCGCGGGTGACGTACCTGTTCACGCTCAAGGGGCATTCCGGGAGCGTCATGTCGCAGGTGAACTTCGTCGGCGCCCATCGCGGCGCCGTCGTCGCGACAAAGCGCCTCTCGGACACCGAATTCCGCGTGGATGTCACGCTCGATTCCGCAGGCCGGGCCGAGATCGAGTCGGTCATGATCGAGTACTACTGCCACTGAGGGCGTGCGGGTGGAGTCCACGCCCCCCAGGATGCGGCCCGCAGGACGGCGTGCGCGGTTCGCGATCGTGGGGACGGCGACGGTTGCGCTGGCGGCGCTCGGCGGGTTCGCCGGATGGGCGGCGCTCTCGACCGACGCCTCGACCGCCTCGGCCGCCCGCGAGAGCCGCCTGAGCGAGGCCTACGGGAAGGCCCGCTTCGCCGTCGCCAAGCTCGAGCTCGCGGTTCGCGAGGATCAGCTCGAGCCGACGCCCGCGAACCACCGCCATGTCACCGCGGCGATCGCCAGTCTCCGCGGGACGCTCCCGGCCATCGCGCGGAGCGGCGCCGGCCGCGACCGCGCCCTCGCCGTCCAGCTTCGTGCTCAGGTCGACGCGACGGAGCTCGGGCTGCGCCGGCTGATGCGGGCGTCGGAGGGATTCAACCTGGTCGCCGCCAAGCGGGTGAACGCACAACAGGTGGAGCCGCGCCTCGACCTGATCGAGTCGGAGGTGAACGGCGCCGCGGCGGCGCATCACGCCGGGCTCGCGGCCGGCCTCTCGAGCGCCCGCCGGTCGCAGGGCGTGGCGCTGGGCGCGACCCTCGTCATGCTCGTGCTCGGGCTGCTCCTGACCGCCGCCGTCGTGGCCGTCCTGCGGTTCAAGCGCCGCTTGGACGACGCCCGCCGGGCCGAGATCGAGCGGCTTCGCGCCGCCGCGACCCGCGACAGCCTGACCGGCCTCGCCAATCACCGCGCGTTCCACGAGCGCCTCGACCGCCTGGTCGCCGAGGGGAGCGCCTTCTCGCTTGCGATCGTCGACCTCGACGGTCTCAAGCGCACGAACGACACGTTCGGCCACCAGGCCGGCGACGAGCTCCTGACCTGCCTCGCCCGGGGACTGGTCTCCGTGTCCCCCGAGGGGAGCGCCCACCGTATCGGCGGCGACGAGTTCGCGCTCGTCCTCGAGGGCGCGACGGCGATCGACGCCTTCGGCGTCGCCCAGGACCTGCGCCGCCTCGTGGCCGGCGCGACGACCGGGATCGGCGAGCGGGCAGCGGACGAGGACAAGCATGGCCTCATCCGGCGGGCCGACCTCGCGCTCATCTCCGCGAAGCGGAGCCACCGCGAGGTGCTGGTCTACTCGCCCGACATGGAGCTCGTCCCGGGGTTGGACATGCCGCCGGACGAGCGCCACATGAGCACGCTCGCCACGGCGCTGGCGCGCGCCGTCGATGCCAAGGACTCGTACACCAGAAGCCACTGCGAGACGGTGGCCGAGCTGTGCGTCCTCATCGCCGGCGAGCTCGGCCTCGATTCCGACCGGGTCGCGCGGATCCGGCTCGCCGGCCTCCTGCACGACGTCGGCAAGATCGGCATCTCGGACGCGATCCTGCAGAAGCCGGCCCCGCTCACTCCCGACGAGGCCGCGGTCATGCGGACGCACCCCGACCTGGGCGCGCACATCGTCTCGGCCGCCGAGCTGTACGAGGAGGCGGAGTGGATCCTGCACCACCACGAGCGGCTCGACGGCCACGGGTACCCGGACGGGCTGGGCGGCAACGAGGTGCCGCTCGAGTCGCGGATCATCATGGTCGCCGACGCGTTCGAGGCGATGACCTCCGACCGGCCCTACCGCCCGCGGCGGCCGGTGGACGAGGCGCTCGCGGAGCTCGACCGCCACGCCGGCACCCAGTTCGACCCGACCTGCGTCGTCGCTCTCCGGCGCGTCCTGCGGCCGGTCGCCGCGCCCGGCACGGCGGCGCTCACCGCCGCCGCCTGAGCCTCAACCCACGGTGCCGGCCGGGCTCCCGTCCGGGACGTCGTACCAGTCGCCCGCATGGGCGGTGTAGATGTGGTGGCTGGTCCTGAGCCCGGTCGGCTCGTCGACGCTTCCAGCGGCGATCGAGATCGCCGCGCGCCCCCGGTCCCAGAAGAGCCGCGAGCCGCAGACCGCGCAGAACCCGCGCCGGGCGCCGTCGTGCTCGTGCCAGCGAAGGTCGGCGTCGGCGAGGAGCTCGAGCCGGTCACGGGGGCAGGCGCTGTACGCCGCGGGCGCGCCGTGCGTCCGCCGGCACACGCCGCAGTGGCACACGATCACGTCGCGCAGCGGGCCGGCGACGCGGTAGCGGACGGCGCCGCACAGGCACCGGCCGTGATGCTCCTCGGCCATGGCCGCAGGGTAGAGCGTCAGGCGGCGAGCCGCTCGACCGCCCGCAGGCGGTTCACCGCGTCGAGCGCCGCGACCTTGTACGACTCGGCCAGCGTCGGGTAGTTGAAGATCGTGTCGACGAGCACCTCGACCGTCCCGCCGGTCGTCATGAGGAGCTGGCCGATGTGGACGAGCTCCGTGGCGCCGGTGCCGAAGGCGTGGACGCCGAGCAGCGTGTGGTCGGTCGCCGAGATGAGGAGCTTCAGCATGCCGTGGGCGTCCCCCAGGATCTGGCCGCGGGCCAGCTCGCGGTACCGGGCGATCCCGATCTCGTACGGAACGGCGGCGTCGGTCAGCTCCTCCTCGGTGCGGCCGACGAAGCTGATCTCCGGGATGGTGTAGATCCCGATCGGGAGCACCTTGCCCATGGTCTGCCCGGTCACGCCGAACGCGTCGCAGGCGGCGAGCCGGCCCTGCTCCATCGAGGTGGCGGCGAGGCTGGGGAACCCGATCACGTCGCCGACGGCGTAGATGTGCTTCACCGGGGTGCGGTAGCGGTCGTTCACGGCGATCCGGCCGCGCTCGTCCGCCTCGAGACCCGCGTTCTCGAGGTCGAGCGTGTCGGTCGCGCCCTGCCGGCCGGTCGAGTAGAGCACGGCGTCGGCGGGGATCAGCTTGCCGCTCGCCAGGTGGGTGACGGCGCCCGTCTCGTGCTTCTCGACGGCGGTCACCTTCTCGTCGAAGCGGAAGATCACGTTCAGGTCGCGCAGCTGGTACTGGAGCGCCTCGATGATCTGCGAGTCGCAGAACTCGAGCAGGCGGCGGCGCTGCTCGACGACGGTCACCTTGCAGCCGAGCGCGGCGAACATCGAGGCGTACTCGATCCCGATCACGCCGGCGCCGACGACGACGAGGGACTTCGGCAGCCAGTCGAGGTTCAGGATGTCGTCCGAGGACAGGACGCGGTGGCCGTCGAACGCGACGGTCGCGGGCCGCGCGGGGCGCGTGCCGACCGCGATCACGATGCGTCCCGCCGACACCCTGCGCTCCTCGCCGGAGGCGGCGGTCACGCACAGCGTGTGCGGGTCGACGAAGCGGGCGTGCCCGTTCAGGAGGACGACCTGGTTTCGCGCGAGCTGCGCGCGAACGATGTCGATCTCGCGCTGCACGACGTGCTGGGTGCGGTGGAACACGTCCTGCGACGAGATCTCCTCCTTCACCCGGTAGCTCTGGCCGTAGATCCCGCGCTCGCTCATCCCGGTCAGGTACAGCACGGCCTCGCGCAGGGTCTTCGACGGGATCGTGCCCGTGTTGGTGCAGACGCCGCCCACCATCTCGCGGCGGTCGACGATGGCCACGCGCTTGCCCAGCTTCGCGGCCTGGATCGCCGCCTTCTGGCCGCCGGGGCCGGAGCCGATCACCAGGAGGTCGTAGTCGTGCGCCATCCGCCGGGTTATCGACAGCCGCTAGGGTGGCTTGATGGCGGTCTACGACACGATCGGCCGGACCTACGCGGAGACGCGGCGGCCCGACCCCCGGATCGACGCCGCGATCCGGCGGGCGCTGGGCGGCGCGAGGTCGGTGGTGAACGTCGGCGCCGGGGCGGGCTCCTACGAGCCGCCGGAGACGGTGCTCGCGGTCGAGCCTTCCGCGGTCATGATCGCCCAGCGGCCGGCCGGGCTCGCCCCCGCCGTCCAGGCGACTGCCGAGGCAATCCCGCTCGCGGACGGCGCGGTCGACGCCGCCCTTGCCGTCCTCACGATCCACCACTGGCCGGATCTCGGGCGCGGGTTCGCCGAGATGCGCCGGGTGGCACGGCGCATCGTCGTCCTGACGTGGGATCCGGGCATGGCGCGGGAGTTCTGGCTCTCGGCCGAGTACCTGCCGGACGACGCCGTGGAGTGGGACGCCGCCCGCTGCCCGGCGCTCGAGACGGTCACGCGGCTGATCGGGCCCGGTGCGGAGGCGACGCCCGTCCCCGTCCCGCACGACTGCACCGACGGGTTCTTCGGCGCGTTCTGGCGGCGGCCGGAGGCCTACCTCGATCCGGTCGTCCGCGCCGGCATCTCGAATCTCGCCCGGTTCGGGGACGCGCTCGCGCCGGCGCTCGACCGCCTCGCGGCCGATCTCGAGTCGGGCGTGTGGCACCGCCGGCACGCCGGCCTGCTCGGCCTCGACGAGCTCGACCTCGGCTACCGGATCGTGGCGGGGCGGACGTAGACTTCGCCGACATGGCCGAGTACCGCGTCACGCGATGGGCCGAGATCCCGTCCCTCGTCACCGCCCGCGACGCCGCGGGAGGCACCGCCAAGGTCGAGCTGCCGCCGCGGTTCCAGGAGGCCATCGACGACGCGGCCATGCGGCGCGGTCTGGCCGGCTCCGACGCCTACCTCGAGCAGTGGCGGCACGACGACTGGCGCGACGCCGAAGGCAGCGCCGACGAGGTCGCCGACCGCGTGGCCGCCGCGCTCGACGAGGAGCATCCGCCCGAGCGGCTCGAGGGGATGCTGGACGGATGAGCGGGCGCGGCGCGGAGCTGTTCGAGCTGCTCGATCGGGGCGAGGTCGTCCTCGGCGACGGGGCGATGGGCACGCTGCTCCAGACGCGCGGGATCGAGCCGGGTGGCGCCGCCGAGCTCTGGAACGTCGACCGCGCCGACACGATCACGGCCATCCACACCGAGTACGCCGAGGCCGGCGCCCGCCTCGTCACCACCAACACGTTCGGCGGCACGAGCGCCCGGCTCGCGCTTCACGGGCTCTCCGACCGCGTGCGCGAGCTCAACCTGGCCGGCGCCCGGATCGCCCGCGAGGTGGCGGACCGGTTCGACGGCTGGGTGCTCGGCGACGTCGGTCCGAGCGGCGAGCTGATCGCCCCGCTCGGCGTCATGGAGCCGGCCGAGGTGCGCGCGATGTTCGCCGAGCAGATCGCGGCGCTCGCGGAGGGCGGCGCGGATGTCATCCTCGTCGAGACGATGAGCGACCTCGCCGAGGTGGAGGCGGCCGTCGGCGCGGCTGCCGACGCGGCTCCCGGCCTCCCGGTCGCCGCCACGCTCACGTTCGACACGCACGGCCACACGATGATGGGCGTGAGCCCGGAGCGCGCCGCCGAGGAGCTGGCAGCGCTGGGCGCGCGCATCGTCGGAGGCAACTGCGGCAACGGCCCGCACGAGATCGGGCCGGTGATGACGCAGATGGCGGAGCGCCGGCCCGCCGGCATCCACCTGATCGCACAGAGCAATGCCGGCATGCCCCGCCTCGAGGGCGCCGACTTCCACTACGACGGTACGCCCGAGGTCATGGCCGAGTACGCGCTCCGCATGCGTGAGCTGGGCGTCGGCGTGATCGGCGCCTGCTGCGGCTCGACCCCGGCGCACGTGGCCGCGATGCGCGCCGCGCTCGACCTCGCCCCGACGGGCAGCTAGTCACCGATTCGGCGTCGGAAGCCTCGACGAGCTGTCAGCAGCTTGTGCTACCGGGACGTGAAACACCGGGACCTGGTCCATCTGTTTCACGGATGAGACACCGGGACCTGGTCCAGTTGTTTCAGATCGGTATGGAGGTTGGCGCATCTCGTGACCCACGCGTGACGACTTGATGCATACGCTGGGCCCATGGGTAGGAAGCGTCGCGTCCAGCAGGCCAGTGTCGTCTATCACGTGACCGCGCGCGGGAACGTGCGGCAGGACATCTACCTCGGCGACGAGGATCGGGAGGCGTTTCTCGGCTTCGTATCCCAGGCGCACGAGCGAGAGCGGCTGATCTGCCATGCGTACTGCCTGATGGGAAACCACTACCACCTCCTCGTCGAGACGCCGGAGGCGAATCTCGGCTCGGCGATGCATCGAATCAACTGCCTCCACGCCAACCGGTTCAACCGCGTCTACGGCCGTCAGGGACATGTCTTCGAGCGGCCGTACCGAGCCTGGATCATGCACGGCGGGCGCCGCGAGTTGGAGACTGCGAGGTACATCGCGCGTAATCCTGTTCGTGCAGGCCTGTGCGCCTCGCCCGAGCTCTGGCCCTGGTCGAGCTATGCGGCCACGATCGGGCTCGCGGAGTGTCCCTCGTTTCTCAGCACCGAGCGACTCGCGAGCTGGTTCGGCACTGACGCGAACGAGGCACGTGAGCGATACCGGGCGTTCGTGGAGAGCGGGACCGACGCACCGTACGAGCGGCCGGCGCTCGAGAGCCTCCTGCGCCGCGGCGACCGGGCGGCCCTCGAGGCCGCGTGGGTTGCCGGGTACTCGCTCCGAGCCATTGCAGCCGCGGTCGGGCTCTCGCCCGCGACGATCAGCCGGCGGCTGGCGCACGCGGCTACTGAGCCGTGAACCGGTACTCGATCCTCGTGCGCCGGTCGGCGAGAGACGATGAGGCGGCCGCCGGGAGCTGCAGCGACACCCGCAGATACGCCGTCGACCTCGCCGGGAGCCCGCCGAGCTGCCAGGGGGATCGGCTGGCGGCGAGGGGACGCCAGCCGCCGATCTGGGACATGCGGCCGGCGCATCGAAGCGCCATGCCGGCGCCCGCGGTCCATGGGGCCGGACAGCGGTCGACCCGGACCCGCAGGCCCGAGCGGTCGCGGTCGAGGGCGGAGCTCTCCGTGACGTCGATCGCCAGGGAGATCGCGCCGATCGCTCCCCTGCCGCGGTTCTCGAGCGTGGCCGTCCGGGCGATCACGTCGCCCGCGGCGAGGTTCGAGACGTCGGCGCCGAGGCCGAGCGCACCGGACGTCGAGACATGGAGGGAGCCCGCCGGGCCGGCCTTCGGGTGCCCATTGTGTGCATACGCCGCCGCGGCGTAGAACACGCCGAGCGCCGCCAGCACCGCGAGTGATCGAGCGGCCGCGCGCACGCGCCGCCCGAGCTGGGTCCTTCCCTGGCCCATCGAGCTCCCTCCGTGGAAATCGTGTGCGCGCGATCGAGCGCGCGCGTCCCCAGAGATCGGCTCCCGTGGGCGAGAATTGCGCCCGAAATGGGGGAATTTTCCAGCTGCTAGGCGACCGGCGTCACGGGTGCGCCGCCGCCCAGCACCGCGACGACGTTCTGGGCCGCCAGCACGCCCATCGCCGTCCGCGTCTCGATCGTCGCCGAGCCGAGGTGGGGGATGAGGACGACGTTCTCGAGCTCGATCAGGCCGGGGTGCACCTCCGGCTCGCGCTCGAAGACGTCGAGCCCGGCGCCCGCGATCGCGCCCGCCCGCAGGGCGTCGGCCAGCGCCGCCTCGTCGACGACCGGGCCGCGGGTCGTGTTGACGAGGAACGCCGAGGGCTTCATCCGCGCGAGCGCGTCCGCGTCGATGAGATGGCGTGTCTCGGCGGAGAGCGGGCAGTGGAGCGAGACGACATCGGCGGTCGCGAGCAGCTCGTCCAACGGCACGAGCCGGGCGCCCAGCTCGGCCTCCACCTCCTCCGGCGCCTGCCGCCGCCCGGCGTACACCACCTCCATCCCGAACGCCCGCGCGCGCCGCGCGGTCGCCAGCCCGATCTGGCCGAGCCCGACGATCCCGAGCGTCTTCCCCTGGATCCCCGTCCCGAGCATGAAGAACATGCTCCACGACCACCCGGTCTCGGCCCGGATCAGCCGCTCGCCCTCGCCGAGCCGCCGGGTGGACATCAGGATCAGCGCGAACGCGATGTCGGCAGTGGCCTCGGTGAGCACGCCGGGCGTGTTCGAGACGATGACGCCCCGCCGCGCACACGCCCCCACGTCGACGTTGTCGTAGCCGACAGCGACGTTTGCCGCGATCCGAAGCCCCGGCCCGGCGGCGTCCAGGAACGCGTCGTCAACCCGGTCGTGGAGCAGCGTGACGGCGGCGTCCGCCCCGCGCACCGCATCGTGCAGCTCCGCAGTCGAGAGCGGACGGTCGTGAGGCGAGACCCACACGTCGCCCGCGCTCTCGAGCAGCTCGATCGCCGGATCGGGGATCCGCCGCGTGACGACGATCCGCGTCGCCACCCGCTAGACCGCGACGGCCTCGAGCAGGCCGCTCATCTGGTCGAGCGCCTCCTGGAGATTCTCGAGCGAGTTGGCGTACGAGAGCCGGATGTGCCCAGCGCCGTGCGCGCCGAAGTCGGTGCCTGCCAGGACCGCGACCCCCGCCTCGTCGAGCATCCGCGTCGCGAGCGTGCGCTCGTCGATCCCCGTCGCCGTCACGTTCGGGAAGGCGTAGAACGCCCCGCGCGGCATCACACACGACACCCCGGGCAGCCGGTTCAGCCCGTCCACCAGCACCTGGCGGCGACGCACGAACTCGGCCACCATCGCGTCGATGGCGTCGTGCGGGCCGGTGAGCGCGGCCACCCCGGCCAGCTGCACCGCGGGCGCCGTGCATGCGACCGAGTTGATGAGGAAGCGCGACAGCGGCTCGATCAGGTCCGGCGGCACGGCCGCATACCCCAGCCGCCAGCCGGTCATCGCGTACGTCTTCGAGAAGCCGTCGAGGAGGATCGTGCGGTCGAGCAGCCCGTGCGAGGCGATCGAGTCGTGGACTCCCTCGTAGAGCAGCTCCGAGTAGACCTCGTCGGTCAGGATCCAGCAGTCGTGGCCGGCCAGGATCTCGGCGATCTCGGCGTTCAGCTCGCGGTCGAGCGCGCCGCCCGTCGGGTTCGCGGGCGAGTTCAGGATGACCATCCGCGTGCGCGGCGTCAGCCGCTCGGCCAGGTCAGCCGCGGTGAACGCGAACCCGGTCTCCTCGGTGATCGGAAGCGGCACGGCCGTGGCGCCCGACCAGTTGATCGCCGACTCGTAGATCGGATAGCCCGGGTTCGGGTAGATGACCTCGTCGCCCTCGCCGGCGACGGCCAGCACGCCGAAGAAGAGGAACCACTTCGCCCCCGGCGCCACCAGGACGCGCGCCGGGTCGACCGTCAGCCTGCGCGTCCGCGAGAGGTGCTCCGCCGCCGCCTCGCGCAGCTCGGGCAGCCCGGGCGCCGGGCAGTAGTGGGTGTGGCCCTCGCGGAGCGCGCGCGCCCCGGCCTCGACCACGTGCGGCGGCGTGTCGAAGTCGGGCTCGCCGATCTCGAGGTGGATGACGTTTCGGCCCTGCGCCTCGAGCGCCTTCGCCCGCGCGAGCACCTCGAAGGCCCGCTCTGTCCCCAGCCGTTCGTAGTGCCCCGCGAGTCGCATGCTCCCTCCTAGTCGCCGAGCTCCGCCCGGCGGCGTGTGACGTAGGCGTCCAGCTCGCCCCGGATCCCCTCGTCGAGGGGCGGCTGCTCGTACTCCTCGAGCGTTGCGCGCCAGATCTCGCCGGCCCGCTCCGTCGCGTCGCGCGCGCCGAGCCGGTTCCAGCGCTCGAAGTTCTCGGTCGAGGAGAGGAGCGGCCGGTAGAAGCAGTCGCGGAACCGCTCCAGCGTGTGGGCGGCGCCGAGGAAGTGGCCGCCCTGGCCGACCTCGACGTGCGCGTCGAACGCGAGGCTGGCCTCGTCGACCTCGAGGGGCGTGAACTCCTCCTGGAGCATGCGCAGGATCTCGATGTCGACGATGAACTTCTCGTAGCAGGAGACGAGCCCCGACTCGAGCCAGCCCGCGGAGTGCATCACCCAGTTCGCGCCCGCGAGGAAGGTCGGGAGCATCGTCATCATCGCCTCGTACGCGGCCTGCGCGTCCACGGTCTGGCTGGCGGTGAGGCCGCCGCCGGAGCGCCACGGCAGGCCGAAGTGGCGGGCGATCTGGCCGGTGCAGTAGAGGCCGATCGCCGACTCGGGCGTGCCGAAGCTCGGCGAGCCCGACTGCATGTCCGTGTTCGAGAGGAACGAGCCGAACACGACCGGGCACCCCGGGCGCAGGAGCTGCGCGAGCGCGACGCCGGCCAGCCCCTCGGCCATCTGCTGGACGAGCGTGGCCGGCACCGAGACAGGCGACATCGCACCCATGAGCAGGAACGGCGTGATCACGACGGGCTGGCCCGCTCGCACGTACTCGAACATCGCGGCCAGCATGCGGTCGTCGTAGCGAAGCGGCGAGTTCACGTTGATGAGCGAGATCACCGCCGGCGTGGCCTCGATCGCCTCGCGGCCGCCGTGGAGGATCTCGGTCATCGCGATCGTGTCGGTGGCGTTCGGGCCCGAGGTGACCGAGCCCATGTAGGGCTTGTCGGTGAGCGTCTGAAGCGCGAGCACCATGTCCAGGTGGCGCGAGTCGAGCGGGACGTCGTTCGGCTCGCAGATCGTCCCCCCCGCGGAGTCGAGCTGCGGAAAGGCCTGCGAGAGGCGACAGAAGTTCTGGAAGTCGGCCATCGTCGCGTCGCGGCGGACGTCGCCGTCGCGCACGAACGGCGGCCCGTACACCGACCCGAACGCCATCGTGTCGCCGCCGACGCGAAGGCTCCGCTCGGGGTTGCGGGCCTGGAGGTCGAACTCGCGCGGGGTCTTCGCCACCTGCTCCAGCACGAACTCGGGATCGAGCCAGACAGTCGCGTCCCGGGTCTTCTGGCCGGCCGCGGCGAAGACCTCGACGGCCTCGGGCAGGATGAACTCGACCCCGATCTCCGAGACGATCCGGCGCCAGCCCCGGTCGAGCGTGGCCATCGCATCCTCGGAGAGGATCTCGTACCGCGGCATCCTGTTGACGAACATCTCCGCGCTCCCTAGGATTCCTGTATGTGGAACGAGTGTTTCACAATACGGGGCGTGATGCAATGACCGGCGCCCAGTCGATCGACCGCGCCGCCCAGCTGCTCGTGCTCGTCGTGGAGGGCGACGGCGCCACGAGCGTGGGCGAGCTCGCGCAGCGTAGCGGCCTTCCCAAGAGCACCGTCTCGCGGGCCGTCTCGGCGCTCGAGCGGCGCGGCCTGCTCCAGCGCGACGGCGCCCGCCGCGGCGTGAGGCCCGGGCCTGTCCTGCTCGGCCTCGCGCGGCGCGGCGTCCCCGACGCCGACCTCGTCGCCCTGGCCGCCCCGATCCTCGAGGCGCTCGGCGAGGCCAGCGGCGAGACGATCAACCTCGCCGTCCCGACGCCGCTCGGGGTCGAGCACCTGGCCCAGGTCGACAGCCGCCACTTCATCGGCAGCACGAACTGGCTCGGGCGCCGGGTCGAGTACTCGACGACGGGGGTCGGGAAGGTCTTCGCGGCCTTCGCCGCCGCACCGGCGGAGCTCGACCACGGCGTGTCCGAGGCCGTCATCGAGACGGTCAGAGCGCGCGGCTACGCCACCGCCGTCGGCGAGCTCGAGCCGGGGCTGGCGGCCATGGCGGCTCCGGTCCGCGACGCGGGCGGCCGCACGGTGGCCGCGCTCTCGATCTCCGGCCCCGACCATCGCCTCACCACCGCACGTATCGCAGAGCTCGCCCCGGTGCTCGTTGCCGGGGCCGACGGCCTCTCGGCCCGGCTCGGTTTTCAGGCCACGACCCAAGGAGCAGCATGACGCACGACGAGATCCTTCAGGGGCTCTACGACGACACCCTGGTCGGGAACGCGCCCTCGGTGCGCGAGCTCACGGAGCGCGGGCTGGAGGACGGCCTCGAGCCGGAGAAGATGCTCTATGACGCCCTCATCCCGTCGCTCGAGGAGGTCGGTGCGCGGTTCGAGCGCGGCGACTTCTTCGTGCCCGAGATGCTGATCGCGGCCCGGGCCATGCAGGGCGCCCTCGACATCCTGCGGCCGCTCCTCGCCGAGACGGGCGCCAAGCCGATCGGCACGTTCGTGATGGGGACCGTCAAGGGCGACGTGCACGACATCGGCAAGAACCTCGTGAACATCATGCTCGAGGGCGCCGGCTTCACCGTGTTCGACCTGGGCGTGAACGTGGCGCCGGAGAAGTTCGTCGAG
>JAICKX010000003.1 GCA_025927685.1 Thermoleophilia bacterium | reverse complement strand
GGCCGTGATGTCTGGTGTGGATCAGTGCCCCTAGGTCGGTTGGCGAGTGAGATCCCGAGGCAGCGGGGGGCGACGAGTATCGTCTTGTGGGCCGACGTGATGTCGCGTTCGTTTGCAGATCCGTTGCAGTCCGGGATGGTCGACAGGCCCACCGCGGGTGTTCGTAACCGATGAAGGCCAGATAGCGCCTGCAAAGCGCCGCCGATTGAACGCGAGGAGCGACTGCTGACGCCGTTCGACGAGCGAGCGCAGGACGCTTGCGCGGCTGTTGGCGCTGGCTCTAAGAAGGCTCAGGAGGGCGGTTCGCGCCAGGCCTCACCCGGTCGAACCGAGTAACAGCGGTATCCGCAGTCGCTCGGCGAGCCCAGGCCGTGTCTGTGCGACCTCCTGAAGGAACAGGTCGGTAGCCGTCCTCACGGCGTGGCGGAGTTCGTCCGGGTCGAGTGACCGCACGAACGTCTCGAGCCAACGTGCCGTCGTCTCAGGCCCGAGTCGATCGATGCCACGGGCGTGGGCGGCCGGCAGGTCGTTTCGGAGGCACGCCAAGGCGAGACCCTGATCGCGGATCGCGCTGATCCAATACTCCGCCTGCCACAGCCTTCCTCGCTCGATCGCCGCGCGCCCGTTGAGCACGTAGATCCAGCCGTAGCCAACGATCTCGTCGATGTCTGGCGCGGCGGCCCAGTCTCTGTCAACACTCTTGCCGAACACGAGCTCGAAGGTCGTGCCCAGCGCGCCGAATTGGGACGCCGGCGTAAGCGAGATGTCAACCTCGAGCGCGTTGGAGAGTAGGAAGACGCGGTACAGGGTCGGACCGTGACGGAGATCGAAGAAGTGAGCAATGTCGAGCTCGCGTTGGAGAAGCTCTGTCCACTCGGTGAGGATCGTCTCTGGGGCGACACCCGCTGCGACGCCGAAGGCCGTATCGATGTCAGACCATCGATCCTCCGCGCCCACGGAGCGAGAGCCGGTCACCGCTCCGCCGGTGATCCGTTCATCGGCGTGAGCGACCGCGAACACCCGCTCGCGGATCCAGTCCCGCTCCTCAGGCGTAAACACGACCGCCTCTGGTTACCGAGCGACAAGCGCGCGGCGACAGTCTGACGCTGATCCGCTCGACCACGTTTCCGCCACGATCCTAGCCAGGGCGCCGCAGTCGTGGGTCAAGAGGAACCTTTCGGCTTCCCAGCCCTTCTCAGCCACCCGGTGACGACGACGCCTTCCCCAAACTGCCGTCGGATGAACGCGCGGGTTGGCGCATCGGCCACCGCTACCAGCACCCATACGCGGCGGCCGCACGGAGCCAGCTCGAGCAGGTTGAGACGGGCATGCGCGCGGGTTATCCGCCTCGCCAGTCCAGTCGCGCCGCGAAGGCTCTGGGCGCAAACGACGGGCTGCGCTGGCTCTCCTGCGGGCCTCGTCACCCGGACAGGCGGTCTCGTCAGCCGAAGCACGTGGCCGCTCCATACTCCAACCATTCGCAACTCGGACGTCTGCCATCCCATGGCGCCATAACGGACGACGCCTGGGAGGTGCTCAAAGTCGTACCCGGCCACCGACACGCCGCCGCAGCCGGCGGGTGGCAGCGACAGCAGATACGTCAAGCAGGCCTTTGGCGTGCCCATGCCCGTCCGGTAGAGCACAGACGCGGTGACGGTGTATCGCCGGGAGATGGATGACGACCGGGCTTTCCGCCACGGATGCACGACCACGGTGACCCGGACGGGATTCAGCCGCGGAAGGGATGGGCGCATCTGCGGGACGTGGTATGCGGGGTTGAGCGCGGCAGTGATCTGATAGCGGCCGGGGGCGATCGCGCGAAACGGGTACATGCGAAACTGCAGCGACATGATCACTGGCGGGTCGGTGCAGACCGCGACCGGCTGGAGCCCCGCGGTATCCGAGCTCTGGCCCGGGAGCCATGGAAAGGCCGACTGCGCTGGGCCGGACACGGTCGATCCGTATGCCTCCGGCTCGACCAACTGCAGCGTTACCATCCCGCCGGCCCTCACAACGACCCTCCGCGCACCGTCACCTGCCCGCACGTCCAGCGCCGCCGCCGATACGCACCGGGCTCTGCCCGCCCCGGAATCGGGAGCATCAGAGGCCGTCTGTACCATGGACGAACCCGGGTGGTATCCACAGCCGGTGGCCATCGTGCCGAGGCCCACAAGTACCACGATCGCCCGCAGTCTCTCAACCGGCCAACGCATCTCATCCTCCAATGTGATCCGGTTGTTGAGACAGCCGCAGTAACGAAGGGGTTCCCGGCCGGCCGCGCTAGGAGGCCGGCGGGATCCGGCCCCGTCGGGCTCGCCTGCCGCGGTCGTCACGACGAGCCGAGGAACTGGTGCGCCAAGCGGTCGCGATCGCCGAGACGACCGACTTCCTCAACGACCGCGGCGACGAATACGCCGACCGGGCGTGAGCTGCTGGCGTCCGTACCTGCGGCCCGCACAGGGCGCGCCAAGCGCGGACATCTCGATGCGTGCCGCCCGTAGGACGTTTCGAGAGCGGGGCGGTCCTGGGCCGAGGGTGCACCCGGCCCAGGACCGGTTGCCTGCTAGCTACAGATCCAGCTCGGGCTCGACGTCCCGCAGTCGTTCCTGACAAAGCGGTTGCCCGAACCGCTGCCGTCGTACAGGATGTCGAACGGGCTGTTCCGGTGAGCGTGGTTTCGCTTCACCAGGTCGCCGACGGGCTCGGTTCCCCCGGCGGGCACCGCGGAGGCAACCACGATTCCGCCGCTGAACACGCTCGGCCCGCTGGGCCGGTTGTTGTTCGTCCAGTTCCCCCACAGAGACGACTGGCTTGCGCCGAACAGCGTGATGCCGATGCCCGAGAGCGGCGGCGGGCCGCCGCCAGGCTCGGCGGCGCAGGCGCGGTTGTTGTGCGAAGCGACGTTCCCCCATGCCGACCAGTGGGTCGTGGGCGCAGGATTCTCGCCGCTGTCGACGATCACGATGCCCGCGCAGTTGTTGCGCGTGACGTTCCCCCACACGCGTCCCCAACTCGAGTCGCGGATGAGGATGCCGATCCCCTCGACGCCGCTCGCTCCGCTGCGGAACGCGCGGTTCCCGGCCACGACGGCGTTCGCGTGCGGCGAGTCGCCGATGTAGAAGCCGGGAGCACCGTTGGCGCGGGCGAGGTTGTGGAGAAAGCGGACGTCGTGGAGCACGAATCCGCTGATCCCGTACTCGCCGTTCCTGACGGCCGCGACTCCGCGCACCGTCGTCCGGTTGGCCAAGAACATGCCGATCCCGAACCCGCTGAAGTTGTGCACGCTCAGGTTGCGGATCGTCACCCCCCAGACCGGCGCGACCGGGTTCCCGCTTTGGTCGAACCGGCCTGCGACACAGATCCCGTGCACGCTGCCCGGCGAACTGCACACGCTCGGGACCGGGTTCGCGGCGGGGAAGAGCCGGCTCCCATGCGGCCCCCATCCGGCCCCGACGAGGCTGATCCGCTTCTGGATCGTCACGTTCTGGTGATACGTTCCCGGCGCCAGCCGCACGGTGTCACCACGGTCAGCGCTATTCACCGCCCGCTGGATCGATTGGCCGGGGTGCACGACCAGCGTCTTTGCCTCAGCCACGCCTGTGGTCGCCGCGAGGGCCAGCGCTCCCATCACGGCCGTTGCGACAAGTCGACGACGTCCCATAGGTGTCCCCCCTCATGCGTCGATGTACCTTCGGGGCGCGCATACCCCCGGCGACGCGCCGCCTAACCCAACACCGGGGCGCCGCGAGCAACCTCGCGATCGCGCCGCACGGATCCTCAGCGACCGGCCGGCCACGATCGAGGCAGAGGACGTCGAGCTCGAGGTCGGCGAGACGCTCGACGCCCCCGCGGGTCTCCGCCGGATCGTCGTGAAAGCGCCCCGGGACGACCACTAGCCCGTGAGCGTCGCCGGACATCAGGAGGTCGGAGCAGAAGAGGACGCGAGGAAGGTCCTCATGCACAAGGCAACAGAAGACGGGCGCGGCTCGACGGTACAAACCGCTCACCCAAGCCAATTCTGAGTGGGCCGTATAGGGATCGAACCTATGACCTTGGGATTAAGAGTCCCCTGCTCTACCAGCTGAGCTAACGGCCCCGGGCCGAGCAGTCTACCAACGGCCCTGAGCCGAAAACACGCTAGCGTTCGCCGCCATGCGCCCAGAGTCCCGTGAGTTCTTCCTGAGCCTCCTCGACGCCGCCGGGCCGTCGGGGGACGAGCGTGCCGCGGCCCGGGTCTGGCGGGACTACGCGTCCGGCTTCGCCTCCGTCGAGACGGACGTGCTCGGCTCGAGCTGGGCGACCGTGAACCCCGACGGGGAGCGCGCGGTGGCCGTGATGGGGCACATCGACGAGATCGGCCTCGCCGTGACGCACGTCGACGACGACGGCTACCTGTGGTTCGACGGCGTCGGCGGATGGACGCCGGCGGTGCTGGTCGGCCAGCGGATCCGCGTCCTGGCCAAGGACGGGCCCGTCGTGGGAGTCATCGGCAAGAAGGCCACGCACCTGCTCGACGAGGAGGAGCGCAAGAAGCCGATCAAGCTCGACCAGCTCTGGATCGACATCGGTGCGAGCGGCGGCGACGACGCCCGTAGCCGCGTCCGCCCCGGCGACCTGGCGGTGATCGAGCAGCCCGTCGTGGAGCTCGCCAACGGCCGGCTGGCCTCGCGGGCCGTCGACAACCGCGCCGGCGCCTTCGTCGCCGCCGAGGCGGCGCGCCACTACGCGGACAGCCCCGGCTCGTGGCGGTACGTCGGCGTCGCCTCGGTCGCCGAGGAGATCAGCTTCGCCGGCGCCCACACGAGCGCCTTCGCGCTCGCCCCGCAGGCCGCCATCGCGATCGACGTCACCCACACCGCCGACTATCCGGGCGTCACGAAGAACAAGATCGGCGACATCCGGATCGGCGGCGGCCCCGTCATCGAGCGCGGCTCCGGCGTCCACCCGGCGTTCGCCGAGCTCGTCGTGGAGGTGGCCGAGGCGGAGGGGATCCCGCACCAGTTCGGGGCGGCGGCCGGCCACACATGGACCGACGCCGACGCCGTCCATCGCTCCCGCGGCGGCGTCCCGACCTGCCTCGTGAGCGTCCCGAACCGCTACATGCACTCGCCGAACGAGATCGTCGAGCTCGCCGACCTCGAGGCGACCGCCAGGCTGGTCGCGGCCGTCGCGCGGAAGCTGGACGCCATCCCGGCCTCCGGCTAGACCCTACGATACGGCCGTGCAGCGCCGGCTTCGGATCGTCGCGCTGGTGTCGGGGGCGGTCTTGATCCTCTCGATCGCCGCCTATGGCCGCGCGCACTCCGACTCGCTCAGGCGAGCCGACCTCGCCGCACCGATCGCGGCGGCGAAGCGGGTGGCGGCGCCGGCCCTGCACGAGCCGACGCTGTCGGGCGGCACCGTCGACCTGGCCCGGATGCGCGGCCGGCCGGTGGTGATCAACTTCTTCGCGTCCTGGTGCGCACCGTGCAAGGCGGAGGGAACGGCGTTCGCCGCCGCCGCGCAGGCCTACAAGGGCCGGGTGCAGTTCGTCGGCGTGGCGATCGACGACTCCCGCTCCGGGGCGCTCTCCTACACACGCCGGTACGGCTGGAGGTGGCCGATCGTGTTCGACCCGCACGACCACCTGGTCGAGCCGTTCGGGCTGATCGGCAAGCCCACGACGTTCGTGCTCGACTCCGACGGCCGGGTGGCCTGGAAGCTCCAGCGCGAGCTCTCCCGCGACGAGCTCTCGACGGCGCTCGACGACGTCCTGGGTCAGTAGGCTCACCCCCGATGAAGATCGCCTCCGTCGTGGGCAACCGCCCGCAGTTCATCAAGGCTGCGCCGGTGGCGCATGCGCTGGAGCGGCTGTGCGACCACGTGCTCGTCCACACCGGCCAGCACTACGACGCCGACCTGTCGCAGATCTTCTTCGAGGAGCTCGGCCTGCGCCCCGCCGACCGCCGCATCGAGAGCGGCTCCGGCACCCACGCCGAGCAGACCGCGCGGATGCTCGTCGGCCTGGAGCCCGTGGTCGAGGAGGAGCTCCCCGACGCGGTGCTGGTCTACGGCGACACCAACTCGACGCTGGCAGGCGGGCTCGTCGCGGCCAAGCTGCACATCCCGGTCGGCCACGTCGAGGCCGGCCTGCGCTCCTTCGACCGGCGCATGCCCGAGGAGCTGAACCGGATGCTCGTGGACGTCCTCGCCGACCTGCGCTTCTGCCCGTCCGAGACGGCCGTCGCCAACCTGGCCGCCGAGGGCATCACCGCCGGCGTCCACCACGTGGGCGACGTGATGGTTGACGTGGCCCGGACCTTCGCGCCGGTCGCGGCCCGGCGGTCGGACGCGATCGAGCGGATCGGCGTGGAGCCCGGCGGCTACGTGATCCTGACCGCGCACCGGCCGGCAAACACGCTGCCCGAGACCGTGCCGATCCTGGTCGAGGTGCTCGAGGCGATCGAGCTGCCCGTCGTCTTCCCGGTGCACCCGCGGACGCGCGCCGCGCTGGAGCGAGCGGGGCTCTGGGCACGGGCGAGCGCGGCGGCCCACCTGACCGCCCCGCTCGGCTACCTCGACTTCACCGCGCTGCTCATGTCGGCGGCCGCCTGCCTGACCGACTCCGGCGGCGTGCAGAAGGAGGCCTACCTCCACTCGGTGCCGTGCGTCACGATGCGCGACACGTCCGAGTGGGTCGAGACGATCGCCGCGGGCTGGAACAGGCTGGTCGATCTCGACCCCGCCGCGGTGGCCGCAGCGCTCGCCGCGGCCGACCGTCCGGCGGAGCATCCGCCGCTGTACGGCGACGGCGACGCGGCCGCCCGGATCGCCGCTGTCATCACCACCGGTCGATAGCATCTGCACCGCATGCCAACCGACGTCGCAATCGTCGGCGCGGGCTACGTGGGCCTGCCGCTGGCCGTCGAATTCGGCCGCGCCGGCCGGACGGTTGTGTGCATCGAGGCCGACGCGCGCCGGGTCGAGGCGATCGGGCGCGGCGAGAGCTACGTCGAGGACGTCGAATCGGCGGCGCTGGGCGAGGTCGTCTCGGCAGGCCGCGTGTCGGCGACCGGCGAGTACGCGGCGCTCGGCGGCTCCGAGGCGATCCTGATCTGCCTGCCGACCCCGCTTTCCACCAACCGCGAGCCCGACCTGACGGTGCTGACGGGCGCCACCTGGCAGATCGCCAGGCATCTGCGCCGCGGCCAGCTCGTCGTGCTCGAGTCCACCACATATCCGGGGACGACGCGCGAGGTGCTGCTCCCGATCCTCGAGTCGGGCGGCCTGCGGGGCGGCGTCGACTTCCACCTGGCCATGTCGCCGGAGCGCATCGACCCCGGCCGCACCGACTACACGGTGCGCACCACGCCGAAGGTCGTCGGCGGGCTGACGGACGCGTGCCGCGACCAGGCGATGGAGCTCTACAGCGCCTGCGTCGACTCCCTCGTCCCGGTGTCGTCGTGCGACGCGGCGGAGCTCACGAAGCTGCTCGAGAACATCTTCCGGTCCGTGAACATCGCCCTCGTGAACGAGCTCGCGATGCTGTGCCACCGGATGGGCCTGAACGTGTGGGAGGTCGTCGATGCCGCGGCGACCAAGCCGTACGGGTTCATGCCCTTCTCCCCCGGGCCGGGCCTCGGCGGGCACTGCCTTCCGATCGACCCGTTCTACCTCTCGTGGAAGGCGCGCGAGTACGACTTCCCGGTCGAGTTCATCGAGCTCGCCGGCAAGGTGAACCAGAACATGCCCTACCACTGCGCCGAGCGGGTCGCCCTGGCGCTGAACGACGTGCAGAAGCCGGTCAGCGGCAGCTCCGTGCTCGTCCTCGGCGTGTCCTACAAGGGCGGGGTCGGCGACCTGCGCGAGTCGCCCGCGCTCAAGCTGATGGAGCTCCTGCGCGAGCAGGGCGCCGCGATCGCCTACCACGACCCGTTCGTCCCCAGCCTGCGCGAGGACGGGTTCGAGCTCGACTCCCAGCCGCTCACGGACGAGGTCATGGCCGCCGCCGACATCGTCGCCGTCGTGACCGCGCACCCGGGCGTCGACCACGCCCGCGTCGCCGAGGCGGCGCCGCTCGTGATCGACTTCCGAAACGCCGTCCCGGTGGCCGGCGGCCGGGTGGTGAAGCTGTGAGCGAGCCTGTCCGCGTCGGCATGGCGGGGGTCGGCCGCTGGGGCCGGCACCTGCTTCGCAACTTCGCGACGCTGCCCGGCTCGGACCTGCGCTGGGTCTGCGACCCCGACCCGGAGCTCCTCGCCGAGCGCGCCGCGGCGCACCCGGCCGCGCGGCCGACCGCCGCCTTCGAGGACCTGCTCGCCGACGACGAGCTGGAGGCGGTGGTGCTGGCGACGCCGGTGCCGACCCATCACGACCTGGCACGGCAGGCGCTCGAGGCCGGAAAGCACGTCTTCGTGGAGAAGCCGATGACCTTCAGCGCCGCGGAGGCGCGCGACCTGCGCGACACCGCGCAGCGCACCGGCCGGACGCTCATGGTCGGCCACCTGCTGCGCTACCACCCGGGCATCGTGAAGGTGCGCGAGCTGATCGACGCCGGCGAGCTGGGCGACGTCCGGTACGTCTATGGCAACCGCGTCAACCTCGGCACGATCCGGCCCGACGAGAACGCACTCTGGTCGCTCGGCGTGCACGACGTCTCGGTCGTGCTCCACCTCCTGGGCGACGAGCCCGACGAGGTGTCGGCCCGCGGCGAGTGCTACGTGCGGCCGAACGTGCAGGACGTCGTCTTCGGCTACATCCGCTTCCCCACCGGCCAGATCGGCCACCTGCACCTGAGCTGGCTCGACCCCGACAAGCTGCGCCGCATGACGGTCGTCGGCACCCGCAAGATGGCGGTCTTCGACGACATGGCCGCCGAGGGCAAGGTCACGGTGCACGACAAGGGCGAGATCCACATGCCGGAGGGGCGGATCTCGACGCACGCGGGCGACATCTGGTCGCCGCGGATCGACGCCACCGAGCCGCTCCGTCTGGAATGCGAGCACTTCCTCGAGTGCGTGCGCACGGGGGCGGAGCCGCGCACCGGCGTCGACGAGGGGCTGCGCGTGGTCGAGGTGCTCGAGGCGATGCAGACGTCGCTCGAGCGGGGAGGCGAGACGGTCTCGCTCGCCGCGGCGGCGCGATGATGTGGCCCGCGCACGCGGCGCCCGGCCTGGTCGTCGCGCCGGATGCGTCGATCGGCCCCGGCGTCCTCTTCGGCGCGAATGTGACGGTGCACGAGGGCACGGTCGTGGGCGAGGGCAGCTCGATCGGCGACAACGCGGTGCTCGGGAAGCGGCCGGTGCTCTCGGCCCGCTCCACGAGCGCCGGCGAGGTCGGCCGGCTCATGCTCGGCCGCGAGGTGCGCATCTCCGCGGGGGCCGTGCTGTCGGCCGGCTCGGAGCTCGGCGACGACTGCGTGGTCGGCGACCTGGCGACGGTGCGCGAACGCGTTGCGGTCGGGGACGGCGTCGTGATCGGCCGCGGCGTGTGCATCGAGAACGACGTCGAGATCGGGGCGTGGACGACGATCCAGACCAACGCCTACATCACCGCCGGGACCGTGCTCGAGGAGCACGTCTTCATCGCGCCGGGCGTCGTCACGACGAACGACAACCTGATGGGCCGCACCGAGCGCCGCCACGCGCTGAAGCGGGGCCCGACCGTGCGGCGGGGAGCCCGCGTCGGCGGCGCCGTCGTGCTCCTGCCCGGGATCGACGTGGGCGAGGAGGCGTTCATCGGCGCCGGTGCCGTGGTGATCGCGGACGTGCCGGCGCGGGCCGTCGTGGTCGGGGTGCCCGCGCGGGTGCTGCGCGAGGTGCCGGCGGACGAGCTGCTCGACGCAGAGGCGTGAGGCGAACCCCCCGACGGGCTAACGGCCGTTCGCCGAGATGAGGCCGCGGTACACGCGCTCCAGCGCGACGCCCGGGTGCTCGGGGAGGCGCTCCGCCACCACCCGGACGTTGCGCTCGCCGTAGGTCGCGCGCAGCCCGGGATCGCGGAGCAGCCTCAGGATCGCCGCGGTGACCGCGTCCTCGTCGCGGCACTGCACGACCTCGCCGCCGTCGCCAGGGGTGATCCACTCGTCGATCGTGATGGCGTCGCCCATGACCAGCGGCAGCCCCGAGGCCATGCACTCGAGCATCGACGCGGGCGTCGCGTCCGTCGACGCCAGCGACACCGCCAGGTCGGACGAGGCGCAGAAGAACGGCAGCTCGGGCGGCGGGATGAAGTGCATGCGCACCGTGTCCCCCAAGCCGAGGTCGGTAACCCAGCCGCGCACCGTCTCGGTCATGACGCCCTCGCGGGCCGCCAGGATCAGCCGGGCGCGCGGCTCCTCGGCGTGCGCCCGGGCGAAGGCGTGAAGGACGACGTCGAGATTCGTGTTCTCGCGGTAGTTCCGGAGCGAGAGCACGATCAGCGAGCTCTCGGGCCAGCCGAACCGCGCCGCCAGACTCGCGTGGTCGCGCGCCGCCGGGCCGAACGGGCGCAGGTCGACGTACCAGACGATCCGGTCGATCCTGGCGGGGTCGGCGCCGAGCCGGATCGTCTCCTCGGTGTTCCCGAGCGACGAGACGACGAACCGGTCGCCGGCGGCGATCGACTCGGCCACCCACCTCCGCCCCCGCGGCCGCTCCTTCCCGTACGTGAAGATGTCCGTGTTCCACGGGCTCATCACGAGCGGGTGCACGTCGGCCTCGGCGGCCCAGTGCCCGTACGGGAGCAGGTAGTGGGCGTGGACGACGTCCGGGCGGATCTCGCCGGCCAGGCGCCGGATCGCCGGGCCGAACTGGCTCCGCCGAAGGCCCGGGATGCGCGTCCGCAGGCCGAGCCTCGTCAGGTCGTGCACGGTGAGCATCGCGAGCTCCTCGGGCATGTCGTCGCGGAAGACGGGGCTCACGATGTGGACGTCGTGGCCGCGCTCGGCGAGCGCCCAGGCCCAGCGCAGGAAGATCAGCGACCGGCCGCGGCCGACGCCCAGGATCCGAAGCGGCCGTCCGGCCGGCGCCGGCTCAGACATGCGCGCCGGCGAGCACGTCGTGCACCGCCTCCGCCACCCGGTCGACGCCCTCCTCGCCCAGCTCCGGATAGATCGGAAGCGAGAGACAGGAGGCCGCGAGCTCGTCGGTGACGGGCAGCTCGCCGTCCTGGACGCGATGCTCCACCCCGGCCAGCGCCGGCTGGCGGTGCACCGGGATCGGGTAGTGGACGCCGGTCGAGATGCTGCGCTCCCGCAGCGCGCCGGCCAGGCGGTCGCGCTCGGGGTGAAGGATCACGTAGAGGTGCCAGGTCGGCTCGGCCCACTCCTCGATCCGCTGGAGCCGCACGCCCGCGCCGGCCAGCCGCTCCTCGTAGCGGGCGCACAGCCGCTGCCGGGCGGCGATCCACTCCGGCAGGTGCGCGAGCTTCGCCCGCAGCACCGCCGCCTGGATCTCGGCCATCCGCGCGTTCGTTCCGACCGTCGCGTGCTCGTACTTGGCCCCGAAGCGGCCGTGGTCGCGCAGCCGGCGCAGCCTGAGCGCCAGGTCCGGGTCCGCCGTCGTGACGGCCCCGGCGTCGCCGTAGGCGCCGAGCGTCTTCCCCGGGTAGAAGCTGTAGGAGACCGCTCTCGACCCGCTCCCGACGGCCCCGCCGTGCAGGCGGGCGCCGTGCGCCTGGGCGGCGTCCTCGACGATGGGGATGCCGGGCGCGGCGGCGGCGATGGCCGGCACGTCGGCCGGGTTGCCGTAGAGGTGCACCGGCAGGAGGGCCTTCGTCCGCGGCGTCAAGGCCCGCGCGACCTGCTTGGGCGACATCGTCCACGTGTCGGGGTCGACGTCAACCATGACCGGCGTCGCACCGGCCCGCAGGATCGCGCCCACGGTTGCCATGAAGGTGTGCGAGACGGTGATGACCTCGTCGCCGGGGCCGACCCCGAGCGCGTTCAGGATGAGCTCGATGGCGGTGGTGCCGTTCGAGACGGCGATCGCCTCGGGCGCCTCGCAGAAGGCAGCGAACTCCTCCTCGAACGCCCGCGTCTCGGCGGCGTTGATGAACGACTGGCGCTCCAGCACGCGCGCGATCGCGGCCTCGATCTCCGGGCCGATCGCGCGGTACTGGGCCTTCAGGTCGACGAGCGGGATCGCGTCCATCGCGCCGGTCATGCTACGTCGGGATCGCGACCAGTGCGCCGCCGTTGGCGTGCGAGGCGCTCGCCGCTTCGAGCACCTCGACGACCCGCGCGGCGTCCTCGAAGTCGGTGACGGGCTCCGTGCCGTTCGTGATGCAGTCGACGAAGTGACGGCACTGGAGCGCGAGTGGCTCGGCGACCTGGACGCGCGGGATGTGCATGTCGCCCACGCGCTGGATGAGCCGGAACTCGCCGAACGTCTCGAAGTCGGGGAAGCTCCGGTCGACGTGCTCGCGGTCGATGCCGGCGTCGTGCACCACGATCTGGCCCTCGACGTCGTCGTACACAACCATCTTGCCGCTGCCGATGACGGTCATCCGCCGCACCTTGCTGGGGTGCAGCCAGCTGATGTGCACGTGGGCGACGGTGGTCTCGTATTCGAGCACGAGGAAGGCCAGGTCGGGGATGCCGGGCTGGAGGTAGTCGTACGCGTGGCAGTGCACTGCACGCGGGTGCTCGCCCAGCCAGTAGTTCAGGATCGAGATGTCGTGCGGAGCGAAGTTCCAGATCGCGTCGACGTCCTTCCGCACACGGCCGAGGTTGAGGCGCTGGGAGTCGATCGAGTAGATCTCGCCCAGCTCGCCGGTCTCGATCAGCGAGCGCACGTGGTTTACGAGCGGGCTGAACCGGAAGGTGTGCCCGGCCATCAGGACGAGCCCCGCCGCCCGAGCCTTCTCGCCCAGCTCCCGGCAGTCGGCGGCGCTCAGCGCGAGCGGCTTCTCGACCATCACGTGGCAGCCGCCCTCGATCGCCTCGGCCGCGACCTCGACATGCGTGGCCGGGTTGGTCGCGACGATGACGGCGTCGAGCGGGCCGCCGGCCAGCGCCTCGCCCAGGGTCGCCGTGGAGCGCGCGAGCGGGTAGTGGCGGCCGAGCGTCGCGCGCAGGTCCTCGCGGAAGTCGACCAGCGCCGCCACCTCGACGTCGGGGAGCGACGCCGCGGCCCGGATCACCTTCGGGCCCCAGTACCCGCAGCCGACGAGCGCGACCCGCACCTTCCCGGCCTCGCTCATGCCACGCTCCGAAGGACGGCGGCCATCTCGGACGCGCGCGTGCGCCGGTCGAGCCGCTCGCGCAGGTCGGCCGGGAGCGGGCGGTCGTCCAGCTCGCCGGCCCGCCAGGCGCCGGCGAGGTCCTCGATCTGGGCGCGGATCCCGGGCACGTCGTCAGGGTCGGCGATGCGGGCGAACCCGGTGGAGCGAAGGAGATCGGCAGCGATCCCCTCGGGCGGGACGAGGGCCAGCACCGGCCGCTCGGCGGCCAGGTACTCGAAGAGCTTGCCGGAGAGCACGCTCGTCCCCAGCCCGCCGGAGCGCGGGATGAGGAGCAGGAGGGCGTCCGCGGCCTTCATCTCGGCCAGCGCCCGGTCGTGCGGGAGGAACCCGTCGATGCGAAGCGACCCGCCCAGCCCCAGCGACTCGGCCCACGTGCGGTCGGCGGTGCGGAAGCCGCCGACGAACCGGGCTTCGACCACGTCCCGTAGGTCCGGGCGATCGGCGAAGAGACCGCTGAGGGCCTCGAGGAACGGCCGCGGGGTGCGCTTCCCGAAGAAGAAGCCGGCGTGGAGGATGCGGAGGCGGTCGGACGGCGTGTGCTCGAGGCCGGCGAACTCGTCGAAGTCGCAGCCGTTCGAGATCACCGTCGCCGGCGTGCCCGGCCGGGCCAGCGCCCGTGCCTCCGCGGCGATCGTATCCGTCACGGCCGTGAGCGCCGACGCGCGCGCGAACGTCCGGCGCGCCATCGCCTCCAGCAGCGCCCGCTTGACCCGGACGCTGCGCGCCTCGTAGCGGCGGTGCGGGTTCGCGAGCCACGAGTCGCGCAGGTCGGCCACCCAGGGAACGCCGGTGCGGCGCGCGACGAGGCTTCCGACCATGTGGGCCGAGGACGGCGGCGAGGTGGTGAGGACGACGCTGGCCGAGCGCTCGCGCACGATCCGCACCGCCGCGCGAGCGGCATCCGGCACCCAGACGACGCGCGGGTCGGGGAGCAGGAGCTGGCGCCCGTGGATCCCGGCCCGGGTGACGGCGCCCCGCATGCCGCGCGCGCCGGCGAGCACGTCGGCGGCCGGGCGCTCGTCGGACGGGCCGCGGTAGCGGGCGCGGTGGACGACCGTCGCAGGCGGGACCTCGGCCACCAGGCCCGGGTCGTGGGCCACCCACTTGGGGTCGTCGGGGGCGAGCACGTCGACGTCCCACCCGAACGCCGGCAGGTGCTTGCAGAGCTTCAAGACGCGCTGGACGCCGCCGCCACCGGCGGGCGGGAAGTAGTAGGAGACGATCAGCGCGCGCACGGGCTCACTCGTCGTACTCGACCTGGTCGTAGTAGCGGATCGCGCGGCGCGTCATGCGCACCCGCGACTGATGGGTCGCGAGCTCCTCCTCGGAGAGCTCGCCCAGCGCGAGCTTGACGGCCAGGTAGGGCATGTTGAAGTCCTCCTGGTAGACGATCGTCGAGATCCGCGGGTTGACCTCGAGCAGCCGCCCGTCGAGGAACTGGACGTTCACGAACCAGTCGACGCCGAGCTCGACGCAGAGCGCGCGCGAGTGCTCGACCAGCTCCGGCTCGTCGGCGGTCTCGAAGTACATCGCGAGCCCGGCCCGGACCGCCTCGCGCGTCTTCGCGTGGCCGACGATGAAGCGGCCGCCGCGGCAGAGCGCGTCGACGGTGTGCTCCGCTCCCTTCAGGTAGTCCATGACGAGGAGCGTGGGGAAGTCGCCCTCGGCCAGCGCCGCGAGCGCCTCGTCGAGCGTGAGCGGGATCGGCCCGGGACGAGCCTCGAGGATGTGCCAGCGACGGTTGGGGCTCGCGGAGATGACGAGGAAGCCGCGCGAGCCCTTGAGCCCGGTCGGCTTGGTGCAGACGTCGACATCCGGATAGCCCAGCTCGTGGGCGGCGGCCCGGAACTCCTCCGGCGAGGTGGCGGTGATGGAGCGCGGGATGGGGACGCCCAGCCGCGCGCACAGGTCCATCGTCCTCGCCTTGTCGTTGCAGGCGGCGATCGCCTCGGGCGAGGCGACGAGCACCGGCACGTCGAAGCTCTCGACCGTCGCCGCGACGGCTGCAACCTCGAACGAGGAGAGCGGGAACACGACGTCCACCTCCTCCCGCCGGGCGAGCTCCGCCAGGTGGCCGGGGAACTCGTCGGACGAGCCGGGCGGCACGACGTGGAACGAGTCGCAGATCGCGCGCCCGCCGCGGCGGGCGCTCATGTCGGTGCCGACGACGCGCCCCTCGCGCTCGCCGTTCTGCTGGAGCGACTTCTCGAGCCGGCCGCCGCCCGGCGAGCCCGCCGCGGTCACGAGGACGCGCAGCGGCCGGAGTCGTTCTCGGATGTCGCTCGTGGCGAGCCCCTCTCGTGGTGACCCGTGCGGGTTGGGATGGACAGTCGAATCCGGGTCGCCGAGCGGCCTACCCGCGGACGGCCGCGAATGCTAGTCACATTCCGAGATCGACCGAGCAGGGCCGTCCGCGCCGGTCGACGAGCCTCACGACGTCGCCCTCACGGCCGACGACGCGGCCACCCTCGGCGAGCACCTGCTCCATGTAGGCCCGCTCGTACTCGCGCCGGTGGTCTGCCGGGTTGCAGCACCCGACCGCGCGGAGGCGCAGCTTGCCGTCGACGCGGCGGATGGCGAACGCGGGCATCGCCGGAGATGCTACCGGTGCCGGATCCGGGGCGACGCGAGGATCGGCGAGCGGCTGGCGGCGTGCTTGGCGTCGCCGTGGAACGCGACCCGCCAGCGGCCCACCGTCTTCGAGACGGCGAACCGGGCGTGGCCCTTGGCCCCGACCGGCGCGTCGGAGACCGGCTTCCATCCGCCCGAGGTGTGCCGCTGGAGCGTGAGGATCGCGCCCCGGAGGACCGGGAAGATCGTGGCCCGGAAGCTCTTCCCGGAGCGGACGAGTGTGAGCGCCGGGCCCACGGCGATGGTCTGTCGCGGCGAGACGGCCCCGCCGGGGAGCCCGAGCCGGTAGACGCGGTTCTGTTTGGGGTGGATGGTGAGCGAGAAGGTGCCGTCGTTCGCCAGCGAGAGCTTGTCGGCCGCCGTCGCCCAGGGAGCGCCCGGCCCGTCGTGGACGAGCAGCGAGACGCGGTTGTGCGGCTTCGGCCACACCCGGCCCGTGAGCGCGAACCGCGTGCCGGCGATGGTGTGCTCAGGGCCCTTCAGTGTCACGCCGACGATGCGGAAGTAGTTCGAGCGCAAGCCCAGCGCGAGCTCGGCGCCGGGGCCGGTGTAGGCACGATTGCCGAAGCCGGTGTGGAAGGTGGCGTGGGTGATCCGCTGGGACGGCCCGTCGATCACGAGGTCGACCGACCGCACCTTGCCCTTCACGCCCAGCTCACGGGCCAGGCCGCGCGCGGTGAAGACCCGCGTCGGCCAGGTGTGGTTGGGGTTCAGGCCCTGGGCGCCGTCGTAGCGGTCGCGCACGGGGACGAGGTAGGGCTCGCCGCTCGAGCTCCCCCAGGCCGCCTGCTCGGAGGCCGTCCAGCCGCCGGAGGACGACGAGAAGAAGCCGACCGCGACCGCGCCGTTGTACCAGAGCACCTGGTGCGCGGTGGCCGAGACGGCCGCGTTCGAGGACGACGCCTCGTGCTCGATCGGGCCGTAGACCTGGCTGCGGGTGTCGGCGTACGCGTCGAAGAGCGAGGTCGGGTGCCGGGTCGCGACGGCGTAGGAGCGGGCGGCGACGGCCTGGGCGCGAAGCGCCGCCGGGAGCCACGAGGACGGCATCTCGCTGGGGACGACACCGCGCAGGTAGTACTCGAGCGGCACGACGTCGACCAGCATGAGCGACGAGCCGGAGCGGATGACGCGCAGGTAGCCGTGCCAGTGGTCGCCGGCCCAGCCGATGCCGACGGTGCTGTCCACCCGGAGGGCCTGCGAGGCCCCCAGCCGGACCGGGCCGGTGAGGTGCTTCACGACCCGCGCGTTCGACGAGGCGTCGACGACGCGCAGCCGCCCGGTCGTCCCCCGCTCCACCCTGTACGAGCCGGCCGGGATCGTCTTGGACTTGGTGCCGCCCTCGTCGACGACCGTGATCCTGGACGACCCGCTGAGGGCGTAGGAGCCGCGGCCGCTCGCCAGCTGGATCCGCATCTGCACGGCGTTCGGCAGGGCCGAGACCGTCGTGCCGGTGTAGTAGTGCGCCAGGATCCAGTCGTAGGACCAGCCGTGCTGGGCGTAGCCGAGCGCGCCGTACTGCGAGAGCCCGATCCCGTGCCCCCACCCGTGGCCCGTCAGCGTGAAGACGGTGCGAGCCTGCGCGGCCGGCACGGCGGTGGCCATCGCCGCGGCGACGACGGCAGAGAGCAGAGTGAGGCGGCGTCCCACGGACAGAGCCATCGGCACCAGGGTACCCCCGCTGAAGCGGGTTGACGAGGAACCGAACAGACGGTTAACAGGCCCGCGATCTACAGACGGCGCCCCGGGCCGCCGATAACCTCCCGGTGCCCATGAGCGTTTTCGCGTCGATGCCAAAGGGAGTCCGCACGGTTGTCGAGACCGCGATCACGCTCGCCGTCGCTCTCGGGATCGCCTGGCTCGCCCAGGCGTTCGTGGTGAAGCCCTACCGCGTCCCCACGCCGAGCATGGTGCCAACGCTCCTGCCCGGCGACCGCGTCCTGGCCGACCGGCTCTCGCTCGACTTCGGCGACCCGCACCGCTTCCAGATCGTCGTCTTCCACCCGCCGCACTGCGCCGCCCCGCACTCCGACGGCATGGGCGTGTGCACGACGCCGGATCTCGAGCTGCGCCAGGGGCTGGCCGGCACCACGTTCATCAAGCGCGTCATCGGCCTGCCCGGCGAGACGGTGTGGTCGCAGAACGGAAAGATCTGGGTGCAGGACGCGGGCAAGCCCAAGTTCAGCCTTGACGAGCCGTACGTGCAAAACGACCAGGAGATCGCCGGCCGTGCCCTCCAGCGGACGGTGATCCCGAAGGGGTTCTACCTGCTGATGGGCGACAACCGCGGGATCTCGGACGACTCGCGCGACTGGGGGCTCGAGCCGCGCGGCGGCATCATCGGCGTCGCACGGGCCCGGTACTGGCCGATCCGGCGCATCGGCACGCTCTAGACTCTTCTGCCGTCGAAGGGAGAGGCTCGTGAGGCTGCGACGCAGCTGCCTGGCCGTGCCGGGCTCGTCCGAGAAGATGCTGGCCAAGGCGGCGACGCTCGCCGCCGACCAGATCTTCCTGGACCTCGAGGACGCGGTCTCGCCGCTCGAGAAGGAGGCCTCCCGGAGCACGGTCGTCGCGGCGCTCAACACCCACGACTACTCCGGCAAGACCCGGGTCGTCCGGGTGAACGGCGTCACGACCCAATGGTGCCTGGGCGACATCGTCGAGGTCGTCTCCGGCGCGGGCAAGGACCTCGACTGCATCATGATCCCGAAGGTCGAGGACGCCGGCCAGCTGCACTTCGTCGACCACCTCCTGACCCAGCTCGAGACCCAGCACGGGATCGGGCACCGGATCGGGATCGAGGCCCAGATCGAGAACGCCCAGGGGACGGTCAACCTGCGCGAGATCGCGACCGCCACCGACCGGATCGAGACCATCATCTTCGGCCCCGGCGACTACGCCGCCGCGATCGGGGTCGCGCAGCTCGTCATCGGCTCGATCGACCCCGGCTACCCGGGCGACCAGTGGCACTACGTCATCTCCAAGATCGTGACGACGGCGCGGGCGTTCGGCCTCCAGGCCATCGACGGGCCCTATACGGACATCAAGAACGTCGACGAGTACCGCCGCCTGTGCCACCGCGCCCGCCTGGTCGGGTTCGACGGCAAGTGGGTGCTGCACCCGCTCCAGGTCGACGTCGCCAACGAGGTCTTCATGCCGACCCAGGAGCAGTTCGACGACGCCCGCCGGCTGCTCGACGCCTACCACCACGCCACGCACGTCGAGCGCAAGGGCGCGGTGATGCACGAGGGCCAGATGATCGACGAGGCGTCGCGCAAGATCGCCGAGGCGGTCGTCGCGCGCGGCGAGGCGGCGGGCATGACCGCCGCGGCCCAGGCATGACGCTCGCGCTCGACCAGCTGACCGACGACCAGCGCGAGATCGTCGACCTCGTCCGCCGGTTCGTCGACGAGCGGATCATCCCGATCGCGTCGGAGTACGAGCACCGGGATGCGTTCCCCGACGAGATCGTCGAGGGCCTGAAGGAGCTCGGCATCTTCGGGTTCACGATCCCGGAGGAGTACGGCGGCCTCGGCCTCGACCTCACCACCTACGCGCTGGCGGTGTGCGAGCTCTCGCGCGGGTGGATGAGCGTGTCGGGGATCATCAACACCCATTTCATCGCCGCCGACATGCTCATGCGCGACGGCACCGACGAGCAGCGGCAGCGGTTCCTGCCCCGGATGGCGACCGGCGAGCTGCGCTGCGCGTTCTCGATGACGGAGCCCGAGTGCGGCTCCGACGTCCAGGCCATCCGCTCGACCGCGGTGCGCGACGGCGACGACTACGTCGTGAACGGGCAGAAGATGTGGGTGACGAACGGCCTGCGCGCGGGCATGGTCACGACGCTCGTCAAGACCGACCCGGCCGCAACCCCCGCCCACCGCGGGATGAGCTGCCTGCTCATCGAGAAGGAGCCCGGCGTGGACAAGCAGGGCGGCCTCACGATCCCGCCCCAGCTCCAGAAGCTCGGCTACAAGGGCGTCGAGACGACCGAGCTGGTCTTCGCCGACCACCGGGTGCCGGCCCGAAACCTGCTCGGGGGCGAGGAGGGCCACGGCTTCCGGCACATGATGTCGGGCATCGAGGTCGGACGGGTGAACGTGGCCGCGCGCGGCGTCGGAGTCGCCCAGCGGGCGTTCGACATCGCCATCCGCTACGCCCAGGAGCGGGAGGCGTTCGGCCGGCCGATCGCCAAGCACCAGGCGATCCAGTTCAAGCTCGCCGAGATGGGCACGAAGATCGAGGCCGCCCGCCTGCTCATGCTCTCGGCCGCGCGCAAGAAGGACGCCGGCGAGCGCTCGGACGTCGAGGCGGGCATGGCGAAGCTGTTCGCGACCGAGATCTGCAACGAGGTCGTCGAGGACGCCCTCCGCATCCACGGCGGCTACGGCTACTCGAAGGAGTACGAGATCGAGCGGCTCTACCGGGACGCGCCGCTGCTCCTGATCGGGGAGGGGACGTCGGAGATCCAGAAGCTGATCATCGCCCGCGGCCTGCTTCAGAGGAACGCGCTGTGAGCCGCGAGATCGACGCGCGCGAGACGCGCTTCGGCCGCTACCTCGAGGAGTTCGAGGTCGGCGACGTCTACCGCCACTGGCCGGGCAAGACCATCACCGAGGCCGACGACCACCTGTTCTGCATGATCACGATGAACCACCACCCGCTCCACACCGACGCGCACTACGCCGAGACCGAGACGCAGTTCGGCAAGAACGTCGTGGTCGGGAACCTCGTCTACTCGCTCGTGCTCGGGATGAGCGTGCCGGACGTCTCCGGGAAGGCCATCGCGAACCTCGAGGTGGAGTCGCTGAAGCACGCCAAGCCCACCTTCCACGGCGACACGATCTACGCCAGGACGACCGTCGTCGAGGTGGTCGAGTCGCGCTCGAAGCCGGACCGTGGCGTCGTGACCGTCGAGACGGTGGGCGAGAACCAGCGGGGGGAGATCGTGTGCGAGTTCCGGCGCAAGGTGCTGGTGCCGAAGCGGCCGGCGTGATCGCAATTCGGCGGTGCCGCGACGACGAGCGCCGGGCGATCCTCGCGATCGTGAACGCCGCCGCCGAGGCCTACCGCGGCGTGATCCCCGAGGACCGCTGGCACGAGCCCTACATGGGCGCCGCCGAGCTCGACCGCGAGATCGCGGCCGGCGTCGCCTTCTGGGGCTACGAGGAGGACGGGGAGCTGGTCGGCGTCATGGGGATCCAGCCGGCGGACGACGTGGAGCTCATCCGGCACGCCTACGTGCGCCCCGGGAGCCAGCGCTCGGGGATCGGCGGCGCCCTCCTGGAGCGGCTGCGCGAGGACGCCGCCCGGCCGATGCTGGTCGGCACCTGGGCGGCGGCCGACTGGGCGATCGGCTTCTACCGCCGCCACGGCTTCCAGCAGGTGTCCGACGAGCGCAAGACCGAGCTGCTGCGCAGGTACTGGGACATCCCGGAGCGCCAGATCGAGACGTCGGTCGTGCTGGCCGGCCCGGAGCGGGCCGACGGCTGAGGCCGGTCTCATGGGCCGGGACTATCATGCCCGCCCGCAGATGGAGGCCGGCGCGGCGATCGAGGTGCAGGGGCTGACCAAGCGGTACGGGTCGCACGTCGCCGTCGACGGCGTCTCGTTCGCGGTCGAGCGCGGTGAGGCGTTCGGCATCCTGGGCCCGAACGGCGCCGGCAAGACCACGACCCTCGAGATGATCGAGGGGCTGCGCAAGCCCGACGCGGGCGAGGTCACTGTGCTCGGCACGCCCGTGTGGCCCGACCCGACCCGGATCCAGGCCCGGATCGGCGTCCAGCTCCAGACGACCTCGCTCTTCGACCGGCTCTCGGCGACCGAGCTGCTCGTGCTGTTCGCCCGCTTCTACGAGCGCGCCGACGCCGAGGAGCGGGCGGCGCACGCGCTCCAGCTCGTCGGCCTCGAGTCGAAGGCGGGCGACTACGCTGGGCGCATGTCTGGTGGCCAGCAGCAGCGGCTGGCGATCGCGCTGGGTCTCGTGCACGACCCGGAGGTCGTATTCCTCGACGAGCCGACCACTGGGCTCGACCCCCAGGCCCGCCGGAACCTGTGGGGCGTGATCCGGGCGATCCATGAAGAGCGGGGTAAGACCGTCATCCTCACCACGCACTATCTCGAAGAAGCTGAGGAGCTGTGCGACCGCGTGGCAATCATGGATGAGGCTCGGATCGTGGCGATGGACACTCCGGCGGGGCTGATCGGCCGGCTGGACACGGACGCTCGCGTCTCCTACACCGACGCCGACGGGGAGCACGCCATCTACACCAAGGACACCCAGGCGGTCGTCCTGGAGCTGCTCGAGACGGCCCGTACGCGTGGAACCGCAATCGGCAACCTGGCGGTGCGCGGGCCCAGCCTCGAGGACGTCTTCCTGAACCTGACCGGGCACGAGTTTCGCGAATGAGGTTCCCCCGGCTCGCCGCGGCCATCGGCGCCCAGCTGAAGATGATCTTCCGCAATCGAGCGGCGCTCTTCTGGGGCCTCGCCTTTCCGATCATCTTGCTGACACTGCTCGGGGGCGCCCTCGGCGGCAGCGCAAACGCCGGGACGCTCGCAGTGGTGGACGACGCGCACCAGGGCCGGTCGGTCGCGATCGTGAAAGCCCTCCGGCGCACCAGAGGCATCTCCGTGAAGCTCGCGACTGACCCTGCAACGGCACGTCGACAGGTGCACGACGGTAACCGGGATGCGGCGCTGGTGCTCGCAAGCGCCGACAGCAGCAGCTCACGCGTGACCGCACACCTCTACACCTCGAACACCTCCGCGGATCAGGCCAGCATCATCCGGAGCATCGTGTCCTCGGTCACCATGCGCGTGGCCAACCCCTCACCGGCCGTCAGCTTTCGGTCCAGCTCCGTGGACAGCTCGAATCTCGACTACGTCGACTTCCTGGTTCCCGGCATCGTCGCCATCGCGATCATGACGTCATCGGTGATCGGTCTCGCCACCATGCTGGTCGACTGGCGAACCCGGGGGATCCTGCGACGCCTCAAGCTCACTCCGATGCCCCTGGCGGAGTTCTTCGTCTCACGGATCGCGGCGTCGCTGTGCCTCACGTTGCTCCAGGTGGCGGTGCTCCTCGCCTTCGGCCGCGTCGCCTTCGGCGTTCACATCTCGTCCGCCGCGTGGGCGGCCGTCCCGGTGGCCGTCGCCGGCGCGTTGGCCTTCCTCGCGATGGGCCTCCTGATCGGGTCGGCGGTCGCAACCCCCGAAACCGCGGACGCGCTGTCCAACGCGATCACGTTCCCGATGATGTTCCTGTCGGGCACGTTCTTCCCGGTGGCAGCCTTGCCCGGATGGCTGGAGGGGTTCGCGCGAGTCCTGCCGTTGTACTACCTCGCGAACGGACTCCGCGACACCTCCGTCCGCGGACTGAGCTTCATGCACGCACTCCCGGATATCGGGGTACTGTGCCTCGCGACGGCACTCCTCGCCGGGGCCTCGCTTCGTGTCTTCCGGTGGGAGCCGAGCCCGTAGGGAAGGGGAACAGATGCGCTATCAGAACGTCATCGTCGGCGGCGGCCTCGCGGGTGGGATGGTCGCGCAGGAGTACCGCGAGCAGGACGGCGACGGGACCGTCCTCATCGTCGCGCGCGAGGACCATGTCCCCTACCACCGGCCGCCCCTCACGAAGGAGTACCTCCGCGGCGAGAAGCCCGAGGCGGAGGTCTACATGCACCCGGCCGAGTGGTGGCGGAACCACGAGGTGGACGTGCGCACCGGCGTGAGCGCCACGGCGGTTGACCTGGGCGCCCGCAGCATCGCCCTCTCCGACGGCGAGCCGGTCGAGTACGAGCGGCTGGTGCTCGCGACGGGCGCGACGCCGCGCACGCTCCCGGGGGCCCAGTCCATCCGCACGCTCGAGGATTCCCGGGCGCTCGCCGAGAAGCTGGCGGGCTCGGCCGGCCACCTGGGCGTGATCGGCGGCGGGTTCATCGGCGTCGAGGTCGCCGCGTCGGCCCGGATGAAGGGCTGGGAGGTGACGATGGCGGTGCCCGAGAGCGTCGTCTGGGAGCACCTGTTCGGCGCCGAGGTGGCCGTCTACTTCCAGCGCCAGCTCGAGGAGCACGGCGTGAACGTGAACACCGGGACGAAGGAGCTGCCCGCCGGCGACTACACGCTGAAGCTGGCTGGGATCGGCGTCACACCGAACACCGAGCTGGCCGAGGCGGCCGGGCTCACGGTGGAGAACGGCGTCCACGTGGACGAGCACCTGCGCGCGACCGACGACGTGTGGGCGATCGGCGACATCGCGGCCTACCAGAGCGCCGTCCACGGCCGGCGCCTCAGAATCGAGCACTGGGACGTCGCCCTGAACCAGGGCGGCTACGTCGGCCGCACCTGGGCGGGCAAGGAGTCGGGCCCGTACACGACCGTGCCGTACTTCTTCAGCGACATCGGCGACTGGACGTGGTTCGAGTACGTCGGCCCGGGCAGCGGCCGGGCCGACATCCGCGGCTCGATGGCCGACGACGACTTCGTGGCCTACTACCTGGACGACGACGACAAGGTGACGGCCTGCCTGGGCGTGAACCGCTCCGACGACGTGAACGAGGCCAAGGAGCTCATCGCGTCCCACAGTGGCGCGCCGGTCGGCTGAGGCGCTCTGGTCGCCCGAGGCCCACGACGCGCTCGAGGGCGAGGCCTGGAGCGCGGACCGGGCGCGCGACGCGATCGCGGCAATCTGCCGCGGCGCCGAGGCGGCATTCGATCCGGAGCGGCTGTGGCCGGCGCATCCGCTCGACGGCGCGGTCACGCCCGAGGAGTCCCTGACCGTCTACCTGGGCGGCGCCGGGATGGTGTGGGCGCTCGACCGGCTGGCCCGGGCCGGCGTCCACGCCCCGGAGCGGGATTGGGCGGCCGTCGCCGCGGAGCTCGCGGCGCGGGCCGGCGCGCTCCCGCCCTCGCTCCTGCTCGGACGCAGCGGGATCCTGCTCGTCTCGTGGCTCCTGCACCCGTCATCCGAGACGGCCGACCTCCTGGCGCTCGAGATCGCGGCCAACGTCGGGAACGAGACGAACGAGCTCCTCTGGGGCAGCCCGGGGACGATGTTGGCAGCGGCCGCGATCCTCGAGCGAGGCGGCGACGAGCGCTTCGCGGAGCTCTGGAGCCGGAGCGCAGCCCAGCTCCTCGAGGCTCGCGACCCCGACGGCTGCTGGACGCAGGACATGTACGGGCAGACGACCCGCTACTTCGGCGCAGGGCACGGCTTCGCCGCGAACGCGATGGCGCTCCTGCGGCGGCCCGAGCTGCTCGAGGACGCGGAGGCGCTCGCCGCCGGGGTCTCCCGGATCGTGCTCGACCAGGCGATTGGCACGCACGAGACGGTCAATTGGCCACCGCACGCCGGCGGGCGGCTCCAGGTGCCGGGCCAGGCGATCCGCGTGCAGTGGTGCCACGGCGCGCCGGGCATCGTGGCCTCGCTGGCCGGCGCCAACCCGGGAAACGACGAGCTGACCCGGATCCTGGTCGCGGGCGGCGAGCTCACGTGGCGGGCGGGGCCGCTGCGCAAGGGCGCCGGCCTCTGCCACGGCACCGCCGGGAACGGGTTCGCGTTCCTGGCCCTGCTCCACCGCACCGGCGACGAGCGCTGGCTCGAACGGGCGCGGGCGTTTGCGACGCACGCGGCAGCCCAGGTGCGGGCCGGCGACGGCCGCCACGCGCTGTGGACGGGCGGCATCGGAGCCGCGCTCCTGCTCGAGCGCTGCCTCGACGGGCGCTGGGACGGTTTCCCGGCCCTCGACGCCTGGTAGTCAGACCGCGCTGATCGCGGGCGCGGAGGTGCGCAGGTAGGTCGCGATCTCGTCGACCGTGACCACCGGGAGCGCGTGCCGGCGCGAGAAGGCGGCGAGCTGCGGGCCGCGGGCCATCGTGCCGTCGTCGTTCATGACCTCGCAGAGGACGCCGCCGGGGGTGAGGCCGGCGAGCCGTGTGAGATCGACTGCGGCCTCGGTCTGGCCGCGCCGCTCGAGCACGCCGCGCGGGCGGGCCCGGAGCGGAAAGACGTGGCCCGGGCGGACGAGATCGCCGGGGGCGGTGGCGGGGTCGACGGCGACCTGGATCGTGCGCGCCCGGTCGGCCGCCGAGATGCCTGTGGTGACGCCCGTCGCGGCCTCGATCGAGACGCAGAAGCTGGTGGCGTCGCTGCCGACGCGGGCCGGGACCATGAGCGGCAGGTCGAGCTCGTCGCAGCGCTCCTCCGGGAGCGAGAGGCAGATCAGGCCGCGGGCCTGACACGCCATGAACGTGATCTCCTTGGCGGTCACGAACTCGGCCGCCATGCACAGATCGCCCTCGTCCTCGCGGTCGGGATCGTCGCAGACGATCACCATTCCGCCCGCCTGAAGCTGCCGGAGCGCGCGTTCGAGCGGTGCCGGCATTTCGGGAACGGCGCTCACGGGCGGGTGATGATAGCGCAAGGTTTCGCGCGCAACCGCCTTGTGCGCTCCGGCCGACCGCTCCCTCCCGCCGCGCCGTCCCGGGCTCATATTTGCGCGGCCGCGGCGGGCCGGTAGTCGCCGAACGCCTGCCGCAGGGCGCCGCAGATCTCGCCGAGCGTCGCCTCTGCCTCCACCGCCGCGACGATGGCGGGCATGGCGTTCTCCTCCCCTGCGGCCGCGTCGGCGAGCGCGCCGAGGGCCGCGTCCACGGCGGCCTGGTCGCGCTCTGCCCGGAGGGCCTCCAGGCGGGCCCGCTGCCCTGCCGCCACGTCCGCCGGTACGTCGAACCGCTCCGGCAGCGGTGCGGCCTCGTCCGCGTAGCGGTTCACGCCCACGACCACGTCCTCGCCTGACGCGATCCGCTGCTCGCGCGCGTAGGCCTCGTCGGCGATGGTCTGCTGGTAGAAGCCGGCCTCGATCGCGGCGACGGCGCCGCCCAGCTCGTCGATGTGCTCGATCAGGCGGCGGGCCTCGGCCTCGAGCTCGTCCGTCAGCCGTTCGACGTACCACGAGCCGCCCAGCGGATCGGCCGTCCTCGTGATGCCGAACTCGTGCTGAAGCATCTGCTGCGTCCGCACGGCCAGGGTCTGGGCGTGCTCGGTCGGGATCGCGATGGCCTCGTCGAAGCACGAGAGCGCCATCGACTGGACGCCGCCCAGCGCCGCCGCCAGCGCCTGGACGGCCGCGCGCACGATGTTGTTCTCGGGCTGCTGAAGCGTGAGCGTCGAGCCGGCGGTCTGGGTGTGCGTGCGCAGCATCATCGAGCGCGGATCGCGCGCCCCGAACCGGTCGTGCATCACGTGCGCCCACAGGCGGCGCAGGGCCCGGTACTTCGCGATCTCCTCGAAGAAGTCCATGTGCGTGTTGAAGATCCATGAGAGCCGCGGCCCGAACTCGTCGACGCCGACCCCGCGCTCGACGACCGCCGAGACGTAGGCGATGGCGTTGGCGACCGCGAAGCCCATCTCCTGGGCCGCGGTGCTCCCGGCCTCGCGCATGTGGTAGCCGGAGAGCGAGATCGCGTTGAAGCGGGGCGCCGCGCTTGCCGCCCAGGCGATCAGGTCGGCCGCGAGCCGCAGCGACGGGCGCGGCGGGTAGATGTAGGTGCCGCGGCTCACATACTCCTTGAGGACGTCGTTCTGGGCGGTGCCCCGGATCCCGGCCGGGTCGCGGCCCTGGCGACGGCAGGCGACGTGGTACATGGCGACCAGCACGGGCGCCGGCGCGTTGATCGTCATCGACGTCGAGACCTCGTCGAGCGGGATGCCGTCGAACATCGCCTCCATGTCGCGGATCGAGTCGATGGCGACCCCGACCCGGCCCACCTCGCCCTCCGCCCGCGAGTCGTCGGAGTCGAGGCCCATCTGGGTCGGCAGGTCGAACGCGGTCGAGAGGCCCGGCTGGCCCTGGTCGATCAGGAAGCGGAAGCGGCGGTTGGTCTCGGCGGCGGTGCCGTAGCCGGCGTACTGGCGGATCGACCACGGCCGGCCGGCGTACATGTCCCGGTGGATGCCGCGGGTGAACGGGAAGGCCCCGGGGTCGCCGAGGTCGCGCTCGTAGTCGAGCGGGACGTCGCCGGGGGCGGCGAACGGCCGCTCATCCATCCCGGCGCCCCTCCCCCTCGCGCTCGGCGCCGACGAGCACGACCATCTTCCCGACATGCTCGTTCTCCTTCATCATCTGGTGCGGCACGGGGCACTCCGACCACGGGAAGACGCGCGAGAGCACCGGCTCGATCTTGCCCTCCGCGATGAGCTGGTTCGCGCGCTGGCACTCGTAGGCGTTCGCGAAGTGGCTGCCGAGGATGGTCTTCTGGCGCATCCACAGGTAGCGCACGTCGAAGTCGAGCTGGAACCCGGACGTCGCTCCGCAGATCACGACGGTGCCGAACGTCTTGCAGACGAAGACCGACGTGAAGAACGTGGCCGCGCCGACGTGCTCGAAGACGATGTCGGCATCGGAGCCGCCCGTGACCTCGCGGATGGCCTTCCCGAAGCGCTTGATCTCCTCGAAGTTGCGCTCGCCGGTGTCGGGGTCGTGGAGGGCGAACTGGCGCCGGTCGAGCACGGCCGCGGCGCCGAGCTCCGTCACGAGCGCGCGCTTGTCGTCCGACGAGACGACCGCGACGGCGTTGGCGCCGTAGAGGCGGCAGAGCTGCACCGCGAACGTCCCCAGGCCGCCGCCGGCGCCCCAGACGAGCACGTTGTCGCCGGCCTTGACGCCCGCCCGGTCGACCAGCATCCGGTAGGCGGTGAAGTAGGTGAGGCCGTAGGAGGCCGCCTCCTCCCACGTGAGGCGGGCCGGCTTCGCGAGCAGCTGCTGGGACTGGACGAGGCAGAGCTCGGCGAAGCTGCCCCAGTTCGTCTCGTAGGCCCAGATCTTCTGGCGCGAGCAGGCCATCGGGTCGAGGCCGTTGCACTCCGGGCACTCGCCGCAGCTCTGGTTGCAGTGGATCACGACCTCGTCGCCGGGCTTCCAGCGCGTGACGCCTGGTCCGACCCGCTCGACGATCCCCGACGCGTCCGAGCCGGCGATGTGGAAGTCGTAGCCGGTGTAGCGGAAGATCGAGACCGGAAGGCCGAGCGAGGCCCAGACGCCGTTGTAGTTCACGCCCGCCGCCATGACGCGCACGAGCACCTCTCCGGGACCGGGGTCGGGCACGTCGATTCGCTCGAGCTGCATGGCGTCGATCGGATCGCCGAGGCGCTCCGGGCGGATGACCCACGCTTCCATGGTTCCGTCCCCCATCGATCGAGTCTACCGGCCTACGTCCCGGCGGTCATCCGCCGGAGCTGGCGGCGCCGGGCCCTGGCGCCCGTCACGGCGAGCTGGCCGCAGGCGGCCTCGATGTCGCTTCCGTGCGAGCGCCGGTAGCTCGCGCCGACCGCGAGCTCGCGCAGGATCTCGGCGAACGCCGCCACCCGTTCCTGTGACGAGGCCCGGTAGTCGGAGGCGGTCGGGTTGTAGGCGATGAGATTCACGTGGAAGGCCGGCCCCGGGCCGAGCAGCCGTGCGAGCCGGCGGGCGTGGGCGTCGGAGTCGTTCACGCCGTCGAGGAGCAGGTACTCGACGAAGACGCGCCGCCCCGTGCGGGCGCGGTAGTCCCGGCAGGCCTGCATGAGGCGCGCGACCGGGTAGCGGCGGGTGACCGGCATCAGCTGCTCGCGCAGCTCGTCGGTGGGCGCGTGGAGGGACAGGGCCAGGCGCAGCGGCAGCGGCTCCTCCGCCAGCGCCTCGATGCCCGGCACCCAGCCCGCGGTCGAGATGGCGATGTGCCGCGCGCCGAGGTTGAACCCGTCCGGGTCGTGCATCGTGCGGCAGGCGGCAAGGACGTTCTCGTAGTTCAGGAACGGCTCGCCCATCCCCATCATGACGACGTTCCCGACCGATGCCCCGCGGTCGCGGAGGATCCGCGCCAGCGCAAGCAGCTGCTCCACGATCTCGCCCGAGCGGAGGCTGCGGCCGAGCCCCATCTCGCCGGTCGCGCAGAACGTGCAGGCGAGCGGGCAGCCCGACTGGGAGGAGAGGCATGCCGTCCGCCGGCCGCGGTGCCGCATCGCCACCGCCTCGACCGGGAACCCGTCCCGCGTCGTGAGCCGCAGCTTGATCGTGCCGTCGGCCGACTCGCGCACGTCATCCACCCCGAGCTCGGCCAGCGGCTCGGCCTCGGCCAGGCGACGGCGCAGCGCCGCGGGCAACGTGGTGATGCTGTCGTAGTCGGCCGCCAGGATGCGCGTGGCCGCCTCGTAGACCTGGCGCGACCGGTACGCGGGCTCTCCCCACTCGGCCAAGAGGGCTTCGACGCGTGCAAAATCCACCGTGGTAGTGTGACTTGAAACCGGCGATCTCGAGGGAGGTGGGCGGATGCCCACGAAGATGAAGACCGACAAGATGGCCGAGACGCTCACCCCGCTCGTCACGCGCGTGGCGAACGACGAGGAGCTACGGGCACACGCGAAGACGGCGCTCGACTCGGCGAAGACGATCTACGCCAAGATCCAGGAAGACGGCCCGCGCAAGGCGGCGACGTCGCGCGCGGTGACGGACGAGGTCATGAAGGCCGCGGGCGAGCTCAAGGGAGCCGCCGCCCGGCTGTCCGACAAGCCGGCCAAGAAGAGCCGCAAGTTCGGCCGGCTCCTGATCGGCGGCGCCATCGCGGTGGCCGCGGCGATCGGCATCAAGAAGGTGCTGTCGTCCGACGAGGACGAGTTCGACTACGAGCCCTGAGATGGGCGACATGAGCCGGGAGGCGGCCGAGGCCGCCATCGACGTCCTGCTCCAGGAGCGGCGCGAATTCCCGCCACCGGCGGAGTTCGTCTCCCAGGCGGTCGTCTCCGATCCCGGCGTGTACGACCAGGCCGAGGCGGACCTCGACGGGTTCTGGCTCGAGAAGACGCGCAGCCTGCTCGACTGGTTCCAGGAGCCGACCACGGGGCTCGAATGGGACCCGCCGCACTGCACCTGGTTCGCGGACGGCGTCCTGAACGTGAGCCACAACTGCCTCGACCGGCACGTGGCCGCCGGGCGGGGCGGGAAGGTCGCCTATCAGTTCGTCCCCGAGCCCGTCGACGAGGAGGAGCGCGCGATCACCTACGCCGAGCTGCTCGCCGACGTCTGCCGCATGGCGAACGCGCTGCGCGGGCTCGGTGTCGGCAAAGGGGACGTGGTCGGGATCTACATGGGCATGGTGCCGGAGCTCCCGGTCGCGATGCTCGCGTGCGCCCGCATCGGCGCGCCGCACGTCGTGGTCTTCGGCGGGTTCTCGGCGGAGTCGCTCGGCGAGCGGCTCGAGTCGACCGGCGCCAGGGTGCTCATCACGCAGGACGAGGCGTGGCGGAAGGGCGCAGGCGTCCCGCTCAAGACCACCGCCGACGAGGCGGCGAAGCTGGCGCCGTCGGTCGAGAGCATGGTTGTCCTGCGCCGCACCGGCGCCGACGTTCCCATGCAGGAGGGGCGCGACCACTGGTGGCATGACCTCGTCCCCGGACAGGCCGACACGTGCGAGCCGGAGCGCGTCGAGGCCGAGCACATGCTCTATGCGCTCCACACGTCCGGGACGACCGCGAAGCCCAAGGCGGCTGTCCACACGTCCGGCGGCTACCTCACCTACGTCGCCCTGACGCACAGGTGGATCTTCGACATCCACGACGATGACGTGTGGTGGTGCGCCGCGGACATCGGCTGGGTGACCGGCCACAGCTACATCGTCTACGGCCCGCTCACGAACGGCGCGACGGGGATCCTCTACGAGGGCGACCCGATGTTCCCGGGGCCGGAGCGCCACTGGCAGATCATCGAGCAGCACAAGGTGACGCAGTACTACACGGCGCCGACCCTGATCCGGGCGTTCATCAAGTCCGGGCCGGACATCCCCGAACGCCACGACCTCACCTCGCTCAGGCTCCTCGGCACGGTCGGCGAGCCGATCAACCCCGAGGCCTGGGTGTGGTACTGGAAGTACATCGGCGGCGAGCGCTGCCCCGTCGTCGACACCTGGTGGCAGACCGAGACGGGCGGCATCCTCATCAGCCCGCTGCCGGCGATCGTGACCCAAAAGCCGGGCTCGGCGACCCGGCCGTTCCCCGGGATCGCGGCATCCGTGGTCGACGACCAGGGGAAGGCGGTCGAGCCCGGGAAGGGCGGCTACCTCGTCATCACCCGCCCGTGGCCGGGCATGTTCCGCACGCTCTACCGCGACGACGAGCGGTACGTCTCGAACTACTTCGCCCGGTTCGACGAGCGGACGTACTTCCCCGGCGACGGCTCCCGCCAGGACGAGGACGGCGACTTCTGGCTCCTGGGTCGAGTCGACGACGTGATGAACGTGTCCGGGCACCGGCTCTCCACGATCGAGCTCGAGTCGACGCTGGTCGAGCATCCGGCTGTCGCCGAGGCCGCCGCGACCGCGGCGCCCGACTCCTTCACCGGCCAGACGCCGCTCTGCTTCGTCCTCCTCCGCGCCGGCTACGAGCCGTCCGACGAGCTGGCGGCCGAGCTGCGCGAGTGGATCGGGCAGAAGATCGGCAAGATCGCCCGCCCGAAGGCCGTGATCATCGCCGACGATCTGCCGAAGACGCGGTCGGGCAAGATCATGCGCCGGCTCCTCAAGGACATCGCCGAGGGCCACGAGCTGGGAGACACGACGACGCTCCGCGACCCCGCCGTCGTCGACGACCTGAAGCGCCGGGCCGACGAGGTCCTCGCGGCGAGCCGCTGACGCCCGGCCGCGGCAACCACCAGGCAGCGGTGGTTCAGTCCGCGGCCTCGCCGGCCGGCGGGTGGAGCGCACGCCAGCCGAGCTGGACCGCCACGATGACCAGCATCACCGCGAACACGCGCTCGAGCGTCTGGTTGGCGAGCGAGGTCGCCACGATCTCGCCCACCTTCGTCATCGGCACCGACGCGACGCCGACGATGAGCGCGTCGCGCCAGTCGACGGTCCCGTAGCGCGTCTGGCGCCACGCGCCAGCCGCGATCACCGGCACCATCGCCGCGAGCGACGTCGCGACGGCCACGTGGGCGGTGTGGCCGAGGAAGATCAGCGTCGGCACGAAGATGATCCCGCCGCCCACGCCGAAGAGGGCGGACAGGGTGCCGGCCAGGATGCCGAGCGCGACGGCGACGAGCTCGTGGCTCACAGCGCCAGCTTCACCGCCGTCAGGATGAGGAGCCCGGCGAACGCCAGCGTCACGTTGCGGGCGGTGACGCGCTGGTGGATCCAGGCGCCCAGGAGGGCGCCGGCCACGGCCGGCATGCCGATCAGCGCGGCGTCGCGCCACGCAACGTTTCCCGCCTGCGCGTGCGACCCGGCCGCAGCGATCGCGGTCAGGAGGATGGCGGCGAGCGACGTCGACATGGCCCGCTTCGGCCGGTACCCCGCGCCGGCGACGAGGAGCGGCACGGTCACGATCCCGCCCCCCACGCCCAGCACTCCTGAGAGGAACCCGGCCGCCAGTCCGATGCCCACGAGGGCCAGGGTCCGCTCCGACACACCGGTAGTGTACGAGCCCGTGGATCGGAGCCTGGCGCGTCTCGTGGCACCCCTGAGGGCCGATCCGCGGCACAGCGGCGTGGTGTGCGACATCGACGGGACGCTGGCCCCGATCGTTGCGACGCCGGACGATGCCCGGGTCACCCCCGAGGCGCTGCACGCCCTCGATCGCCTGACGCAGGTGTACGCGCTCGTGGCGTGCGTGACCGGCCGGCCCGCTGCCCAGGCGCGCCGCATGGTGCCGCTCGACGCCGTCGCCATCTCCGGGAACCACGGGCTCGAGGTGTGGCGGGACGGCGCGGTCCACCTCGCTCCGCAGGCCGCGAAGTACGTGCAGCCGATGGCGGAGGCCCTCCAGCTCGTCCGAAACGACGGCCTCCTGCCCGAGCTGGGCTGCCACATCGAGGACAAGGGCATCACCTTCACGATCCACTTCCGCGGCTCGCCCCGGGCCGACCACGCGGCCCGCTACCTGGAGACCCAGATCGTGCCGAAGCTGGAGCGGGCCGGGCTCGCCTCGAGCTTCGGCCGGATGGTGCTCGAGGTGCGCCCGCCGGTCGCGGTCGACAAGGGCGCCGCGGTGAAGCGGCTGCGCGGCCGCCGGCACATCACCGAGATCCTCTTCGTCGGCGACGACTCGAGCGACGTCGACGCGTTCCGCGAGGCGACCGTCCGGATCGCCGTGCGCTCGCCCGAGGCGCCACGCGCGCTCCTGGCCGCGGCGGACGCGGTGGTCGACGGGCCGGCCGACGTGGTCGAGCTCCTCGAGCACCTCGCCGACGCCGCCTGACGCCCATTGCGGCGCCGCCGGGGCACCCGTACCCTGAAAGGGTGAGAGCCCCGGACACCATCGCCGTCGACGTCCACCCGGCCGAGCTGGCCGAGATCGCACCCGACGTGGTCGACGTGTACGCCGCGCTCCGCACGCAGTTCTACTGGGCCGACCGGGTCATCGTGAACCCGGCCGCCGCCGAGCCCGAGGTGCTCGAGGGCGAGATCGTCGGCCCGGCGGATCGTTAGCCCGCAGCCCCGAGCTGCGCCTTCAGCTCGGGCCATTCGCGCGTGTTCACGACATCCGCGGCCGTGGCCCAGCCGCGCCGCGCGGTCGCGACGCCGTAGCGCAGGTAGTCGAGCGCGCCGACCGAGTGAGCGTCCGTGTCGACGGCCAGGCGGGCGCCGGCCTCGACCGCCAGGCGGACGTGGGTGTCGCGCAGGTCGAGCCGCTCGGGCTGGGAGCTCACCTCGATGATCGTCCCGGTCTCGACAGCCTTCGCGATCACCGCCTCGATGTCGAGCGGGTTCGGCTCGCGCGTCCCGATCCGGCGGCCGGTGGGGTGGCCGAGGACGTCGACGTGCGGGTTCTCGAGCGCGGCGCAGATCCGCTTGGTCTGGTCGGCCGCCGACAGCCGGTGGGAGGCGTGGACGCTCGCCACGACCACGTCGAGCTCTGCGAGCAGCTCGTCGGAGTAGTCGAGCGACCCGTCGCGCAGGATGTCGACCTCCGCGCCGGCCAGGAGGACGAAGTCCGGCGCCAGCGTCTCGGCGAGCGTCCGCACGCGCTCGACCTGGTCGCGCATCCGGCCGGCGTCGAGCCCCATCCCGAAGCCGACCGCCGGCGAGTGGTCGGTGACGTTCATGTAGCCGTAGCCGCGCGCGCGGGCGGCCTCGACCATCTCCTCGAGGGGGGCCTTGCCGTCCGACCAGTCGGTGTGCGTGTGCAGGTCGCCGCGGATCTGGCCGAGCTCGACCAGGTCGGGGAGCTTCCCCTTCCGGGCCGCATCGATCTCGCCCCGGTTCTCGCGCAGCTCCGGCGGGATCCAGGGCAACCCGAGCCGCTCGTAGACCTCGGCCTCCTCCTCACATGCGAGCACCTCGCCGGTGTCGACCTCCTCGATGCCGTACTCGCTCACCTTGAGCCCGGCCCGCACCGCCGCCTCCCGCAGGGCGACGTTGTGGTGCTTCGAGCCCGTCAGGTGCTGGAGCAGGTTGCCGTACACCTTCGGCGGCACCATGCGCAGCTCGACGACGGTGCCGTCGTGGGCCACGGCCGCGATCCGGTTGTCGCCCCGGGAGGCGATCTGGGCGACCCAGTCCTGGGCCACGAACGCCTCGCCGGCGGTGAGCCGGTTCGAGACCGCCGCGACGATGTCGATGTCCTTCCCGGTGTCGGCGAACCGGCGCAGGCTGCCGGCCGGCTCGCAGCGCACGACCGCCTCGCAGCGGCCGAGCTCCGCCACAATCCGCTCGGCGAGGGGCAGGAGGCGGCCGATGGGCGTACGCCGGACCTGTGCGCCGTCCCCGTCCTTCAGCCCCTCGAGGATCGCCTCCTCGGTCTTCTTGCCCATGCCGCCCAGGTCGCGGATGCGGTGCGCCTCGGCCGCCTCTCGTACCTGCTCGACGGTCTCGATCCCGAGCTCGGAGAAGATCCGCCGCGCGGTCTTCGGGCCGATCCCGGGGATCCGCATCACGATGGTCGCCCCGGGCGGGTTGCGCTTCACCAGCTTGTCGAGCGCGGAGATCTCGCCGCTTCCCAGGAGCTCCGCGACCTTGGCCGCGACCGTTTCGCCGACGCCGGGCAGCGACGTGAGCCGGCCCTCCGAGGAGAGCCTCGCCACCGATTCCGGGGTCTCGCGCAGCGACTTCGCCGCCCGCCGGTAGGCGAGGATGCGGTAGACGACGGCGCCCTCCAGCTCGAGCAGGTCGGCCATGAGCTCGAACCGGTCGGCGATCGCGCCGTTCGTGAGCTGCTGTTCCGTGGCCACGCGGGGATGATACGAACACGACGGGCGGCCGTTACCAGATCGACGTCTTCCGCTGGTACATTGGAGCTGTCATGGGACGGTGGCTGCACTCCGCCGGAGCCAAGGCCGCGGCGGGTGCCGCGGCGGCCGTCGCCGTTGGAGCCGCCGGGTTCGCCGCCTACGCGCTCTCCACGCGCGCCGACCTCGGGGCCGTCACGCCGCTCGCCGGCGCGAGCGTGCGCTCCGCGACCCCCGCGATCTCGGTCGGCGTCTCGAACGCCGGGAACCTCGGCCGCTACACCCTTCGCATCGACGGCCGCGACGTGACCACGCGGAGCTCGCTCTCGAGCGGTCTGATCCGGCTCGCCGGCATGCACCTGCACGACGGCCGCCACACGGTGTCGGTGCGGGCCACGCGGGGCGGCCCCTTCGGAGGCTCGCTCGAGCGCTCGTGGGCGTTCACGGTCGACACCCACGCCCCGCCGCTCCGTCTGGGGGCCCTCCCGCTGGGCTGGGTGCGGGAGCACACGCTCGACCTCACGGGCCACACCCAGCCCGGCGTCCGCGTGACCGCCGCGGCCGACGTCGGCACGGCGCACACGACGTCCACGAGCGACGGCCGCTTCGCGCTCTCGCTGGGCGTCTCGGACGGGACCTACCCGCTCTCGGTCACCGCCGTGGACGCCGCCGGAAACCGGCGCACCTCGACCGTCGAGGTCAAGGTGGACGCCACGGCGCCCGACGTCTCGATCGGGCTGCCGAAGGTCGTCCACTCGAGCCGGCCGCTCCTCAGCGTGACGGTGAACGACGCCGCCCCGGCGCGGAAGACCGTGCAGCTCGACGGCCTCCGCGCCCGGCCCGGGACGCGGCCGGCCGCGCCGCTCTCGCAGGGCCGCCACACGCTGTCCGTCACCGCCCACGACCGGGCCGGAAACCGCACGGTCAGGCGCGTGCGCTTCGTGGTCGACTCGACCGAGCATCTTGGCGAGGCGACACTGCGCGAAGGCGCGATCGGCAAGGACGTGACCGACCTCCAGAAGCTCCTGAAGCGCCAGGGGTACCTGCGCGGCAAGCCGAGCGGCGTCTACAGCGGCGGCACCGTCGCCGCGGTGAAGGCCTTTCAGAAGGCGAGCGCGCTGCCGGTCGACGGCGCCGTGGGCGTCTACACGCTGGGCGCGCTCTCCGGCCGGGTCGAGATCGACCAGTCGTCGCATCTGCTCACGCTCGAGCGCTTCGGGCACCCCGACGTGACGTTCCCGGTCGCGGTCGGCCAGGCGGCCTACCCGACGCCCGACGGGCACTTCACCATCATCAGCAAGGTCGAGAATCCCACCTGGGTGCCGCCGCCGGACGCGCCGTGGGCGCAGGGCGCGGTGCCGATCCCGCCGGGGCCGGGAAACCCGCTCGGCACGCGCTGGATGGGGATCTCCTCCCCGGGCGTCGGCATCCACGGGACCGACGACCCGGCCTCGATCGGCTACAGCGTGTCGCACGGCTGCATCCGCATGCAGATTGCGGACGCAGAGCGGCTGTTCGACATGGTCAGCCTGGGGATGAGCGTCTACATCCACGCATGAGCCGCGGGGTATAGTCCAAGCATGGCCGAGCGTATGCTCGAGGTTACCGATTCCACCTGGGACGCCGAGGTTGTCGGCTCCGACCAGCCGGTCGTCGTCGACTTCTGGGCACCGTGGTGCGGCCCGTGCCGCGTGATGGACCCGATACTCGACGAGCTCGCCGGCCAGCACGCCGGGCGCGTCAAGTTCACGAAGCTGAACGTCGACGACAACTTCCAGACGGCCGCCCGCTACGACATCCTCTCGATCCCGACGGTCATGGTGTTCGAGGGCGGCCAGATGCAGAAGAAGCTGATCGGGGCGCTCCCGCGGCGGCGGATCGAGGACGAGCTGTCGGCCTGGCTCGGAGCCGGGTCAGGCGCGTAGCACCGAGAGCACCGCGACGCCGGCGAAGATGACGGCCGCGCCCGCACGCTGGCGCACCCCGAGTCGCTCGCCGAAGACGACGTAGCTCGTAGCCGCCGCGACGGCGGCGAACTGCGACGCGAGCACGGCGGGGATCGCCACGCCCTTCTCCGACCCGCCGATGAAGGCGGCGAAGCCGATCAGCTCGGCGAGGGCCGAGAACGTCACCATCCACCACACCCGGCCGGGTCGCGGGAGCGACCGGGCGACGAGGAGCGGTCCGGCGATGGCCGCGACGCCGATGGCGCGGGCGACGAGGATCGTCCACAGCGCGCCCAGCTCGTCGCCGGCCTTCGCGCTCCCCACGAGCCCGACGCCGAAGCAGCACGCGGCCGTCATCGCGTAGAGCGACGGCCGCAGGTGGATGTCGGTGGCCGAGCCGCGGAGCGTGACGACGAAGATCCCGAGCGCGATCACGCCGAGGCAGATCGCCACCCCCACGGTCAGCCGCTCGCCGAGGGCGATCGAGAGCAGCGCCGCGAGCGCGCCCTCCGTCGAGGCGATCGGCGCCACCACGCCGACCTGCCCGATCCGAAGCGCGCGGTACATCATCGAGAGCCCGAACGCCGAGCCGACGCCGGCGGCGATCGCCCATGCCCAGGCCGAGCCCGAGACGCCGTGGGGGACGCCGGAGATCGGCGCCAGCGCGAGCGTCAGGGCGCCGCCGATCAGCATGACCCACGCCAGGGCGCCCTGGGAGCCGATGGCCTTCGTCGACCGCGACGCCACGACCGTGGAGAGGCCCCACATGACGGCGGCCGTCAGCCCTGCGAGGACCGGGATCATCCGAAGTGATCCCAGCCGCGGAGCGCCCGCGGAGCGCCCGCCGCGTCGAGCAGGAGCACGTCCGGCTCGGCCGTGAGACGGCCGACCGCGGTGACCGGCACCGGCGCCTCGGAGCCGCGTGGGAGCGCCGCGAGGAGCTCGTAGTCCTCGCCGCCCGCGGCGGCCTGGTCGACGGTCGCGCCGGGAGCGCGCGGCAGCCGCTCGAGCTCGACCACGGCGCCCGTCCCGGACGCCCGGGCCAGGCGCGCGACGTCGGTCGCGAGCCCGTCGGAGAGGTCGATCATGGCGGTCGCAACCGCCGCCAGCGCGCATCCCTCCTCGGTTCGCGGCGCGACCCGCCCGGTGTAGCCGGCCACGGCCTGGCCGCCGAGCGGTCCCGTGACGACGAGGACGTCCCCCGGCCGGCCGCCGGAGCGGCGCACCGGCCGCTCGGCCCGCCCGATCGCGGTCACCGCCACGACCAGGACGGGCGCGCGGGAGAGGTCGCCGCCGGCGACCGGGACGCCGTGCTCGCTCATCCCGGCCGCGACCTCGGCCGCGTCCTCGAACCCGGCCGGGATCCCGAACGCCGCCAGGAGCGCGACCGGGCGCGCCCCCATCGCCGCGAGGTCGGACAGGTTGGCCGTCCCCGCCCGGTGGCCCACGTCGCGCGCGGTCATCCGGGCCAGGTCGAAGTGCACGCCCTCCACGAGCACGTCGGTCGAGGCGACCGTGCCGTCGTCGAGGACCGCCGCATCGTCGCCGATCCCGAGCACGACCCCGCCGGACGGCGGTCCGACGGCCCGCGCGATCGCCGAGACCAGCGCATCCTCTGGTAGCATGGCGCGCAATGTACTCGTCGCTGCAGCTCGGCTTCGCCTTTACCGGGGACACCGGAGGCGGCTGAGCGCACGCGAACCACGCGAAGCGACCGAAGCGGCCTCCGGAGCACCGGGGGCCTTTCTCGTTTAACGGAGGACTGATGCCGGCGACCGTCGCCCATTTCGGAGAGGAGAACGCGTACGCCGCCGAGGCGGCCGGCCGCCTGTACCCGGACGCCGAGCTGGTCTCGTGCCGGTCCTTTGCCGACGTCATGCGCGCGGTGACCCGCGGCGAGGCGGCCTGCGGCGTGCTCCCGATCGAGAACTCGCTCGCGGGCGCGATCCCCGAGACCTACGACCTGCTCGCCCACGCACCGCTTGCGATCGTGGACGAGGTGGTGATCGCCGTCCCCCACTGCTTGGTCGGCCTTCCGGGCACGAACATCGACGCGCTGGCCCGCATCCACTCGCACCCGGCCGCCCTCGCGCAGTGCCGCCGGTTCCTCTCGTCGCTCCCGGACGCCCTGCCGGACGTCGCCCCGAGCACCGCCGCCGCCGCCCGCCGGGTGGCCGACGCGAGCGATCCGCGCCAGGCTGCCATCTCGTCGCGGGCGGCAGCGGAGCAGCACGGGCTGGACGTGCTCTTGAACGACGTCTCCGACCACGCCCAGAATTACACCCGCTTCGTCGCCGTCGCCGCCCACACGCGGATGGACCGCGTGAACGGCCGGGCATGGCGGACGGCGGTGCGGTTCGTGACCCACCACCACCCGGGCGCGCTGGTCGACGCCATCGCGCCGCTCGGCCGTCACGGCGTCAACATGACCTCGCTCCAGTCGCGCCCGATCGCGGGCCGGCCGTGGAACTACCAGTTCTACGCCGACCTCGAGGGGCACCCGCTGGACGCCTCCGTCTCCGCGGCGCTGCGCGAGCTCGAGGAGCACGTTGCCGAGCTCTCGCACCTGGGCTCGTATCCCGCGAGCGAGCGCCCGTAGCTGGTAGAGTCGGCGTTCGCGAGCGGTCAAGGGAAGCCGGTGCGAGTCCGGCGCGGTCCCGCCGCTGTGAGGACGTCCGTTCCGGCGACACCGTGAGGTGGCCACTGGCCGAGAGGCCGGGAAGGCAGGCCGGACGGCCCGGGAGACCGGGAGCCGCGTCCGAGCCAGAAGACCTGCCGCCCGCGCTCTGACGTCGATGCCTCTCGAGGAAGGAGGACACGTTGCACAGGCTTCGCCTGACGTTCGCGGCGGCGGTCGCCGCCCTTGCCATCCTGGTGGCCGCCGGCCCGGCCACCGCCAAGGTTCACGTCGCGCTTCGCGTCGAGGGCCCGCGGCACACGATCTTCTCCGGCCGGCCGGTGCCGTTCACCGGCACGGTGAAGGGCCATGCGCTCTCGCAGCCGACGCCCCTCGGGGCGCTCATCAGGGCCGGCCGCAAGCACGACTTCGACGTGAGTCTCAGCTGGTTCTCGTGCTGCGGGTTCTTCGTCGACTCGGTCGCAGGCAGGGCCGGGGACGCGTCGCACTTCTGGGCGTTCAAGGTCGGGCACGTGCTCTCGTCGATCGGGGCCGGGTCCGTGGAGGCCACCCCGGGGATGCACGCGCTCTTCTACTGGACGACGTTCGATTCCACCACGGGGGCGACGGAGCCGACGCTCGGGCTCAAGGCCGGCTCGCGCAACCTGGAGGTCGGCGACGCCGCGACGTTCTCCGTTGTCTCCTACGACGACGCCGGGCATGCCACACCCTCCGCGCACGCCTGGGTGTCGGTGAACGGCGCCGCGACGCAGGCCGGGAGCCTGGGCCGGGCCACGGTCAGGTTCACGCGCAAGGGGACGTACGCCGTGCGCGCGACACACCCCGGCACGATCCGCTCGCCGACGGTATGGGTGCACGTCGGCTCCTCGTAGCCTGGGCCATCCTGGGGACGGTGGGCGGCGGCTGCGGCTCCCAGGCCGCGGCGCCGCCCCCCGGCCCCGCCGCCGTGACCGTCACCGTCACGCGTGAGTTCGGCCGCGACCGCATCCTGGAGGCGCGGGCCGCGCCCGACCAGTCGGCGCTCGACGCCCTCCGCCGCACCGCTCGGGTCGACACGTCGTACGGCGGCCGCTTCGTCGAGAGCATCGACGGAGTCCGCGGCGACCGCTCGGGCGGATGGGACTGGCTCTACTTCATCAACGGGTTCGAGGCCGACCGGGGCGCGGCGGACTACACGCTCCGGCCCGGCGACCGGGAATGGTGGGACTACCGCTACTGGAACGACCTCATCCACGTCCCGCTCGCGATCGGCGCCTGGCCCGAGCCGTTCGTGCACGGCTTCGACGGCCACCGGCCCGGCGCCGTCCACGTGACGGGGCTGCCGTGCTCGGCGGACATCGCCGGAACGCTGCGCGCCGCCGGGGCCAGGCTGACCGAGCGGGCCGCGCCATTCACGGTCAGTGTCGAGACCTTCACGCAGGCCGCGGCCGCGCTCGGGCCGGGCACGCGCCGCGGCCGGGGGCTCACGGTCTCTCTGGACGGTGGCCGGGTGATCGTCTACCACACCCCGGGCGGCCCGCGGCCCGAGCCGCGGGCGCATGCCGTCATCGCCGCCTACCAGCCCGGTGAGACGACCGGGCGATCGGCCGAGCTGATCGTGGCCGGCGACATCCCGCGGGCGGCATGCGCAGCGGCGCGGACGCTCGCCGAGCACCCGGCCGCAGTCGCGGACACCTACGCCGTCGCGCTCGACGGCGGGGGGCACGTCGTGGCGGCGGGAGGGCGGCGGTGAAGCCGCTTCCGGCAGCGCTCATGACCGCTGCGGTCGGCATCGCGGCGATCGCGCTCGAGAACCCGCTCTGGCCGGCGGCCGCCGCGCTGTCCGGGGCGCTCCTCCTGACAGCCGCCGGGCCGCCCCGGCGGGCCTACGCCGCGTTCGCACTCCTCACCGGCGTCACCGTCTTCCTGCTCGAGCCCTTCGTGGCCGTGCAGGGCCTGACGACGCTGTGGCGCGGCCCCGACATCCCGATCCTCGACACGCAGATCACCACCGAGGAGCTGGCGTACGGCGCCGCCGCCGGCCTGCGAATCGCCGCCGCCGCCCTGGCCGCCGGGGCGTTCGTGCGGCTGGCCGACTCCGATCTCCTGCTACGGGCGGTCGCCCGTGTCGCGCCCCGGTCGGCGATGATCGCGTCGCTCACGACGCAGATGCTCCCGGCCCTGGAGCGCGACGCCGCCTGCGTGCTCGTTGCGGCCCGCACCCGGGCGGCGGCCGTCTCCCGACCCGCCACAGCGGCCCGGCTCGTGGGGCCGCTCGTTGGCATGTCGCTCGAGCGGGCGCTCGCGGTCGCCGAGGCGATGGAGGCGCGCGGCTACGCCGGCCCGGCCCGGTCGGCGGCGCCGGTACGGGGGCTGTCCCGCCGGGAGCGCGTGCTCACGCTCCTCGGCATTGCGGCGCTCGCGCTCGTGGTCGCAACGTTGGCGACGGGCGCTGCCGGCTTCCGCTACTTCGACGTGCTCGACGACCCGTGGACGCCGGCAGCCACGGCCGGCGCGGCGGGCCTCGCGGCCCTGGGGACGGCGTTCGCATGGGTGGTGCGATGGCGGCCCTGACGTTCGAGGGAGTGAGCCATCGCTACGCCGCCGGCGGGCGGCCGGCGCTGGAGGATGTCACCCTGTCCGTCGAGGAGGGCGAGCTCGTGCTCCTGGTCGGCGAGTCCGGCAGCGGCAAGTCGACGCTCCTTCGGGCCGCGCTGGGGCTCGTCCCGCGCTTCCACGGCGGCGAGCTTCACGGCCGGGTTCGCGTCGGCGGACTCGACACCCGCGACCACCGGCCCGGCGAGCTGGCACGCCACGCGGGACTGGTCTTCCAGGACCCCGAGGCCCAGGTCGTCTCGAGCGGCGTCCTGGCGGAGGCGGCGTTCGGGCTCGAGAACCTGGGCGTCGACGCGGCCGAGATCCACCCGCGCGCCCTCGCCGCTCTGCGCATGGCCGGGGCGGACCACCTGGCCGGGCGCGCCACCCGCACCCTGTCGGGCGGTGAACGCCAGCGCGTCGCGATCGGGTCGGTGCTGGCGATGGGGCCGCGGGTGCTCCTGCTCGACGAGCCGACGAGCCAGCTCGACCCCGCGGCCGCCGACGACCTGCTGCGGACGCTGCTCGATCTGCGCACCCGGCACGGCATCGCCGTCGTCGTGGCGGAACACCGCACGGAGCGGCTGTTCGGCGTGGCGGACCGGGTCGTCGCGATGCACGCCGGCGAGATCGTGGTCGACGCGCCGCCCGACCGCGCCCGGCTGGCGCTTCGCGGCCGCCCGTGGCTCCTGCCGCGCGCGCCGGCGGAGCCGCCGCCCCCCGCCCGCCCGGAGGACCCGGCCGCGCAGCTCGACCACGCATCGAAGCGGCTGGGAACGACGCGGGCGCTCCACGACGTGTCCGCGGCCTTCGAGCGCGGCGCCGTCACGGCGGTGACCGGCCCGAACGGCGCCGGCAAGACGACGCTCGCGCTCGCGCTGTGCGGGCTCATGGGGCTCGACGCCGGCATGGCCGCGCACCGCGGCCGCGCGGGATACGTGGCCCAGGACCCCGGCGCATACCTGCTCCACGACACCGGCCTCGAGGAGGTCGAGTACGGGCTTGCGAACCTCGGCGTGCCGGCGCCGGGCCGGCGCGCGCGAGCCGAGGCGGAGCTCGAGCGATTCGACCTCGGCTGGGCGGCGGCCGAGCACCCTCGCGACCTCTCGAGCGGCGAGCGGCAGCGGCTCGCCATCGCCTCGGTCACCGCCATGCGCCCCGACCTCGTCGTCCTGGACGAGCCGACCCGCGGAGTGGACGGCCGCCGCAAGCGGGCCGTCGCCGAGATCGTGCGCGGCCTTGCAGCCGCCGGAGCGGCCGTGGTCGTCGTGAGCCACGACACGCCGTTCGTCGCCGACGCCGCGACTGCCTCTGTCCGCCTGGAGAGCGGCCGCATCGCGCCGCAGCGTGTCCCGGCACCGGAGGCCGTCCATGCTTGAGCTCGTGACCCTCGCCGCGCTGGCGGCGCTCGCGCTCGTCCTCGCCGTCGTCGAGACCGGGCCGAACCGAAGCCGCGAGCTGGCGCTCGTCGCCGCGCTGGCGGCGGCGGCGGCCGCCGGCCGGGTCGTCTTCGCCGCAGTCCCGAACGTCCAGCCGGTCACGATGATCACGGCGGCGACCGGCGCCGGCCTGGGCCCGCGAGCCGGGCTCGCCACCGGCGCCGCGGCGGCGCTGGCATCGAACGCGTTCCTCGGTCAGGGGCCGTGGACGCCGTGGCAGATGCTGGGCTGGGGGCTGGTCGGGCTGGTCGCGGGCTGGATGCCGCGCGTGCTGCGAAACCGCTTCGCGCTGGCCGCGTTCGGGATCGTCTGCGGCTTCGGCTTCGACTGGCTGATGGACGTCTGGGAATGGAGCGCGTTCGGCCCCGGAGCCGACGCGTCGTCGTTCGTGGCGCTCGTCTCCGCGGGCATCTGGTTCGACGTCGCCCACGCCGCCGGGAACGCCGTCATCGCCCTGGTCGCCGGCCCGGGGCTGATCCGCATGCTCGACCGCTACGACCGCCGGCTGCACGGCAGCTTCGCACCACTGGAGGGAACATGATCCGACCGACCGTCATCGCCATCACCGCCGCGCTCGCGCTCGCCCCGGCGGCCTACGCCGGAACGGGGGCGGGCTACCTGCTAAACCACCAGCGCCCGTCCGGGGGCATCGCCGAGGCGGGCTCGCGGAAGGCCAGCGTCTCGCTCACCGAGTGGGCCGCGATGGGCCTGCGCGCAGCCGGCCGCTCGCCCGGCCACGCCCGGCGCCCGGGCGGCCGCACGATGACGACGTACCTCGCGCATCACGCCTCGAGCTGGCGGAACGCGTTCGGGCTCGAGCGCGGCATCCTGGCCGTCGTCGCGGTCGGAAAGAGCCCGCGCCACTTCGCCGGCCGTAACCTGGTGCGGGCGCTGCGGGCTCGGATCGGCGCGAGCGGCGTCATCGGCGCCACGCAGAACTCCACGTACTGGGGCGTGATCGCCCTGCGCGCCGCCGGCGTCCCGGGGCCACGCCGCTCGCTGGCCGCGATCCGCGCCGCCCAGCGCTCGAACGGCGGCTACTCGTGGTCGGCATCGGCCGCTCCGGACTCCGACGACACCTCGGCCGCGGTGATGGCGCTGCGGGCGTCCGGCGAGTCGTGTGGCGCCCGGTCGGTGGTGCGCGCGTACGGCTACCTGGCGACGGCGCAGACCGCGTCCAACGGCTATGCGCTCCTTCCGGGCAGCGCGGCGAACAGCCAGTCGACGTCGTGGGCGATCCAGGCCCGCACCCGCTGCCACCTGCGAAACCGGCGGTCGCTGGCATGGCTCCACGCCCGCCAGCGCCCGTCCGGCGCCTACAACTACCAGCCCGGGGTCGCGACGACGCCGGCGTGGGTCACAGCACAGGTGCTGCCGGCCCTGCACGGTCGGGCGTACCCGATCACGTGACCGCTCGTAGGCGACGACCGAGCTCTTCGCCGCTCGCGCGGGGGAACCCTGGGTTCCCCCGCGGTCCTCAGCGAAGCCACACGGCGACGCTGACGATCAGGTAGATCACGACCAGCTGGAGCCCCTCGAGCCAGTTGGTCTCGCCGCCGCGTGCGACGAGCGTGGCGACGAGCGCCGCCGCCGCCAGCGCCGCGATCTGGAGCGGGTCGAAGACGAGCGACAGCTCGTCGCCGAGGAGGATCGACGCGAAGACCGCGATGCCGCTCGCGCCGAGCGCGACCTGGATGCCGGAGCCGAAGGCGATCGCCATCGAGAAGTCGACCCGGTTTCGGTAGGCGAGACGGACGGCCGAGAAGTGCTCGGCCACGTTGCCGACGAACGGGACCAGGATGAGCCCGACGAACGCCCGCGGGACGCCGAGCTGCTCGACGGTCGGCTTGATCGAGTCGACGAGCACCTCCGACACGATCCCCGTCGCCACGGCCGTCACCGCCAGCGCGACCACCGCCTCCCGGGTCGACCAGCGGGCGTCGCCGGCCTCGTCGTGGAACGTCTGGCCGGGCATGCTGAAGCTGAAGACGATGTAGCCCGCGTAGCAGGCGAGCAACGCCGTGCCTGTCCAGACCGACAGCACGTCCGCCGAGTCGGACGAGTGCAGGGCGGCGAAGAGCGTCGGCAGCCCGAGGCCCGCCACGCCCAGGATCAACATCGAGGAGTTGGTCGCCGCCACCCGCTCGTTGAACGTCTGGATGCCGTTTCGCCAGCCGCCCACGATCAGCGAGAGGCCGAGGATCAGGAGCACGTTCCCGATGACCGAGCCGATGATGGAGGCCCGGGCGATGTCGTCGAGCCCGGCGTTGATCGCGAGGATCACGATCACGACCTCGGGCAGGTTGCCGAAGGTGGCGTTGAGGAGCGCCGACGCGCGCGGGCCGGCGGTGTTCCCCGCCTGGTCGGTCGCCTCGCCGAGGAGCCACGCGAGCCCCATCAGCGCGACCGCGGCGGCGCCGAAGGCGAACTCTCCGCGGACCGACGCCGCACTCATCGCCACCGCGAGGACGGAGAGGCCGATGACGACGCCGAACCAGATGTGGTCGCGGCGGCTCACAGGTACCAGAAGGACGTGGCCACGATCCCGTAGACGCCCATCAGCTGCGCGCCCTCGAGCCAGTTCGACTCGCCGTCGGCCGCGATGAGCGCCGTGATCGTGACGGCGCCCGCGAGCGCGATCACCTGGATCGTCGGGAACACGAGGTCGAACTCGTGCGGGGTGAAAAGCGAGATGAACACGAGCAGCGGCGCCACCCCGAGCGCGACCTGGAGCGACGAGCCCAGCGACACCAGCATCGAGAAGTCCATCTTGTTCTCGTAGGCGATCTTGATGCCCACGATGTTCTCGGCGATGTTGCCGACGATCGGGACGATCACGAGCCCGAGGAACGCCGCGCTGATGCCGAGGTCGGCGATCACGCCTTCGAGCGTTCCCACGAAGACGTCCGAGATCACGGCCACGGCACCGGTCGAGGCCAGCAGCACCAGCATGGCAACCCGGGCCGTCCAGTGGGGCACCTGCGGGTGCGTAGCGCCGCCCGCGCCGGTGCGGAAGTAGTAGACCAGGCTCAGGATGTAGAGGCCGAGCAGGATCGCGGCGGTGACGTCCGAGATCGTCTGCGCCTCGGATCCGGTGCCGCGGGCGGCGGCGAACGCCGTGGGAAGGCCGAGACCGATCACGGCGAGCGCGAGCATCGACGCGTTCATCCCGGCGACCCGCTGGTCGAACCGCTGCGGGCCGTTCCGGAGGCCGCCCACGAGGAAGGACGCCCCGAGCACGAGCAGGGTGTTCCCGAGGATCGATCCGGTGATCGACGCGGTGGCGACCTCGAGCTGGCCGGCCCGGATCGCGAAGATCGTGATGATGAGCTCGGCGGCGTTCCCGAAGGTCGCGTTCAGGACGCCTCCGACCTTCGGGCCAGAGCTCTCCCCGAGCTGCTCGGTGGCGACGCCCACAATCCAGGCCAGCGCGACGAGCGCCGCCCCCGACACGATGAACACTGCGGTGTTCGCGGCACCGGCCAGATCGAGCGCGCCGGCGGCGACCGAGACGACGACCGCGACCGCGACGGACACCTGCTCGAAGCGGTTGAGGCCGCGATTCACGGGAGGGGAGCCTACCGGCCGGGGCCGGCGGGGGACCTACTCGACGAAGGCGCCCATGTCACGGAACTTGGCCCGCCGGGCCGCGCGCCGCTGCGGCGGAGGGATCGACGACAGCACGTCGAGCTCGATCTGGATCGCGTCACCCAGGAGCTCGGCGGCCTTGGCGTGGTCGCGGTGGGCGCCCCCCGACGGCTCCGGCACGATCGCGTCGACGACCCCGAGTGCGAGACAGGCGTCGGCGGTGGGGCGCAGCGCGGCGGCCGCGCGCCTGGCCTCGCCGGCGTCCTTCCAGAGGATCGCCGCGCACCCCTCGGGCGAGATCACGGTGTAGATCGCATTCTGCTGCATCAGCACGCGGTCGGCGATCCCGAACGCCAGCGCGCCGCCCGAGGAGCCCTCCCCGATCACGCACGCCACCACCGGCACGCGCAGGCCCATGAGCGTGAGCTGCGATCGCGCGATCGCGCCCGACTGGCCCCGCTCCTCCGCGCGCACGCCAGGAGCAGCGCCGGGCGTGTCGATCAGCGTCACGACCGGGAAGCCGAGCCGGGCCGCAATGGCGAACACCCGCATCGCCTTGCGGTAGCCCTCGGGGCTCGGCATGCCGAAGTTGCGGTACGTGCGCTGCTTCAGGTCGCGGCCCTTCTGGTGGCCGACGAATGCCACCGTCTGGCCGCGGAACGAGCCGATACCGGAGACCACCGCCGCGTCGTCGCCCTCCGCCCGGTCGCCGTGCAGCTCCAGGAAGTCGTCGCACATCCGCGCCAGGTAGTCGAGCGTGTACGGCCGGTCCTGGTGGCGCGCGAGCTGGACCGCGTGCCAGGCCTCGCCGTCGCCGCGCCGGCGCAGGCGCCGGAACCGCTCAGTCGTCACCGGCGTCCCCGTTGCGGAAGGGGTTCATGTCGGAGATGCGCCGCCGCATCCCGGACATGGCTCGCGTCAGCGCGCCGACCGGGTCGAGATCGCCGACGAGCACCGGCGGCCGGTAGGGCTGGCCGCCTGTGAGGAGCGCGAGCGACCGCGCGACCGCGTCGCGCAGCTCGGGGCGAGGGACGATCAGGTCGACGTGGCCGTGGCGGAAGTTCGACTCGGCGAGCCCGAAGTCGTCCGGCAGGTCCTCGCCCGTCGTCTGCTTCACCACCCGCGGGCCGGAGAACGAGAGCAGCGCCCCCGGCTCGGCGATGATGAGATCCCCGAGCGCGGCGTAGCTGGCTGCGACGCCGCCCGTCGTCGGGTGGACGAGGACGGAGACGAACGGACGGCCCGCCTCACGCAGCTCGTCGACGGCCGAGACCGTCTTCGCCATCTGCATGAGCGCCAGGACGCCCTCCTGCATGCGGGCGCCGCCCGAGGCCGACACCGAGACCAGCGGCAGGCGCTGCTCGACGGCGAGGTCGGCGGCGCGCGCGACCTTCTCCCCCACCACCGAGCCCATGCTGCCACCGAGGAACGAGAAATCGAGGACGACGAGCGCGGTGGCGGTGCCGCCGATCTCGCACGAGCCGGCGATCGCCGCGTCCCGAAGGCCGGTGGTGCGCTCGGCCACGCGCAGCCGCTCGGGATAGGGCTTCGAGTCGGCGAACTCGAGCGGGTCGTCGGAGTGCAGGCTGCGGGCGATCTCGGTGAAGCTGCCCTCGTCGGCCAGCTGCACGATCCGCTCGCGGGCGGTTACCGGGAAGTGGTGCCCGCAGTTCGTGCAGACCCGCAGGTTCGCGACCATCTCGTCCTCGCGGTAGTGCGAGTTGCAGCTCGGGCACGTGTTGCGCGTGCGCGGCGCCGGCTCGGGCGGGCCGCCGCCGTCCAGGCGGCTGACGTCGACGCTGATGTTCTCGGCCACTAGGCCGCGTCTCCGTCGTCCCAGCGGCCGAGGACCAGCACCGCGTTGTGGCCGCCGAAGCCGAACGAGTTCGAGATCGCCACCCGAACGTCGGCCTCGCGGCCCTCGTTCGGGACGTAGTCGAGGTCGCACTCCGGGTCGGGGTCGGTCAGGTTGATCGTGGGCGGCAGGAAGCCGTCGCGCATCGCGAGCACGGTGATGGCCGCCTCGACGGCGCCGGTCGCCCCCAGCATGTGGCCCGTCTCGCTCTTCGTCGACGAGACCGGGATCTGGTGAGCCCCGTCCTCGCCGAGGGCGAGCTTGAGCGCCCGCGTCTCGGCGGAGTCGCCCGCCGGGGTCGACGTGCCGTGCGCATTCACATAGCCGATGTCGGCGGGCGTCACGCCGGCGTCCTGCATCGCCATCGTCATCGCCCGGGCCGGGTTCGTGCCGACCGGGTCCGGTTCCGTGACGTGGTGGGAGTCCGACGACATGCCGTAGCCCAGCACCTCGGCGTAGATCCGGGCACCACGCGCCCTGGCCCGCTCCAGCTCCTCCAGGACGAGCACGGTCGAGCCCTCCGAGAGGATGAACCCGTCGCGGCCGAGATCGAACGGGCGGCTCGCGCCCTCCGGATCGTCGAGCCGGCGCGACAGGGCCCGCATCGTGCCGAACCCGCCCAGGGCGAGGAGCGTGATCGGCGACTCGACGCCGCCCGCCAGCATCGCGTCGGCCATCCCGGCACGGATGTAGAGGGTCGCGTTTCCGAGCGACATTCCCGAAGCGGCGCAGGCCGTCGTCTCGGTCGTGAGCGGGCCGCGCGTGCCGAGCGCCATCGACGTCTCCGCCGCGCCCATGTTGGAGATGAGCGCGGTCACCCAGAACGGGTTCAGGCGGTCCGGGCCGGCGTCGAAGAGCTTGCGGTAGGCGACCTCCTGCGTCCGCAGGCCGCCGATCCCGGTGCCGATCGAGCAGCCGATCCTGGCGGCGTCCGCCTCGATGTCGAGGTCGGCGTCCTTCACGGCCTGGCTGGCGGCCGCAATGGCGAGGTGGGCAAAGCGGTCGGTCTTCCGCGCCGCCCTGCGGTCCATGTACTCGAGCGGGTCGAACCCCTTCACCTGGCCGGCGATGTTCGGCGTGCCGTCGGGCACCTCGAACTCCTCCACCCGGGAGACGCCCGACTTCCCAGCGCGGATGTTCGCCCATGTCTCGTCGATCGTGTTGCCGCACGGGGTGATCCCGCCGAGGCCCGTGACGACCACCCGCCGGCGTCCGTTCTGCGTGCTCATACCCCCAGCCCTCCGTCCACGGCCAGCACGTGCCCGGTCACGAATGCCGCCTGGTCCGACACGAGGAACCGCACGGCACGCGCCACGTCGTCCGTCGCCCCCAGCCGGCCGAGCGGGGTCTGCGCCAGGATCGCCGCGCGGGCCGCCTCGGGCAGCGCGTCGGTCAGCGCGGTCGAGATGTACCCCGGCGCGATCGCGTTCACCCGGATGCCGCGGCCGCCGAGCTCCTTCGCGAGCGACTTCGTGAGGCCGATCAGGCCGGCCTTGGAGGCGGCGTAGTTCGTCTGGCCGGCGTTGCCGTGCACGCCGACCACGGACGACATGTTGACGATCGCACCGGCACGCCGCTTCAGCATCGGGCGCGCCACCGCGCGGCACATGAAGAACGCGCCGCCCAGGTTCGTGTCGATCACGTCGCGCCAGTCTTCCTCGGCGAGCTTCATGATCAGGTTGTCCCGGGTGATGCCGGCGTTGTTCACGAGGATCGCGATCGGCCCGATCTGCGACTCGACGTGCTCGACCAGCCCGGCGGCGCCGTCCGATGTCGAGACGTCACCCTTCACGGAATGGGCCCGCTCGCCGACCTCGGCACGCACGCCCTCCGCGGCCTCGGCGTCGGCCGTGTAGTTGACGACGACCTCGGCCCCGGCACGCCCCAGCTCGGCGCACACCGCGGCCCCGATGCCACGCGAGCCGCCGGTGACGAGCGCCACCTGCCCCTCGAGCTCACGATCCGGCAAGGCTCGCCTCCGCGGCCGAGAGCTCCTCCGGCGTGCCGATCGAGACGGCGGTGGCCGAGCGGTCGATGCGCTTCACGAGCCCGCCCAGCACCCCGCCGGGCCCGATCTCGACGAATGTGCGGACGCCGTCGGAGAGGAGGCCCTGGACGGCCTGTGTGAAGCGCACAGGCGCCGTCACCTGCTCGACCAGAAGGCCCGGGATGCGGTCCACCGTCTCGAGCTTGCTCGACACCGTCGACATGAGCCGCGTCTTCAGCTCGCCGAACTGCGCAGCCCGGACGACCGGCTCGAGCCGCTGCGCGGCGTCCTCCACGAGCGGGCTGTGGAACGCGCCGGAGACGCGCAGCCGCACGACCTTCCCGCCCAGATCGCGGGCCTTCTCCGCGACGGCGGCGACCCCGCCCTCGCGGCCGGAGATCACGAGCTGGCCCGGGCAGTTGTAGTTCGCCGGCCACACGTCGCCGGTCTCGGCGCAGAGCCGCTCGACCTCCTCGTCGGCCAGGCCGAGCACGGCGGCCATCGCGCCCTTGGCCCGCGACGCGGCCATCGCCAGGCCGCGCTCGCGGACGAGCCGGGTCACGAGCCCGACGTTCACCGACTCGGCGGCCGCGATCGCCGCGTACTCGCCGACGCTGTGCCCGATCACCACGTCGGGCTTCACACCCAGCCGCGCCTGCACCGCGCGCAGCGCCGCCAGCGACGCCGTGACGAGCGCCGGCTGGGTGACGTCGGTCTCCGAGAGGCGCTCGATGGGCCCGTCGAAGCACACCTTCCGCAGGTCGAAGTCGACCTCCTCGGAGGCCTCGTCGAACACCGCCGCGGCCTCGGGAAACTCCCGGGCCATCTCGCTCCCCATGCCCACCCGCTGGCTGCCCTGACCGGGGAAGCAGAACGCGACCTTGTTCATCTCGTCTCCTTCTGAGCGAGTGTCCATTCCATCACGCACGAGCCCCAGGAGAGCCCGCCCCCGAAGCCGGTCATGAGCACCACGTCGCCGGCCTTGATCCGCCCGTCCGCGTACGCCTCGGCGAGGCAGATCGGGATCGACGCCGCCGAGGTGTTGCCGAAGCGCTCGACGTTCGTCACGACCTTGTCCTCGGCGAGCCCCAGCCGGCGGGCCGCGTGGTCGATGATCCGGCGGTTGGCCTGGTGCGGCACGAACACGTCGACGTCGGCCACGGTCAGCCCCGCCGCCTCGAGCGCCCGCATCGCGGAGTCCACCGAGACCGTCGTCGCGAACTTGTAGACCTGCGCGCCGTCCATGTGGACGAACCGGTCCGCGGCGGGGTCGGTCCTGTGACCGGCCGCCGCCACCTCGAGCAGGCCACCGCCCGAGCCGTCGGAGCCGAGCTCGAAGCCGAGCATCCCGGTGGTCGAGCCGTTCCGCGCCAGCACCACGGCCCCCGCCCCGTCGCCGAAGAGCACGCAGGTCGACCGGTCGCCCCAGTCGAGAAGGCGGGAGAAGACCTCGGTCCCGACCACCAGCACCCGCTCGGCCAGGCCGGCGCTCAGCTGCCCGTAGGCCTGCGCGAGCGCGTACACGAAGCCGGTGCAGGCGGCCGACAGGTCGTAGCCGGGCACGCCGCGCGCTCCCACCTGCTCGCCGATCAGACTGGCGGTCGCCGGGAAGTAGAAGTCCGGGCTGGCGGTGGCGGTGACAATCAGGTCGAGGTCGGATCCCGCCATCCCGGCGCTCTCGAGCGCCCGCTCGGCCGCCGCGGCGCCCAGGACGGCCGACGACTCGCCGGCGGCCGCGATCCGGCGCTGACGGATGCCCGTGCGCGCCGCGATCCACTCGTCCGAGGTGTCGACCATCGTCGCGATCTCATCGTTCGTCATCACCCGCTCGGGCACATGGGAGCCCACGCCCACGACCTCGACACCGCGCTCGCAGGCCGCGATCATTCGAGCTCCCCCTCGACGAGCGCGAACGTCAGCGTGCCGCGGCACGCCAGCTCATCCCCGACCCTCGCCTCGGCCTCGGCCCGGCCGATCGGGCCCCGGAGGCGCGAGATCTCGCACCGCAGGTCGAGCGTGTCCCCCGGGCGCACGACGCGCTTGAAGCGCACGTCGTCGATGCCCGCGAACAGCACGAGCCGGCCGGCGAAGTCCGGATGCGCGAGCCCGCAGATCGCGCCCACCTGGGCCAGCGCCTCGACCTGGAGCACGCCGGGCATGATCGGGTTCCCCGGAAAGTGCCCTGCCAGGTACCACGCGTCGTCCTTCACCAGGTAGCTCCCGACCGCCCGCACGCCGGCCTCGAGCTCGGTGATCTCGTCGACCAGGAGGAACGGCTCGCGGTGCGGGATGATGTCGCAGATCGCGTCGCGCCCCAGCGGCAGCGCGGCGCCTGCGATCACCCGGCGGCCGCGCGCGGCGCGGGCTCGAGCGCCCGGCGCATGCGGGCCCGGCCGCGGTGGGCGTGGCATTTCACGGTCCCCACCGGCATGCCCATCTCGAGGGCGATCTCCTCGTAGGACAGCTGGAGCACGTCCTTCAGCACCATCACCCGGCGCTGGTCGTCGGAGAGCGCGCGCATGCAATCCGCCAGGTGCCGGCGCTGGTCGCGCCACTCCGCCGCCTCCTGGGGGATCTCGTCGCTCGCGAACTCCGCCGCCTGGTCCAGCGGCTGATGGCGACGCCGGCGCTGGCGCTCGCCCAGGTCGCGGCAGGTGTTCGAGACGAGGCTGTAGAGCCACGTCTGGAACCGGGCCTCCCCCCGAAATTGGCCGATGCGGGTGCAAAGCTTTGCGAGCGCCTCCTGGGCTGCGTCCTCAGCGTCCTCGTGATCCGAGAGCAGATACCCGGCCAGCCGCCGCACGCCAGGTGCATGGCGCTCGACCAGCGTCTCCAGTGCGCGGCCGTCGCCGTCCTTCGCTCTGACCGCGAGCACCAGATCCGACAGGCCTGCATACGCCGGCTGGTCACGTACCCGGTCTCGGAGGACTAGACGCGCCTCCGCCCGTTTGGGTTGCGGGAACATGCGGGCGATATCCTAGTGGGATGCAGGAGGGGACGTTGCGCGCGGACGCGGTCCTCCCTCTTCTTCGCGGCGCCTTCGGCCGTCCCTACGTCTGGCGGGAAACATGCCCCTCGACCCAGGAGCTGGCCCGCGGCATGCCCGAGGGCGGCGTGGCGGCGTGCGAGGAGCAGACCGCCGGCCGCGGCCGCCGCGGCCGGACGTGGACGAGCCCGCGCGGCGCGGGCCTCCTCTTCTCGCTGTCGCTGCGGCCGCGGACGCCTCCCGACCGGCTTCCGCCGCTGACCCTCGTCGTCGCCGACGCCGTGGCCGAGGCCGCGTGGCCCCGGGCCGCGGTGCGCTGGCCGAACGACGTCGTGGTCGGCGGGAGCAAGCTGGCCGGCATCCTGGCCGAGGTGCGCGACGGCGCCGTCGTGGTCGGGATCGGCCTGAACGCGAACCACACGGCGGACGACCTCCCGGCCGACGCTCGTGTCGCGCCGACGTCGCTTCGGCTGCTCCACGGAGAGCCGGTCGACCGGGCTGCGCTCCTGGCCGACGTCCTCGAGGCGGTCGAGGCCCGCTACCGGGCGTTCGAGCGGGACGGATTCTCCGGGCTCGCCCGCGACGACCTGCGCGGACGGCGGGTGCGCCTCGCCGGCGGCGCCGAGGGCCGAAGCGACGGCGTCGACGCCCAGGGGCGGCTCGTGGTCGCAGGCGTCCCCCACACCGCCGCCGAGGTCGCCGCCGTCGACGTCAGCCGTTCGTGAGCGCGTGCACCGCGTCGACCGACGCGGCGCCCGGGAACGTGTAGCGCACCCGCATCCGGCCCTGCGACGACCCGGAGTCCCAGGTGACGAACGTGTGGCCGCCCGCGGGGAGCCGCACCTTGCACGAGCGACCCGGGACGCCGGAGCAGGATCCCGCGTCGACCCACGAGCTCGAGCCGAAGTCCCACAGCTCGACGCCGGCGCGCCCGCCCGCGGTCGTGGCGACGCTGGCGCCGGCCAGGGTGCCCGCGCGCGCCACCGGCCGTGTGGTGTCGATGCCGAAGTCGGCCACGAGCTGGGTCTGCGGGTCGCCGCCCGCAGGGGCCAGGTCGACCGTCGCGCCGTCGGGATGGGCCAGGTCGGCGAGGTTCCCGGCGGTGACAGTGCCCTGCGTCGCCGCGAACCCGTCGGGCGGCGCCCTGAGTCTCCACGGCGGCAGCGTGCCGAGGACGCCCAGGAACCCGCGCGCGCCCGGTGCGGCGATCGTCCAGGTGTAGGCGCCGCCGGGCAGGACGGCCGCACGGCCCGGCCAGGTCCACCGGATGTGGCGGTTCGTGTGCCGCCGGCGCGCGACGACGTGCCCGTCCGGCCCTCGGATCGCGAGCGTGAAGGGCGTCAGATGCGAGAACCTGGCCCGCATGAGGAGCGGGAGCGCCGCGTCGGGCGCGATCCGGTGCAGGTTCGGCTCGTGGCGCGGGGCCCAGATCTTCGGCAGGCCGATCGACACGGCGGCCGCCCTGATGCGGGGCAAGAGCGCGTAGAGCGCCGAGCCCGGGCATGCCGTCGGGTAGCCGTCGCGATGGCCCGAGACGGCGTTCAGGACGACGTGGCGCCCGCGCGAGTAGCGCGGATTCCCCGACGACACCATCTCGACCCGGGCCACGGGGTTCACGTGCGCCACGTCGAGCCGCCATGCGATCAGGCGCTCGAGCGACCTGATCGCCGGCCGCGGCGGCCGCGCCGAGGTGTAGGTGCCGATCACCGCGATACCGGCCGAGCCCGTGTTGAAGCCCTTGGTCTGTGCGCCGATCACGGGCTTCGTCATGCCGCCGTAGCGGCCCTCGAACACCGTCCCGCATTTGTCGACCAGGAAGTTGTAGCCGATGTCGTTCCAGCCGTTCACGCGCACGTGGTAGGCGTAGATGCCACGCACGATGCGGGCCGAGTCGGAGCACGGGGCGGACGTGGCGGTGTCGGTGTGGTGGACGAACACCATCTCGAGCGCCCCGGCGTAGGCCGGCGGCGCCCGCCGCATCGACTCGTCGGCATGCCACCCGGCCCGCGTCACGATCCGGGGCCGCACCGCCAGCGCCGGCACGAGCGTGCCGGGCCGCGGAGAGGCGACCGGCGGGCTGGTCACGAACGCGACCCGTACGTCGCGGACCCGCCCCGACCGGCGGAGGCGGACGCGGCGGGACGGCCCAACCCACACGGGCTCCGTCCGGGAGAGCGACACCCAGCGCGTCCACGTCCGCGACGTGCGGCGAGCCTGGAGCCGCACCGTCCCCGGCCCGCGCCAGTGCACGCCGACCAGCTGGAACGTGTGCCCCGCTCGGACCGCATGTGCGAACGGGCGGGCGAGGTCGGCAGCCTGCGCGACCTGCACGGCGCCGCCCCCGGCGAACGCGGACGGCGCGCCGGCGAGCGCACCGAGACCCACCACCGCCACACATGCTGCTCGACCGCCCACGCCCACGCCGCATTATCGGCCTCACCACAAAACCCTGCGAATTGTGCCGGTAAGATTTATGTGAAGGCACCCGGATGCGAACGCGGCTCGCCATCATGCTGCTCGTCCTGGCCGGCCTGGCGGGGATCCCTCAAGCCGCCGCCGGCGCGGAGTCCGGGCGGCCGTTCGTCATGGCGATCAGGCTCGACAGCGAGATCAACCCGGTCTCGGCCAGCTTCGTCAAGGACTCGATCGACCGGGCGAAGTCGGACCACGCGGCCGCGCTGGTGATCCTCATGAACACGCCCGGCGGCCTGTCGACCTCGATGGACGACATCATCCGGGCCGAGCTCGGATCGCCGGTCCCGGTGATCGTGTACGTCGCCCCGAACGGCGCCCGGGCGGCGTCGGCCGGCGCGATCATCACGATGGGCGCCGATGTCGCGGCGATGGCGCCGACCACGAACATCGGCTCGGCGACCCCGATCGACTCGAGCGGAGGGAACATCGGCAGCGACCTGCGCCGGAAGGTCGTGAACGACGCCGTCAAGAAGGTGCAGGTGCTCGCGACGACTCACGGCCGGAGCCCGGTGCAGGCGGGCAAGATGGTCTCGGGCGCGGCCAACTTCACCGCCCAGGAGGCGCTCCAGAAGAACCTGATCGACGTCGTCTCCCCCAGCCTGCCCCGCCTGCTCGACCGGCTTGACGGCACGACGACCCACTACACGCAGAAGCCGATCGTGCTGCACACGGCCAACGCCCGCATCGAGAAGGTCGGCCTGCCCTGGACGCTCCAGCTGCTCAACATCCTGATCGACCCCAACCTGCTCTACATCCTCTTCCTGGCCGGGATCGGCGGCATCGCCTACGAGATCTTCCACCCCGGCGTCATCCTCCCGGGGACGCTCGGCGGCGTCTCCCTCATCCTGGCCCTCTTCGGCTTCTCGGTCGTGCCGATCAACCTCGCCGGCGCGGCGCTGATCGTGTTCGGCGTCGCGCTCCTCGCCGTGGAGGGGTGGGTGACGAGCCACGGCCTGATCGGGCTCTCGGGGGTGATCGCCCTCTGCGCGGGCGGGCTCATGCTGTTCCGCACGCCCGGCAACGGCGTGGGCGTGAACCCCGTCCTCGTGATCGCGATCGGCATCGTCTTCGGCGGCGGGCTGGCCGTCATCGCCACGAAGGTCATCGCCGCGCGCCACCAGCCGGTCGGCGTGTACGGCGCCGGCGCGATCGGCCTGCTCGGCCAGCGCGCGATCGTGCGCACGCCGCTCCGGCCGCGCGGCCAGGTGTTCCTGCGCGGCGAGCTGTGGGAGGCCGAGGTCGACGACGACGACGCGGAGGTCGACACGGGCGGGGAGGTCGTCGTCGAGAAGGTCGTAGGGCTTACGCTGCACGTCTCCCCCGCTCCCCCACCACCCCCCGAAGGAGCCACAACGTGATCGTCCTCGCATCGCTCGCACCGTTCATCGCGCTTGCGGTCGTGCTCGTGTTCTTGATCGCCATCCTCGGCAGCTCCGTCCGGGTGCTGCGCGAGTACCAGCGGGGCGTCGTGTTCCGCCTCGGCCGCCTCCTGGGCGACCCGAAGGGCCCGGGCCTCTTCCTGCTCATCCCCATCATCGACCGGATGGTGCAGGTCGATCTGCGCACGATCACCCTGGTCGTGCCGCCCCAGGAGATCATCACCAAGGACAACGTCCCCGCCCGCGTGAACGCGGTGGCGTACTTCCGCGTGGTGAGCCCCGTCGCGGCGATCGTCGAGGTGGCGGACTTCGGGCTCGCGACGCTCCAGATCGCCCAGACGACGCTCCGGTCGGTGCTCGGCCAGCACATGCTCGACGAGCTCCTGTCCGAGCGCGACAAGATCAACCAGATCCTCCAGAAGATCATCGACGAGCAGACCGAGCCGTGGGGCATCAAGGTGAACGTCGTCGAGGTGAAGGACGTCGAGATCCCGACCGGCATGCAGCGGGCGATGGCGCGCCAGGCCGAGGCCGAGCGCGAGCGGCGCGCGAAGGTGATCTCGGCCGAGGGCGAGTACCAGGCGTCGACAAAGCTGGGCGAGGCCGCGGCCGTGATCAGCCAGAACCCGATCGCGCTCCAACTGCGCTACCTCCAGACGCTGCGCGAGATCTCGAGCACCAACAACACGACCACGATCCTGCCCGTCCCGATCGATCTCTTGCGGGCGATGGGCGGGAAGGCCGACCCCGAATAGACATCCGCCGAAACCCGCTGACGGGCGTCCCCGTCGTGGTGGCGCCCGGCCGCTCGCGCCGCCCGGGCGCGCAGGGCCGCACCACCCGGCTGGCCGACGCCTCCACCTGCCCGTTCTGCGAGGGCCACGAGGCGATGACGCCGCCCGAGGTGCAGGCCTTCGGCCGACCTCCCGGGGCGCCCCCGGACTCACCCGGCTGGAGGGTGCGGGTCGTCCCGAACAAGTTCCCCGCCATCCCCGGCCAGGAGGTCGTGATCCACGGGCCGGCGCACGTGCTCTCGTTCGCCGACCTGAGCCGCGGTCTGCTGCGGACGACGGCCGACGCGTGGGAGGCGCGCCGGTCCGCCCACCGGGAGGCTGCGTGGACGATGGTGGCGGTGAACGAGGGGCCGGCGGCCGGCGCGTCGCTCGACCACTCGCACTCCCAGATCGTCCCGTTCACGGATGCGCCGCCGGCCGTCGAGGCGCAGGCGGAGGCGGTGTCCGGCGAGTGCGCGCTGTGCTGGGCGCTCGGGGTCGAGGACGCCCGCACCGTCCGCCACGAGGACGGCCTGCGCACGATCGCGCCGGCCTGGAGCCGGTTCGCCTACGAGCTCTGGATCGCGCCCGACGCGCACGCCGCCGACCCCGGCTGGTCCCAACTGGCCGAGGCGCTCGCCGACGGGGTGCGCCGGCTGCGGGCGGTGCTCGGTCCCGACCTGGCGTGGAACTGCGTCGTCTACGCGTCGCCGGCCGGCCACGCCAACTGGCACTGGCACGCCGAGGTGTGGCCGCGCCTGACCGTTGCCGCGTCCGCCGAGCTCGGGGCCGGGCTGTGGATCACGATCGTCGACCCCGACGTCGCGGCGGACGATCTGCGGACGGCGGTTCCAGCGGATCCGCCCGGCTAGGCGCAGTCACGCCGAAGGTTTACACTTTCCGAAGAGCACGGAGGGGACGTGGTGGGCAGGATCCAGCGTGGCATCGGCTTCACGCGCGAGGCGTGGTCGCTCGTGCGCGGCCGCCCGGGGCTCGTCGTGCTCCCGAGCATCGCGCTCGCGCTCGAGACGGCCGTCGTGGCTGCGGCTATCCGTTGACGTTCGTGTCGACGTTCTTCAACGTCGCGTACTACGCGCAGGTCGACGCCGAGTTCCGGGGGGAACCGATCGGCGCCCGGCAGGCGCTGGGCCGGTCGGCGGCGCGGGTTCGGACGATCGCGGCCTGGGCGCTCCTAACAACCGGCGTCGGCCTCGCGCTGCGGGCGATCGAGCAGCTGCCGTACGCCGGGAGCGTGGCCGGACGGATCGTCACCCGGTTCCTCGATGCCGCCTGGGCGGTCGCGAGCTTCTTCGTGGTGCCGGCGCTCGCGCTCGAAGACCGAGGGGTGCGCGACTCGCTCCGGCGCTCGGTGACCGCGATCCGGGCCCGGTGGGGGAGGCGGCCACCGGAACCATCGCGATCGGCGGCGCGGGCCTGCTCGTGATCGTGCCGATGCTTGTCGCCGGCGGCATCGGCTGGTTTGCGCGCGGCACCCACCCGGTCGCCGGCTACGCGCTTCTGAGCGCGGCCGCCGCCACGGCGGCGGTGGTGATCGTCGTCCAGGAGACGGTGTCCGAGGCGTTCACCCCCCGGCGCACGCGCCACTTCTTCGGCTGATCACCACAGCGTGTACCTGCGGCGACCGAGCTCGAGCCGGGGATCGAGCCGCACCGTCACGACATCGGCGACGACGTTCAGGACGATCACGGCCGCCGCCACGACCGTGATCACGCCGAGGATCACCGGCAGGTCGAGGCCGACGATCCCCACCTGGGCCTGGACCGCGGCGCTGCCGAGACCCGGGAGCCCGAACACGATCTCGATGTAGATCGCCGCGATCAGCGCCGCGCCGGCGTCCATGGCGAGCATCGCCACCAGCGTCGGGTACACCAGCGGCAGGACGTGCGACCAGACGACGCCGCGCTCGCTCGCGCCCTTGGCCCGGGCGACGACGACGTGACCCTCGTCGAGCGTCTCCAGGACGCGGGCGCGCACCATTCGCACGTAGAGGGGGAGCAGGAAGAGCGCGAACGTGATCCACGGCAGCGCCAGATGGGATGCCCACCCCATCGGGCCCGAGCACCCGCCCCCGCCCGGCATCAGCTCGCAGTAGCCGTCGGCCGGCGCGAGGTGCAGGTGCTTGGCGACGGCCCACCGCAGGAGCAGGCCGACCGCCAGCGGGTGCAGCGCGATCCCGACCAGAGGCAGCGTCGCCACGATCCGGTCCACGGTGGTGTGGGCCCGGCTGGCGCAGTAGACGCCCAGGACGAGCGACGTGAGGGCGAGCAGCACGACACCGCCGAGCACGATGGACGCCGTGACAGGAAGCGAATACCGCACGATCGAGAACACCGGCTCCTGCGTCGCATACGAGCGGCCGAGGTCGCCGTGCACGAGGCGCCACACGTACTTGCCGTACTGGACGTAGACGGGCTGATCGATCCCGAGCTTGTGGTCGGCCGCCGTGAGGTCGGCCGTCGTCGGATGGGGCACCGTCACGATGAAGCGGCCGGGGTCCTGCGGGATGGTGAAGAAGACGACGTAGGTGACCAGGGTCAGGACCAGCAGGAGGAGGAAGCCCCCTGCCATCCGGCGAACGGCGTAGGCCGCCACCGCTACCTGGCCCTCGGGTCGAACGCCTTGCGCAGCTGCTCGCCGAGCAGCACCGCGGCGACCAGGGTGAGCAGGATCGCAAGGCTGGGGAAGACGGCCGTCCACAGCCTCGGCTCGAGCGGCTCGTAGTGCCCGGGATAGAGCAGCGTGCCGAAGTTGGTGGAGAGCATGTTGCCCCAGCTCGCCGTGGGCGGCTGGATGCCGGCACCGAGAAGCGAGATCGAGGCCTCGAGCATGATGTTCGTGGCGAGCACGATCGTCGAATAGACGGCGAGCGGCCCCATCAGGTGCGGCGCCATGTGCCCGAAGAGGATGCGCCGGTGCGACGCGCCGACCATCCGCGCCCCCTCGATGAAGGGCTGCTCACGCAGGGTCATCACCTGGGCGCGGATGATGCGGGCGGGGTAGAAGCAGGTGAGAAGGCCGACGAACCCGGCGAGGCCGATGACGCCCGGCTGGAGCAGGCCGCCGAACGTGATGCCGGCGAACCGGTCGCTGGCGCTGCTTCCGATGGCGATGGCGACCAGGATGACCGGGAAGGCCATGAGGAAGTCGATGATCCGCAGGACGATGCCGTCCACGATCCCGCCGAAGTAGCCCGCGAGGCCGCCGAGGAACGTCCCGACGAGCATCGCCACGAACGTCGCGCCCGCCGCCACCTCGAGCGACGTCTGGCCGCCGTACAGGAGCCGCACGAACTCGTCCCGCCCCACGTATCCGTCGGATCCGAGCACGAAGAGCGTCGTCCCGTCCGTGTGCTTGTAGGACTCGTCGAGGTTGCGGACGTGCGACCACGGGCCGGCCGGGACGCCGTCGGTGATCGAGTGGAGGAACACGTCGTTGGGGCCGTGGCCGAGCAGATGGGCGGCGAGCGGTCCCCCGGCGAACACGCCCAGGACGACGACGGAGAGGAGGGTGAAGCTGACGATCGCCAGCGGATCCCGCGCCAGCCGGTGAAGGACGTGCGCCCACGACGACCGTGCCACGACAGCGGGCTCCGGCGCGCCGGGGCCCGTCGCGGCGGCGGCTGAGGCCGGCGGCGGCATCACCCGTAGGACGGGCTCGCCGTACCGCGGTTAGGCGCTAGTCGCGCCGCTGGCGGGCCTGGAACTCCCGCGCCGCCTGGATCGCGGCCGGGAGGGTCATGCCCTTGTCCTTGGCCTGCTTGATCAGCATGACCAGCTCCACCGAGCGCATGTCGTAGGTGCGCTGCTTGCGGCCGCGCGTCTCGATGCCGGCCTTGGTCGTCCAGTAGTCGAGCTGCATCTTCGAGATGCCCGCGACCGCGCAGACCTGTCCCAGATACAGGTCGAGCTGGCCGAGCCGCGACGGGATGTCGACCGGGTCGAGAAGGTCGGCGTTCTGCACGCGCAACCTGTTTCGCTAATCGCCCGGCGAATCCTCCACGTCGCCCGAGGCGACGACCGGCTGGGTGGCCTCGGTGACGCGTGCGATGGACGAGACCGTGTCGTCGCCGCGCAGGTTCATGAGCCGCACGCCCTGCGTGGAGCGGCCCATGCGGGAGATGCCGTCGACGGCGGTGCGGATGATGGTGCCCTCGCGCGAGATCAGCACCACCTCGTAGCCGTCGCGGACGATCATCGCGCCGGCCAGCCTGCCGCGGGCCTCCGTGTAGCGGATCGTGAGCACGCCCATCGTGCCGCGGCCCTTGGTCGGGTACTCCTCGACGCGCGTGCGCTTGCCGAAACCGTTCTCGGTGACCACGAGCAGGTCCTGCTCGTTGCGGGCGATGGCGACGGCGATCACCTCGTCGCCCTTCCTGAGCTTCATACCGGCGACGCCGGAGGCGACCCGGCCCATGGGCCGCACGTCGTGCTCGGAGAAGCGCACCGCCTGGCCGTTGCGCGACACCATCAGCACGTCGTCCTCGCCGTTGGTGAGCCGTACGCCGACCAGCTCGTCGCCGTCGCGGATCTTGAGCGCGATGATGCCGTCCGCCTTGAGGACGGTGTCGTAGTCCTTGAACTCGGTCTTCTTGACGACGCCGTTCTTCGTGGCGAACAGCAGGAACCGGCCCTCGTCGTAGGCCCGCGTCTCGATCACGGCCCGGACCTGCTCGTCCTGGCGCAGCGGCAGCACGTTCACGAGCGCACGGCCCTTCGACTGCCGAGTGCCGCTCGGAAGCTCGTGCACCTTCACGCGGTACACCTTGCCGACCGAGCTGAAGAAGAGCAGGTAGTCATGGGTCGAGGCCACGAAGAGGTGCTCGATGTAGTCGTCCTCCTTGGTGTCCATCCCCATGACGCCCACGCCGCCGCGCCCCTGGACGCGGTAGGCGCCGAGCGCGATCCGCTTGATGTAGCCGGAGCGCGTGATCGAGATGACCATCTCCTCCTCGGCGATCAGCGCCTCGAGGTCGATCTCGCCCTCGGCCGGGAGGATCTCGGTGCGGCGCGCGTCGGCGAACTGCTCCCGGATCTCGAGCATCTCCTCGCGGATGAGCGCCATCAGCCGGGCCTCGTCGCCCAGGATCGCCCGCAGCTCCGCGATCCGCTCGAGCAGGTCCGCGTGCTCGTCCTGGATCCGCTTGCGCTCGAGGCCGGTGAGGGCCCGCAGGCGCATGTCGAGGATCGCCACGGCCTGGACCTCCGTCAACCCGAACCGCTCCATCAGCTGGCCGCGGGCGGTGTCGGTGTCGTCGGCGGCTCGGATGAGGGCGATCACGGCGTCGAGGTTGTCGAGCGCGATCAGGTAGCCCTCGAGCACGTGCGCCCGGCGCTCGGCCCGGTCGAGCTCGAACTTGGTGCGCCGGGTGACGACCTCCTTCTGGTGGTCGAGGTAGTGGACGAGCATCTGCCGCAGCGAGAGGGTGCGCGGCACGTTGTCGACCAGCGCCACCATGTTCACGCCGAACGTCGTCTGCAGCGGGCTGTGCTTGAAGAGCTTGTTGAGGACGACCTTCGGGATGGCGTCGCGCTTTAGCTCGATCGTGATGCGCGTGCCGGTGCGGTCGGAATGGTTGTTGACGTCGGAGATCTCGGGGATCACCTTGTCGGTGACGAGGTCGGCGATCTTGCGGACGAGCCCGTCGTCGCCGTCGCGCTTCACCTGGTAGGGCACCTCGGTGACGATGAGCGCGTTCTTCCCGCCGCGCAGCTCCTCGGTGTGCACCTTGGCGCGCATGATGACCCGCCCGCGACCCGTCTCGTAGGCCTCGCGGATCCCGGAGATGCCCATGATCTGGCCGCCCGTGGGGAAGTCGGGTCCCTTCACGTGGGCCATCAGGTCCTCGGTGGTGGCGTCCGGGTTGTCGATCAGGGCCACGACGGCGTCGATCGTCTCGCCCAGGTTGTGCGGCGGGATGTTGGTCGCCATGCCGACGGCGATGCCGGCCGACCCGTTGACGAGCAGGTTGGGGAACCGGGCCGGAAGGACGACCGGCTCGCGCTGGCGGCCGTCGTAGTTGGGGACGAAGTCGACGGTGTCGGAATCGATGTCCCGCAAGAGCTCGACCGCCAGCTTGTCGAGCCGGCACTCCGTGTAGCGCATGGCGGCGGCCGGGTAGCCGTCGAGGTTCCCGAAGTTGCCCTGGCCGTCGACCAGCGGATGGCGCAGCGAGAACACCTGACCCATGCGGACCAGCGCGTCGTAGGTCGCCTCGGGGCTGTGCGGGTGGTACTTGCCGAGCACGTCGCCGACCACGCGCGAGCACTTCGAGTACGGGCGGCCGGGCTGGAGGCCGGCCTCGTTCATCGAGAAGAGCACCCGCCGGTGGACCGGCTTCAGGCCGTCGCGGACGTCGGGCAGCGCCCGCCCGACGATCACGCTCATCGCGTAGTCGAGGTAGCTGCTGCGGAGCTCCTCGGTCAGGTCCTGCGGCTCGATCCGGCCGTCGCCGAGCGTATCGATCGCCACGTCAGCTCACCCCCCTCTGACGAGCGAACGAGGGTCAGACATCCAAGAACTTCACAGTCCGCGCATTGCGCTCGATGAAGTCGCGGCGCGGCTCGACGCGGTCGCCCATGAGCACCGAGAACATCTCCTCGGCGGCCGTCGCGTCCTCGAGCGAGACCTTCTTCAGCACCCGGTTCTCGGGGTTCATCGTGGTCTCCCAGAGCTGCTCGGGGTTCATCTCGCCGAGGCCCTTGAAACGCTGGAGGTTCAGTCCCTCCTGCGCAAGCTCGAGGATCCGCGGGCGCAGCTGCTCGAACGTGTGCGCGGCCTCGACCAGCTTGCCCATCCGGACGGTGAACGGCGGGCTGCCGCCGGCCTCGACCAGGCGCTCGTGGATGGTCTGGAGGCTGCGATAGCCGCCGCTTCCGAAGAGGGCGATCGGGACGACGACGAGGTGCGCGGCGCCGGTCGCCTTCTCGATCACGCGGATCCTGAGCGAGCCGTCCTCGCGGCCCAGGACCTCGACCCGGTGCGGCTCGTCCTCGGGGACATCCGAGCGGAAGTACGCCTCGAGCTGGTCGAGCGTCTCGATGCGGTGCTCCACGAGGCGGTGGTCCTTCACGTAGTTGACCGCCGCGGCACCGTGCTCCTCCTTGAGCTTGGACGCCCAGCCCTCGTACTCTCGAAGCGCGCGGCCGAAGCGCTGGAGCCGGGCCTCGGTCAGCTTCACCTCCTCGCCGGCACGACCGTGCACGTCCACCCTGTCGAGCCGCTCGCGGATGAGCCACTCCTCGAGCTGGTGCTCCTTCTCGAAGTAGCGGTCGTCCCCGCCGATCCGAAGCTTGTAGAGCGGCGGCTGGGCGATGTAGACGTAGCCCTCCTCGATCAGCTCCTTCATGTGGCGGAAGAGGAAGGTGAGGATGAGCGTGCGGATATGGGCGCCGTCGACGTCTGCGTCGCAGGTGATGACGACCTTGTGGTAGCGGGCGGCCGTGATGTTGAACTC
>JAICKX010000130.1 GCA_025927685.1 Thermoleophilia bacterium | reverse complement strand
GGCGCGCCCCCCGCCCCCAGCCACTCGCCCAGGACGAGCGGATGGCCGGCCGTCGGCACGACCCGGCCGTTCAGCCCGTTCAGCCGCGCCGCCAGCCACGCCGCCGCGCGCCCGACGTCGTCTCGCCGGGCCGGATCGCTGCTCACGCTCGGGATCGCGACGAGCTCCTCGAGCGCCGCGAACGTCACCGCCACGCGCTCTCCAGCAGCTCGCGCACCTCCTCGACCCCGGCCCGCCACACGGCCTCCCAGTCCGCCTGCGGACGCTCGTACGGCCCGCCGTAGGAGCCGTCGCCGAGCAGCTCGCGCACGCCCCCAGGCGACGCCGTCCGCAGCGCCTCGAGCGAGGTCATCGGCTTTCGCTCGGACGGCACCTGCACACCCTCGAGCCGCGTCCACGGGAAGCTCTCGAGCCACGAGGCGTGGCTGGCGTCGCTGTCGATCGACTGCACGACCGCCCACGTCCTCGGGCCGTTCCACCAGTTGTGGAACACGACCTGCGCGTCGGGCCGGTCGGCCATGAACTCCGGCGCGAGCCCGGCCGCCGGCGAGTTCCCGCCGTGGCCGTTCACGATCAGGATGCGGCGGAACCCCTGCCCGTGGAGCGAGTCGAGCAGGTCGCGGACGACCGCCACGTACGTCCCCACCCGCAGGCTGGGGCTGCCCGGATACGCGGCGAAGTACGGGGTGAGACCGTACGGCAGCGACGGCAGCACCGGCACGCCGAGCGGCTCGGCCGCCTCGGCGGCCACCCGCTCCGACAGGATCGCATCCACGCCGAGCGACAGGAAGCCGTGCTGCTCGGTCGATCCGAGCGGCAGGACGACCCGGTCGTCGGAGCGCAGGTAGTCCTCGACCTGCATCCAGTTCATCTCATGCACCCGCATGGAACGCCTCCTCGTGTGCCGCGGCGACCGACAGGAGAAACGCGTCCCGCCCGCGCGCGGCGGCGAGCTGGAGCCCGGCCGGAAGGCCGTCCTCGGCCGGACCGCAGGGGACCGAGACCGCCGGCATGCCCGCCAGGTTGTACGGCCCGGTGAAGCGGGCCTCGACGTCGCCGTCGGGCGTGCCGAACGGCGGGTCCTCGGGCGGCGCGACGTACGCCACAGTCGGGCCGGCGAGCACGTCCACCTCGGCGAGGGCGCGGTCGAAGCCGGCGGCGATCCGCTCGCCGTCGGCCCGCGCCGCCCGGTAGTCGTCCTCGGAGATCTCGCGCCCCAGCTCGAGCAGGTGCCGCGTCCCCGGCCCGTAGAGCTCGGCCTCGGCCTCGTAGCGGGTCCGGTGGGCCTGCCACGCCTCGTAGAGGACGATCGTCCCCAGCGCCGCATCCGCCGTGTCGAGCTCCGCCACGTCGACCTCGCGCACCGCGAAGCCGAGCGCCGCGAGCTGCTCGATCGCCTCGCGCACCCGGTCGCGCACGCCCGGGCGGAGCTGCGGCTCGGCCAGATGGCGCGCCAGCACGCCGACGCGCACACCGCCCACCGGCTCCACCGGGCACGGCGCGCCCGAGACGACGGCCAGGAGCTCGGCGGCGCCGCGCACGGTGCGGGCCAGCGGGCCGACGTGGTCGAGCGTCGGCGAGAGCTCGAAGACGCCCGCCACCGGCACGAGCCCGTAGGTCGGCTTCAGGCCGACGATGCCGCAGTAGGCCGCCGGGATCCGGATCGAGCCGCCCGTATCCGAGCCCAGCGCGTGGTCGCACACGCCCGCGGCGACGAGCGCCGCCGAGCCCGACGACGACCCACCCGAGGTCCGCTCCGGATTCAGCGGGTTGAAGGTCATCCCGTAGGTCGGGTTGACGCTGCCGGCGGCGTACTCGAGCAGGTTCGTCTTGCAGAAGAGGTCGGCGCCGGAAGCGCGCAGCCGCGCCGACACCTCGGCGTCCGCCTCGGCGGGCGGCGGCACGGCCACGGTCGAGGCGTTGGTCGTCACGAGCCCCTCCATGTCCATGTTGTCCTTCACGGCCACGGGGACGCCGTGGAAGGGCCCGGCCGCCGCCCGGTCGGGCGCGTCGACGACGTCGATCACGGCGTTCAGCGGCCGGCCCAGGCGCTCGAGCCGCTCGTATGCGGCGAGCAGGTCGAGGTTGGCCCGCTCGCAGACGCGGCGGCCCTCCTCGATCGCGTGGATCAGCTCGCCGGTGCGCCGGACGAGCGGGCCCTCGAGCGAGCCCAGCATCGCGTCGACCTCCGTCTTCCGGTGCCGCACCGCCAGGTCGCGGTAGATGCCGGAATGGGTCTTGGCCGAGCCGCGGTTGAACTCCACGAGGCGGTCGATCGACCCCTCGAGGTCGTCCGGATCGAAGCCGTCGAAGGGCTCCGGCGGCGCCGTGGCCTGGTCGAGCACCTCGCGCGCGAGCGCCAGGAAGAGCGGCCGGTAGGCGGGCTCGGCGAGCGCGTCGGCGATCGAGAGGTCGGACACCGCCGTCGCGAACAGCATCGCCCCGTAGGCCTCCTTGGCCCAGAGGTAGCCGGCGACGTTGGTCGTCACCTCGGCGTCGGCGATGTCGGCGGCCAGCCGGCGCACACGCTCGGACTCCGTCCCGTCGAGCTCGCCGATCCGGAAGGTGGCCCGGTTCCCGCGCAGGATCCGGCCGGGCCCGACGACGTCGGCGCCGAAGTTCACGAACGCCCCGACCACGCGGTCGGCGCCGACCGCAGCCACGATCTCGGGCTCGTTCATCCCGTTCTGGAGCGAGACAACGTAGCCGTCCGGGGCCAGGCGGGGCGCGATCGTCCGCATGGCCGCGCCCGTGTGATGGGCCTTCACCGCGAGCAGCACGTCGCCGATCGCGTCGGGCAGGTCGTCCGGCGAGACGGCCGGCACCCGCACCGTGTACTCCTCGACCGGGCCCTCGATCGCGAGCCCGTCGCGGTTGATCGCCGCCACGTGCTCGGGATCGGCGTCGCAGACCAGCACCTCGTGGCCGTCGCGGACCAGGCCCGCCGCGACCGTGCCGCCGATCGCCCCCGCTCCCACCACGACGTAGGTCACGTGGCCGTCCGCGCCGCTTCGGGCGTGTGCCCGTTCCCCGCCGTGCGGTCGAGGATGACGTCGATCAGGCGGCCGGTCGCCAGGATGTGGTCGGCCATGAGCTCGCGCGCCGCACGCGGGTTCCCGGCCCGGAGCGCCTCGAGCAGCGCCCGGTGCTGGCGCAGGTTCTCGCCGTGGAGGCGCTGGACGTCCTCGGAGAGGAGCAGCGGCGGCGTGCGCAGGGCCCGCCGCACGCTGCGTGCCATCGTGCGCAGGAGCGGCATGCCGGCCGTCTCCAGCACGACGTCATGGAAGGTGTCGTTCACGCGCAGCCACTCGAAGGTCACGTCCTGACGGGTGGTGTCGTCGAGGTCGGGCGCCTGGAGGCGCCGGGTCAGCGCGACGTAGCGCTCGTCCGCGCGCTCGAGCAGCTCCAGCTGGGCGTCGCTGATCCGGGTCGCCGCCATCTCGGCGGCGGCGCCCTCGAGCGCGGCCCGGGCGACGATCGACTGGCGCAGCTCGTCGCGGGACGGAGCACGGACGAGGACGCCCCGGTTGGGCCGGAAGACCACCAGGCCGAGCGCGTCGAGCCGCCGCAGCGCCTCGCGGATCGGGGTGCGGCTGACGCCGTACTGCTCGGCGAGCTGCTCCTGGCGGAGCATCGTTCCCGGCGGCAGCTCGCCGAACAGGATCGCCCGCTCGATGGCCGCCCCGATCTCGTCGGCTTTCGTCGTCTCGGCGTCCGCAATCGACCGGATGTCGGCCATTTCGGATCCAGGTTATCCAAATCCCACCGCCCTGTGCGCGAGCTTGGTATGGTTGGGATCCGAAACACGCCTGTGGCACCGTGGAGGGAGCATTCATGAGGATTCGCAGGACCGGGACAAGTGCCGTGCTTGCGGCCGTGACCGCGCTCGCCATGGCGGCCGCCGGGTGCGGCGGCTCGAGCAGCGGAGACAACGGCGGAGGCGGCAGCGGCGGAAGTGAGGGCAAGCCCCAGTACGGTGGCAGCGTCGTGATCGACCGCGTCGCCGACTCGGAGTCGATGGACAAGACCACCGTGTTCGACAACGAGTCGATCTGGGTCTTCGAGCAGATCATGGAGCCGCTCTACACCGTCACCAAGGACGGCAAGGACGTCGAGCCGTGGCTCGCGACCTCCTACACCCTCTCGCCCGACCGGAAGACCTACACCTTCAAGCTGCGCCCGGGCGTCAAGTTCTCGAACGGCCAGCCCATGACCTCGGCCGACGTCAAGTTCTCGATCGACGCCGCCAGGGTCGAGGACCAGGGCTGGGGCTACCTCGACGTCGCGATCAAGGACATCCAGACGCCGTCGCCGGACACGGTCGTGATCCACACCAAGTACCCGTGGTCGCCGTTCCTGGCCGACATCGCCCTGTTCTCCAACGGGATCATCCCCAAGGACTACGGCGGCGAGACTAAGAAGGAGTTCTACGAGCACCCGGTCGGGACGGGCCCGTTCATGTGGGACCACTGGGACAAGGGGAACGAGCTCGTCCTGAAGAAGAACCCCAACTACTGGCAGAAGGGCAAGCCCTACCTCGACAGCGTCACGTGGCGGTACGTCGGCGACGACAACACGCGTGAGCTCCAGCTCGAGGGCGGCCAGGCCCAGGTGGACGAGTTCCCGCCCTTCCAGACGGTGGACAAGCTGAAGAGCACGCCCGGCGTCACGATGACGCTCTTCCCCTCCACGCGCACGGACTACCTGATGATGAACGAGCGCTACGCGCCGCTCGCGGACGTCCACGTGCGCCGCGCGATCTCGCTCGCCATCGACCGCGAGTCGATCATCAAGTCGGTGCTCTTCGGCAACGGCCAGCCGGCCAACTCGTTCATGCCCCCGCAGGTGCCCTACTACGACAAGAGCACCCCGGGCCTTCAGTACGACATGGACCAGGCCAAGCAGGAGATGGCCCAGTCCAAGTACCCGAACGGCTTCTCCGTCGAGATGCTGCTCGGCAAGGGCACGGCCGACGAGCACTCCTACGGCCAGATCATCCAGCAGTCGCTCCAGCAGCTCGGCATCAAGGTCAACTTCAAGCAGGTCGACCCCTCGACCGAGTTCTCAGACGAGCAGGAGTTCAAGTACCAGCTCGGCTTCAGCTACTGGACGATGGACATCGCCGACCCGGACGAGCTCGTGACGTTCGCCGTCGACCCCGGCTCGGGCGCGAAGTCGTTCTACACGGACTACAACAACCCCGACGTCGTCAACTGGACGCACCAGGCCGAGCACGAGTTCGACAAGACCAAGCGGCAGCAGCTCTACACGAACATCCAGAAGCAGGCCGCCGAGGACGCGTTCATGGCGTTCCTCTTCTACTCGCCGTACCGGTACGCGTACACCGACAAGCTGCACGGGTTCTACGTGTACCCGACCGGCAACTACCACATGGAGGACGTCTGGCTCTCCAAGTGACAGCCTGACCCCGAGTCGCGCCGATGGACCTGCCCGCATACGTCGCGCGCCGGCTGCTGCAGATGGTGCCCGTCGCGGTGGGCGTCACCATCCTGGTGTTCTTCATGATCCACCTCGTGCCGGGCGACCCGGCCCGCACGATGCTGGGCACGCATGCGACGCCGCAGCGGGTCGCGCTCCTGCACAAGGAGTGGGGCCTCGACAAGTCGCTGCCGGTCCAGTACGAACGCTTCATGAGCCGGCTCGTCCACGGCGACCTGGGCGACTCGCTCTTCTACCGCGTCCCGGCCCGCCAGCTGATCGTGGACCGGCTGCCCGTCACGCTCTGGCTCATCATCTATGGGACGGGGCTCTCCATCCTGATCGCGCTCCCGCTCGCCGCCGTCGCGGCGAGCAGGCGCGACGCGGTGCGTGACCAGGTCGTGCGCGTCGTCCCGCTGGTCGGGCTCGGGTTCCCGTCATTCTGGGTGGGCATCATGCTGCTGCTCGCGTTCGCGCTGAACTCGGGCCGCTTCTTCCCGGTGGGCGGCTACGGCCATGGGTTCTCGGGCCACCTGAGAGCGATGTTCCTCCCGGCGCTGACGGTCGCGATCGCGATCGCGCCGATCCTCATCCGCAGCCTGCGGGCGAGCCTCTTGAACGTGCTCGAGTCCGACTACATCACGACCGCCCGCGCGAAGGGGCTGCCGGAGCGGCACGTCCTCGTCCGCCACGCGCTGCGAAACGCCGTCATCTCGACCGTCGCCGTGCTGGGCGTCAACATCGGCTACCTCGTCGGCGGCACGCTGGTCATCGAGCAGGTGTACGCGCTGCCCGGGGTCGGCCAGCTCATGATCAACTCGATCTTCCAGCGCGACTTCCCGGTTGTCCAGGGCGTCACGCTGGTGTTCGCGATCCTCGTCGTCCTCGTCTACCTCATCACCGACATCGTGCACTCGCTCCTCGACCCCAGGGTGCGGTTCGAGTGAGCGTCGCCGCCGCCGACGCCTTCGTCGAGGCCGAGCTCACCGAGCGCCGGCACGGGTTCCGCAGCCGCTGGTACCGCACCCCGGCGTTCGTCGCGGGCATCGTCATCGTCGGCACGGTCCTCGGGCTGGCGATCCTGGCGCCGGTCATCGCGCCGTACGACCCGACCAAGCAGGACCTTCAGAACATCCTCCAGAACCCCTCGGGCAAGCACTGGCTCGGCACCGACCAGCTCGGGCGCGACGTCTGGTCGCGCATGCTCTACGCCGCCCGGATCGACCTGCGCGTCGGCTTCCTCGCGGTGCTGCTCCCGTTCCTGATCGGGACGACGCTGGGGGCCATCGCCGGCTACTACGGCCGCTTCGGCGACACCATCATCTCGCGGCTCGCCGAGATCGTGGTGGCGTTCCCGTTCTACGTGCTCGTGATCGCGATGGTGTTCGTGCTCGGCCCGGGGACGCGGAACATCTACCTGGCGGTGACGGCGGTCGGATGGGTGTCCTACATGCGGATCATCCGCGGCGAGGTGCTCGTCCAGAAACGCCAGGAGTACACGCTGGCCGCCCAGGCGGCGGGCCTCTCGAACGCGCGCATCATCATCCGCCACCTGATCCCCAACGTGATCACCCAGGCGATCGTGTTCGCCATGTCGGACATCGTGCTCGACATCCTGCTGATCGTGACGCTCGGCTACCTCGGCCTCGGCATCCAGCCGCCGACGCCCGACTGGGGCACGATGATCGCCGACGGCCAGACGTTCCTCACCGTGAAATGGCAGCTGAGTACCATCCCCGGGATGGCGGTCGTCATCACCGGACTGGGCCTCTCGTTGATCGGCGACGGCCTGGCGGACCTCCTCCGGCCCGAATGAGCGACGGGCCCATCCTCGAGGTGCGCGACCTGCGCGTCGAGCTTCCGCTCTCCCGCGGCACCGTCCACGCGGTCGACGGCGCGTCGATCTCGGTCGCGCCGGGCCAGGCCTTCGGGCTCGTCGGCGAGTCCGGGTGCGGCAAGAGCATGACGCTCCGGGCCATCATGGGCCTTCTCCCCCGCCCCGGCCACATCGTGGGCGGAGAGGTCCTGTTCGAGGGCGAGGACCTCGTCACCGCGTCGCCCGGCCGCCTGCGCCAGATCCGGGGCGGCTCGATCGCGATGATCTTCCAGGAGCCGATGACCGCCCTGAACCCGGTCATGCGCGTGGGCGACCAGATCGCCGAGGCGCCGCAGGTGCACCTCGGGCTCTCGCGCACGTCGGCCCGGGAGCGCGCCCTCGACCTCATGCGCCGGGTCGGCATCCCCGACCCCGTGCGCCGGGCGCGCGCCTACCCGCACGAGCTGTCGGGCGGCCTGCGCCAGCGGATCATGATCGCGATCGCGCTCTCCTGCGACCCCAAGCTGATCCTGTGCGACGAGCCGACGACGGCGCTCGACGTGACGATCCAGGACCAGATCCTGAAGCTGCTGCTCAACCTTCGTCGCGAGTTCGGGGTGAGCGTCGTGTTCGTGACGCACGACCTGGCGGTGGTCGCCGAGACGTGCGAGCAGCTGGCGGTCATGTACGCCGGGCAGATCGTCGAGACCGGCTCGGTCGACGAGGTCTTCCGCGCGCCGCGGCACCCCTACACGCTGGGCCTCCTTCGCTCGGTGCCCGACTTCGACAGCGTGCAGGACTCGCTGGCGTCGATCCAGGGCGCACCGCCCGACCTGGTGATGCCGCCGCCCGGCTGCCGCTTCCACCCGCGCTGCCCGTTCGCGCAGGAGGACTGCATCTCGGGCGAGTTCCCGCTGCGGCCGCTCTCGGCCGGGCGGGCGACGGCCTGCATCCATCCCGACGCGCCCGCCGCGGACGTCGAGCGCATGCCGGTGGTGGCCGATGTCTGAGCCGCTGCTCGAGGTCCGCGGCGTCCACATGGACTTCACGATCGCCGACTCCGTCGTGCGGCGGGCGCGCCGCATCCCGGCCGAGGTGCTGAGCGCGGTCGACGGTGTCGACCTCGAGATCATGCCCGGCGAGGCGCTGGGGCTCGTCGGCGAGTCGGGCTGCGGCAAGTCGACGCTCGGGCGCTGCATCGTCGGCCTGCACGTGCCGACGGCCGGCGAGATCCGCTACGCCGGCGAGCCCCTCGGCGCCAAGCGGGCCCGAGCGGAGCGCCGCCGGATCCAGATGGTCTTCCAGGACCCGTACTCGTCGCTCAACCCGCGGATGACCGTCCGCCAGACGCTCTCCGAACTCCTGCGCGTGCACAAGATGGTGCCGCGGAGCGGGATCGACGCCCGCTGCCGCGAGCTGCTCGACCTGGTCGGGCTGCCGGGGCGGGCGGGCCACACGCACCCCCGCCACTTCTGCGGGGGGCCGCGCCAGCGCGGCACCAACGCCCCGGGGCGGGGCCGCCAGCCCGAGCTGGGCCTGCAGGTCCTCCAGCAGGTTGAGCACCGTGGCCTGCACGGAGACGTCGAGCGCCGACACCGGC
>JAICKX010000026.1 GCA_025927685.1 Thermoleophilia bacterium | reverse complement strand
GGAGTCGACCGCGGCGCGCGAGGGGCTGCGCGAGGCGCCGATCCTGACGGAGCTCCACGAGCGCGGCCTGCGGCTCGCGATCGACGACTTCGGCACCGGCCACTCGAACCTCGACCGGCTGCACCGGATGGCGGTGACGACGCTCAAGATCGACCGCTCGTTCGTCGCGGGCGTGCCGGACGACCGCAACGCCTGCGTGCTCGTCTCCGGGATGATCGGGCTCGCGGACGGGCTCGGTCTTCAGGCGCTCGCCGAGGGCATCGAGACCGAGGCCCAGCGCGCGTTCCTGGTCGGGCACGGCTGCCTGCTCGGGCAGGGCTATCTCTTCTCGCCGCCCGTTGCCGCCGCGCAGATCGAGCCGCTCGTGCGCCGCCTGCCGCGCGCGGCCTAGCGCTCGCGGGCGGGATCTCCCAATAGGTAGACACGTTCTTTCGCGATTGCTACGATTCGCACGAGGAGGCAGCGTGGGGGTTCGCCCGATCGTCTGTGCGAGTTTGTGCGCGGTCGCGACAGCATGCCTGGGTGGGTCCGGCCATTCGTCCTCGCCGCACGCGAGGCTCCCCGTCTCCCAACTGATCGTCCCCGGCAGCTCGCTTGCGGGGATCTCGACCGGCGAGAGCAGGGCGAGCGTGGAGGCCAAATTGGGGCGAGGCATGGTGAAGGCGCACACCACCGCGAACGGAAAGGACGTCGGCTACCAGGTCGCATACCCCGACGCGCGACTCGTCGTCGACTACGCAACGCTCGTGTCCAGCCCTGCGCCGGTCGTCGTCCAGGTGACCACACGGTCGACGCGCTACCACACGCGAACGGGCATCGAGGTGGGAACACGTGTCCTCACCGTCGCACGTCTCCCTGGCGTCGTCTGCGAACCCACTGCTTCCACGAGCCAGACGTTCACCCACGAGATCTGCAACATCCGGGGCGGGCCGGGGTTCCCGAGTGTCGAAACATCCCCGGTGACACCGGTCTTGACCTTCGGCATCCTGCACGGCCGTGTCCACGAGATCGCCCTGATCGCGATGGTCCACGCGGACGGACGGCTCGCCAAGCCAAACCCGCGACTGGTCGATTGGTAGGCCGGCCCCAGACGCCTCGCTCAGGGTTGCTGCTAGGTCACGCGCCGCCGCGCGTCGTCCATCGCCTCGTGCTCGCCTGACTCGACGATGCCGGCCAGCCGGTCGAACGCGTCCCAGACGTCGACGAAGCGGGTGTAGAGCGGGGCGAGGCCGAACCGGATCGAGTCGGGCGCGCGGAAGTCGGGGATGACGTCGGCGCGCTCGATCAGCGCGCGGCAGATCCGCCAGGCGTCTCGATGGCGAAGCGACACATGGGCGCCGCGGCGGTGCGGCTCACGCGGCGTCCCGAGGCTGAACCCGAACGCCGCCAAGCGCTCGTCGTGCAGGTCGACCGCGAGGCTCGTCAGCGCCGCGGCCTTCTCGCGCACCCGAGCCAGGCCGGCCTCGGCGAGCATCGCGGCGCCGGCGTCGACCGCCGCCAGCGCGAGCACCGGCGGCGTGCCGGCCATGAACCGGCCGACGCCCGCGACGGGCTCGTACGTCGGACCCATCGCGAACTGGTCATCCTGCGAGAACCAGCCCCAGATCGGCGAGCGCAGCTCGTCCTGGAGGCCCGAGCGGACATAGAGGAAGGCCGGCGAGCCGGGGCCAGAGTTCAGATACTTGTAGGTGCAGCCGACGGCGAGGTCGGCCCCGGCCGCGTCCAGGTCGACCTCGACCGCGCCGGCGGCGTGGCACAGGTCCCACAGGACGAGGGCGCCCGCCTCGTGGCCCGCTGCCGTGATCTCGGACATGCGGGCCAGGGCGCCGGAGCGGTAGTTCACGGCGGAGAGCACCACGAGCGCAGCGCTGTCGGCGCAGGCCGCCTCGACCTCGGCCGGCTGCGGCCCGGCCACCCGGTCGGTCTCGAGCATGCGGAGCTCGCGCCCCGTCCGCTGCGCGAGGCCCTGGAGGACGTAGCGGTCGGTCGGGAAGTCGGAGGCGTCGGCGACGATCGCACCGGCGCGGGCGTCGAGCGCGGCCCCGGCCAGCTTGTAGAGGTTGACGGTTGTCGAGTCCGAGACGATCGTCTGCCCGGGTGCGGCGCCGAGGGCCGCCGCGGCCAGCCGGTCGCCGACCACCGCGGGCGCCTCGACCCACTCGTTCCAGCCGGTGACGAGCCGGTCGCGCCACTCGTCGGTCCGCGCCTCGAGCGCGGCGCGGACGTCGTGGGCGAGCGGTCCGAGCGAGTTGCCGTCCACGTAGAGCCGGCGGCTGCCGCCGAGCGCAAACCGGGCGCGGAACCCGGCCAGCGGATCGGCGGCGTCGAGCGTGTCGGCGGCGGCGCGCGTCGTCAGTGCCGTTCGAGCCACTCGACCACCGTAGCCCATGCACGACTCCCCGACTCGAGGTGCTCGTAGTGGCCGTCGCCGGCGAGCTCGGCCAGGTCGCACCCGGCCGCCGCGGCGAAGTCGCGGCTCATCTCGACCGGGACGGTGTCGTCGCGGTCGCCGTGGACGAGGAGGGCCGGGACGCGGAGCGGCAGGTGGCGGGCCGGTGAGGCGGCCCGGTACTGATCGGCCGCCCGTGCGGGCGGCCCGCCCAGCAGGCGTTCGACCATGCCTCCGCAGACGCCCTGCGCCGACGCCGCCTCGAGGTCCGAGACGGCGGCCTGGCCGACGACGGCCGTGAGTGGGACGTCCGCGCCAGCTCGCTGCGCCGCCCAGAGCGCCAGATGGCCGCCCGCCGAGTGGCCGACCGCGGCGACCCGGCTCAGTCCAAGCGGCGCGTCCAGCCCGGCCAGATGGTCGATCGCAGCGGCGATGTCGGCGCCCGTCTCGGGCCAGCCGCCGCCGGCATGGAGCCCGACCCGGCGGTACTCGACGTTCCACGCCGCCCAGCCGCGGGCGGCGAGGTCATCGGCGAGCGCATCCATGAGGTGACGGTCGTAGCGCTGCCGCCAGCAGCCGCCGTGGACGAGCACGCACACCGGGTGCGGGCCCGCCCCGGCGGGGAGGAACAGCTCGGCGACGTTGCTCCGGTGTGGGCCGTAGCGGTGAAGCGCGCCGCTCACGGCGGACGGGCCGAGAACGGCACCACGACCGGCGCCGGCCGCTCGGGGTAGCCCTCGGTCAGGAACGCGGTGACGAAGCCCTCGAGCGCGACCGGCACGAGCGGCCACGGCTCGAGCGTGATACCGCCCTGGCCGTCGACCTGATAGGCGACGCCGGCGACCCATCCCGAGGCCGGCTCCTCGAGGCAGAAGTCGAACGCGACCATGTCGTACAGCTCGGTGACGGCGTCCGCGGCGGCCGCTTCGTCGGCCGTCATGCCGCTCCGCGCAAGGCTGGCGGCGAGGGCGGGCTCGAGCTCGGCGGCCACCGGCGAGCGGGCGTTCCGCGTCAGCCGGTGGATGTGCATCCGGGCCATGTGGTCGACCACCGGGTCGGCGGTCTGCGGCTCGAAGCCCGCGCGCATGAGCTCCCCCCACCGGTCGCGGCTCATCTCGCCGATCCCGTCGGTGTCGAGCTGCGGGTAGCCGCGGTCGTGCCAGAGGACGCCGGCCACGATGCGCGGCCCGGCGCCCGTCGCGGCGGCCAGCGTCGCCGCCAGCCGGGCATGCTCGCTCTGCGGGAAGACGATGTCGCGGCGGCGCGAGCGGAACATCGGGACCTCAGACGGTCACGGCGTCGCGCTCGACGAGGGCGGCGTAGCGGCCGCCGGCGGCGACGAGCTCGGCGTGCGTCCCGCGCTCGGCGATGCGGCCGCCGTCGAGCACGAGGATCAGGTCGGCGTCGCGGATGGTGCTCAGCCGGTGGGCGATGACGATGGTGGTGCGGCCCTCGCTCAGGCGGTCGAGCGCATCCTGGACGGCCCGCTCGGTCTCGACGTCGAGCGCGCTCGTCGCCTCGTCGAGGACGAGCACCGGCGGGTCGCGCAGCACGGCGCGCGCGATCGCGAGCCGCTGCTTCTCGCCGCCCGAGAACCGGTAGCCGCGCTCGCCGACGACCGTGTCGTAGCCCTCGGGCAGCGACGCCAGGTGGTCGTGGATGCGGGCGGCGCGGGCGGCGCGCTCGATCTCGTCGTCGGTCGCGTCGGGCTTCGCGAACCGCAGGTTCTCGCGCACCGTCCCGTGGAAGAGGTAGGTCTCCTGCGAGACGACGCCCACGGTCTCGCGGAGTGACGCGAACGACAGGTCGCGCACGTCCACGCCGTCGACCGTGACCGCGCCGGCGGTGGTGTCGTAGAGGCGGGCGACGAGATAGCCGAGGGTCGTCTTGCCCGCGCCCGTCTCGCCGACCACCGCGACCTTCGTGCCGGGGTCGGCCGCGAACGAGATGCCGTCCAGCGTGGGCGCGGCGTCGGGGTCGTAGCCGAAGCTGACGTCGCGGAACTCGACCTCGCCGCGCACGCGCGAGCGATCCAGCGTCACCGGGTCGTCGCGCTCCTCGATGTCGACCGGCAGGTCGAGGTACTCGAAGACGCGGTCGAAGAGGGCGAGCGAGGTCTGAACGTCGACCTGCACCCCGAGCAGCGAGTTGACCGGGAAGAAGAGCCGGGTCTGGAGCGTGGTGAAGGCCACCAGCGTGCCGATCGAGATGGACGCGTTGCCCGACGCGAGCAAGTGGCCGGCGACGCCGTAGACCAGCGCCGGCATCACCGCGAACGTCGTCTGGATCGAGGCCATCATCCAGCGCCCGGCCATGCGCGAGCGCATCTCGAGGTCGGCGAGGAGCGTGCTCTCGGACGTGAACCGGCGGGTGAGGTCGCCGGTCTGGCCCATCGTCTTCGCGAGCAGGACGCCGGAGACCGAGAGCGACTCCTCCACCAGCGCCGAGATGTCGGCCAGCGTGCCCTGCTTGGTGGTTGTGAGCTCCTTGCGGACGCGACCGATCCGCCGCGTCATGAGCACGAAGATCGGAAGCAGCGCGAACGCCGCCGCCGCCAGCCGCCAGTCGAGCAGGATCATCGCCGCGGCGGTTGCGACGACCGTGGTCACGTTCGAGACGATCGACGTGGCGGTGGTGGTGACGACGCTCTGGACGCCGCCGATGTCGTTTGCGATCCGCGACTGCACCTCGCCCGTGCGCGTCCTCGTGAAGAAGGCCAGCGACAGCCGCTGGAGGTGCTCGTAGACGGCCGCGCGCAGGTCGTGCATGACGCGCTGGCCGACCAGGTTCGACTGCCAGGTCTGGGCGACGCCGATCACGCCCGTCAGGATCGGGATCGCCACCATCCCGGCCACGAGCAGGTCGAGCCGGGCGGTGTCGATTGCGTCCGGGCGGCGGAGGACGTGGTTCAGGAGGTCGCGCAGCAGGAAGGCCGGGATCACGCCCAGCCCGGCCGAGATCACGATCAGGCCGAGCAGCCCGGTCAGCCGGGCCCGGTACGGCTTGAAGAGCCGCGCGATGCGGCGGCCGGACCGCTCCGTCACCTGAGGCCCTCCAGGTTGACGGCGCAGCGCTCGAGGAGGCCGGCGAGCAGCGTGCGCTCGTCCTCCGAGAACCCGGCGGTCATCCTGCGTCCGACCTCACGGCCGAGATGCGGGGTCGCGGCGAGCGCCTCGCCGCCGGCCGCCGTCAGCACGACCCGCCGCCGGCGGCGGTCGTCCGGGTGCGGCGAGCGCACGATCCAGCCCCGCGCCTCGGCGGTGTCGACGAGCGCGCTCAGCGTGGGCGGCGCGACGCCGAAGCTGCAGCACAGGTCGCGCAGGTCCACGGCGCCGCCGGCGCGGCGCAGGCGGGCCAGGAGCTCCCACTGCTGCATGGTGAGGCCGTGCTCGCGCGCGATGCGGTCGGCCGCCGTCTGGGCGAGCCGATCGACGCGGCGAACGGCGCGCAGCGTGGGCGGGCGGGGTGGAGACTGGGCGGCGGAACTCATTCGATCGCGAAAGATTAGCACACGAAGGAATAATCAGAAGTTCGCAAATAGCGAGAAAAATCGAGTTGCACGCCGCCTCGGCTTCCCGTACCTTCACCACTGCGCCGTCCAGGGCAGCCGAGTAGGTCGAAGCCGGACGGAGGAGCCGTAGGGGCGACTCGAAAGCTCTTTCGTACGGGGGACGAAAGGTCAGCCGGGACGGCGAATCCCTTTAAGGCGCAGGGGTTTGGCCGCCGCCCGCGAAGGGCAGGTCGAAGTGACGAACTCCCTGCTCCTCATCTTCGGCATCGCTGTCCTCGTCGTCGGCGTCCTGCTGATCGGCGCGGCCCGCTTCGGGGCGAGCCGGCGTGCCGTCATCGCCGAGGTCGAGCGGCTCGAGCAGGCCCAGCGCGACGACCTCGCCGCGTAGCGGACGCAACATCGGGGTCTGACCCCGTTGTTGCGTCAGGTGTCCTCGAGCGCCTGATCGAGGTCGGCAACCAGGTCGGCTGCGGCCTCGATCCCGACCGAGAGCCGAACGAGCGTCGCCGGGACCGCGAAGGGCGAGTCGGCCGTCGAGGCGTGCGTCATCTGGCCGGGGTGCTCGATCAGGCTCTCGACGCCGCCCAGGCTCTCGGCCAGCGTCCAGATCCTGGTGCGGGCGACCAGCGCCAGCGCCTCTGCCTCGGAGCGGACGAGGAACGAGACCATGCCGCCGAACCCGTCCATCTGGCGGGCGGCGATCTGATGGCCCGGGTGGTCGGCCAGGCCGGGGTAGAGGACCTGCTCCACCGCCGGGTGCCCCTGGAGGAACTCGACCACCTGCGCCGCGTTCCCGCAATGGGCGCGCATGCGGACGGCGAGGGTCTTCAGGCCGCGCAGCGCGAGCCAGGCGTCGAAGGGCCCCGGAATGGCGCCGAGCGAGTTCTGGAGGAACTGGAGCCGCTCGGCCAGCTCCGGGCTCGACGTGGCGGCGACGCCGCCGACGAGGTCGGAGTGCCCGCCGAGGTACTTGGTCGTCGAGTGGACGACGATGTCGGCGCCGTGCTCCAGCGGCCGCTGGAGGTACGGCGATGCGAAGGTGTTGTCGACCACGACGATCGCTCCGGCCGCGTGGGCCGCCTCGGACGCGGCGCGCAGGTCGACCACGTTCAGGAGCGGGTTGGTGGGCGTCTCGAGCCACAGCATCGCCGCGCCGTCGAGCCTCGAGCCGAGGCCGGCGTTCACCTCCTCGGCCGTGACGTAGGTGAACCGGTAGCCCTTCGGCTCGTACACCTTCGAGAACAGCCGGTAGGTGCCGCCGTAGACGTCGTTCACGGCGACGACGTGCGCACCGGCGTCGAGCAGGTGCATGACCGTCGTCGTCGCCGCCATGCCGGACCCGAACGCGATCCCGTGCTCTGCCCCCTCGAGCGATGCGAGGCAGGCCTCGAACGCCTCGCGGGTCGGGTTGGCCGTGCGCGAGTAGTCGTACCGGAACTCGCCGACCGCCTTCTGGGCGTAGGTCGAGGTCGCGTAGATCGGCGTCGTGACCGCGCCGGAGTGCGGGTCCGGCTCCTGGCCGGCGTGGATGGCGCGGGTCTCGAAGTCCACCGAGGCCGAGTCTATCCGTCAGCAGACATCGGACACGGGCACGGCTTCGCCCGAAGGAGCGTCAGCTGGCGGTCGGGCGGGTCGACGAACTCGGTCTGCACGTCCTGCCCGGTTGCGAGCGCCATGTCGAGCGGCGAGCGGTGCGCAAACCCGCGCCGCCGCATCTCGGCCACGAGGAGCTCGTGGCGGCGTGCGAGTGCGCGCAGCCTGCCCTCCCATCTGAGCGTCTCCGGGTGGCGGCGGTAGCCGTGGCGGTCGCCGGTCAGGACGGCCCAGACCGCGTGCAGCTCGCGGTGCTCCCCCAGCAGGTGCCGGCGGCACAGCACGCCCGGCTCGACGTCCCAGATCCGCATCCGCCCCTCAGGGTAGCCCGGGCGTCAGGCCGGCTTGATCCGCCACACCTGGGTGCTCGAGTAGCGCAGCACCCACAGGTCGCCGAACGCCTCCTGGGCCACGAAGATGCCGCGCTTCAGGCGCAGCCGTCCCGTCACCTTCGCCGTCGCCGGGTCGATCCGTTCGAGGGTGCCGTCGGCGTTGCACGGCACCCACACCGCGCCGTCGGCGAGGCCGAGGTCCAGCGGCGCCTTGCAGGTGTGCACGCTCGCGGTCACCGTGGCCGTCGCCGGATCGATCCGCGACACGGTGTCGTCGCCGTTTGCGACCCAGAGCGAGTCGGGCGCGGCCGCGAACCAGGCCGGCTTGGCATGCCCGACCCGAAGCGACGCGGTCACGCGGTCGCGGGCGGGGTCGATCCGCGTCGCCGTGCCCGTCGAGTCATTCGCCACCCAGACGCCGTCGGCGGTGACGCCGAGGCCGCTCAGCGTCGACTCCAGCGGGACGTGGCCCGTCACGCGGCCTGTCTTCGGGTCGATCCGAAGGACGCGGTTCCCGGTGCGATCCGAGACCCAGACCGCCCCTGCGGAGTGCTGGACGTCCCACGCCTGCCCGCCGAACGGGACGATCTTCGTGACCTTCCCCGTCCGCGGGCTGACGCGAGCGATGTCCGCGGTCCCGAGCCGCGCCACCCAGAGCCAGCCGCCGGCGTAGGTGATGCCGCACGGCTGGACGCCGATGGGATGCTTCGTCACCGCGTTCGTCGCCGGATCGACCTGGGCCAGCACGCCGTCGGTGTAGGCGGTGATCCAGAGCGAGCCGGCCGCGGCCGTCATCGCGCACGGGCGAAGGCCGGCGTCGAGCGTCGCGACGATCCGGCCGGCGGGCGCGGCGGCGGGCTTCGTGGACGCGTTCCCGCCGCTTCCCCCGCAGCCCGAAACGGCCAGCATGGCGAGAGCCACGGACAGGCAGCGACGCATGTCCCGAGGCTAGGAGGATACGCCGGCGGCCGCTTCCAGGATCCTGCGGGCTTCGGCCGAGCCCCGGGCCCGGACCGCGGCGCGCACGGTAGAGGGCGGCCGTCCGAACGTGCGCCGGAACGTGTCCGTGAAGTGGCTGTGGCTGGCAAAGCCGAGGTCGAGCGCGAGGTCGGTGAGCGAGATGCCCGGATCGGCGATCCGCCGCAGGGCCTCGCGCAGGCGCAGGTGGGTGCGGTAGGCGTGGAGGCCCAGGCCGGTCCGGGCCCGGAAGCAATGCGCGAGATGAAACGGCGAGATGTGCACCTCGCGCGCCACCTCGTCGAGCGAGAGCCGGTCGCCGAGCCGCGCCGCGAGCGTCGCTCGGGCCGAGTCGACGGGATCCGGCCCTCGTCCGCCCCGGGCGAGGGCGCCGCTGGCCCGGACGGCGGCGGAGACCGCAGCCGCGACCGCGCGTGTGAGCTCCTCCTCGACGAGGAGCGGGTCGGCCTCCGGCGAGCGGGCGGCGTGGTGGGCGACGATCCGCTGCCGCAGGTAGGTCGCCGCGTCGACGGGGCCGTGCGTGAGCGGAAGGCTCCTGGGGCCGCCGGCGGACTCGACCGCCTCGGCCAGGAGGTGCGGGGCCGGAATGACGAAGACGCAGTGGTCGCCGCGTGGGTCGACCAGCCCGCGCCGGTAGGCCTGCCCGGCGGCGTAGAAGACGGCGAGGTTGGCGTCGGCGACGAACTCCTGGCCGCCGGCATGCGCGATCCGCACGGCCGTCCCGGGGAAGACGACGTGCGCCCCCGCGCCGATCCAGTTCTCGCGCCGCCAGCGGGCGTGGCCGGGCGGGAGGTGGAACTCGCCGAGCACGAAGAGCCGGCTCTCGAAGGTGACGCGGGACGGCTCTGTCACGCTCATGCTGACGAGCGACGGCCCGGGTAGTTGGCGGCGGGCTCGAGCGCCAATTGGCGTGCGAGGCGGACGAACGCCCGCTCGAGCGCCTCGTCGCGAGCCGCGGACCGGCGGCGCGACTCGGGGTGCCAGGCCAGAAGCCTGAGCACGCCGGCCTTGCGGTCGGCCTTGACGTCGGCCCGGCCCGCGACCCGGTCGCCGACCACGAGCGGCAGGACGTAGTAGCCGTAGCGCCGCTCCGGCGCGGGCTTGTAGACCTCGATCAGGTGCTTGAAGCCCAGCACCCGCTCCGCGAACGGCCGGTCCCAGAGCAGGTTGTCGAACGGCGAGAGCAGGACGGAGCCGCCCGGCCGTTTGCCGGCGAGCTCGGCGTCAGAAGCGAGCAGCACCGGCGGGCCGCCGTCCTCGACCTCCTCCCGGCGGAGCGCCCCGTCTGCCACGAGCGCATCGACGTACGGGCGCAGCGCCGCCACCCCGCCCCGGAGCCGCCAGTGCTCGACGACGCCGGCCTCGGTGAGCGCGCCGCGCGCCGTGACGGCCCGCACGACGAGCCGGCGCATCACCTCGTCCTCGCCCGGCACCGGCGCGCCCAGCACCTCGTCGGGGATCACCCGCTCCGGCAGGTCGTACATGCGCTGGAACCCGTCCCGGGCGCCGATCACGAGCCGGCCGGCCGACCACAGCGCCTCGAGCATCCGCTTGGCCGGCTTCAGGTTCCACATCCCGCTCACGTTGGGGCCGCCCTCGAAGTGGCGCGAGCCGAGCGGGCCGCGCTCGCGGATCTCGCCCATCACGCGGTCCGCGAGCGTCGGATCGCGGTCGATCACGTCACCCCACCATGGATGGTCCGGCCTGGAGAGCATCCGGCTTCGTGCCAGCGGCCAGTCGTCGATGGGGAGCAGACAGGCCTCGTGGGCCCAGTACTCGAAGATGCGCCCGGCCTGGATGAGCGCCGTGACCGTGCCGGTCGGGTACCGGCCGACCCGTGAGAGCAGCGTCAGCCGGTGGGAGCGAGCGACGGTCGAGATCGAGTCGAGCTGCACCGCCGAGAGCCGCCGGATCGCCTCGGCGACGTCGTCGCCGCCGGCCGCGCGGGTCCGCGTGGCGTACCCCTGCGTCGCCACGACGTGCCGGCGGAGCGCCGCGACCGAGAGGCTCAAGAACCGTTCCGGGCGCGCGCCAGGTACTCGAGCAGGTCGGAGCGGGTCAGCATCCCGGCCGGCCGCCCGCCCCGGGCGACGACCACCGCCGGGCTGCCGCCGGACAGGTCGGAGAAGACACGGTCCAGGCTGTCGGCCGCGTCCACCGCGGCCAGCGGCGGCTGCATCGCCTGCGACACCTCGTCGTTCAGGGCGTCGGGGTTCTTGAACACACGGTCGAGCAGGCCGCGCTCGCGCAGAGACCCGACCACGTCCGAGAGCGACTCGGCCGGCTGCATGCGCACGACCGGGAGCTGGGAGATCGAGTAGCGCTGCATCAGCGAGATCGCCTCGCCCACCTTGGTGTGCGACTCGATCGTCACCAGCTCGGGCACCTCGCCGCCGTGTTTGGCCCGCAGCACCTCGTCGACCGTCGGCGTCGGGGCCTCCCGCTCGAGGAAGCCGTACTCGATCATGTAGTTGTCGTTCAGGAACTTGGAGAGGTAGGCGCGGCCGCCGTCGGGGACGAGCGTGAGGACGGTCTGTCCCGGCTCCATCCGGCCGGCCACGACCAGGGCGGCGTGGATCGCGGTGCCGCCCGAGCCGCCGACGAGGAGGCCCTCCTCCCGCGCCATGCGGCGGGCGGTCAGGAACGAGTCGCGGTCGGAGACGGTCACGTACTCGTCGACGACGCTCGGGTCGTAGGTCTTTGGCCAGAAGTCCTCGCCGATGCCCTCGACCAGATAGGGGTGCACTGAGTCGGACGAGTAGATCGAGCCCTCCGGGTCGGCGCCGATCACGCGCAGGTCGGGCTTCTGCTCCTTCAGGTAGCGGGCGCAGCCGGAGATGGTGCCACCCGTCCCGACCGCGATCACGAGCGCATCGATCTCGCCGCCGGTCTGCTCCCAGATCTCCGGTCCCGTGCCCTCGTAGTGGGCCCGCGGGTTCGAGGGGTTCGAGTACTGGTCGGGCTTGAAGGCGCCCGGGATCTCCTCGGCGAGCCGGTCGGACACGGAGTAGTAGCTCTCGGGGGACTCCGGCTCGACCGCCGTTGGGCACACCACGACCTCGGCTCCGAACGCGCGCAGGAGCGAGATCTTCTCCTGGCTCATCTTGTCGGGCATGACGAAGATCATGCGATAGCCGCGGATCGCGGCGGCCATCGCCAGGGCCACGCCGGTGTTGCCGGAGGTGGGCTCGACGATGGTCCCGCCCGGGCGCAGCTTGCCCTCCCGCTCGGCCGCCTCGATCATCGGCAGGCCGATGCGGTCCTTCACGGAGCCGCCCGGGTTCAGGTACTCGAGCTTGGCGACCACCCGCGCCGGCACGCCGCGCGCGACCCGGTCGAGCCGGACGATGGGGGTACCGCCGACCAGCTCCAGCACCGAGGGGTAGTCGCGCGCCATGCGCGAGGCAGTGTACCGGCGGCGGCTCCCGTAGAATCGCCCGATGGAAGTGCGTGCCGGGAGTCGGGGGCCCCCGTCCGCGGCGCAGGTGCGTAAGACCGTCACCATCGTCTTCGCCGACCTCGCCGGCTCGACGTCCGTGGGTGAGCGGCTCGATCCGGAGGCGCTCCGCGATCTCCAGACGCGCTACTTCCACACGATGCGCCGGGCGCTCGAGCGGCACGGAGGCACGGTCGAGAAGTACATCGGCGACGCGGTGATGGCCGTCTTCGGGATCCCGGTCCTGCACGAGGACGACGCGCTTCGCGCGGTGCGGGCGGCGGTCGAGATGCGCGACGCGATGGCCGAGCTGAACCGCGAGCTCGAGCGCGACCTCGGCGTGGGCCTCGAGCTGCGGGTCGGCATCAACACGGGCGAGGTCGCGGGCAGCGACGGTGAGTCCGGCCACGGGTTCGTCTCGGGCGATGCGGTCAACACGGCGGCCCGGCTGCAGTCAGAGGCGCCCCCGGGCGGGATCGTGCTCGGCGCGCCGACCCGCCGGCTCGTCGAGGGCGCCGTGCGGCTGCGAAGCCACGGTGTGGTCGAGGTCAAGGGCAAGCGGCGCCCGATCCGGGTGTGGCAGGTCGACCGCCTCCTCGACCGGAGCGGGCGGTTCACCCGCGGCTCGGCCGTCCCGCTGGTGGGGCGGCGAGCGGAGCTGCGAGCCCTCGGGACGCGGTTCAGGCGCGCGGTCGAGCGCGAACGGTGCGTGCTGGTGACGGCGGTCGGGCCGGCCGGGATCGGCAAGTCGCGGCTCCTGCGCGAGTTCGCCGCAGGGGTCGAGGCGGACGCCACGGTTGTCGTCGGCCGCTGCCTCCCGTACGGGGAGGGGATCACCTACTGGCCGCTGATCGAGATCGTGAACGACCTCGCGGGCGTCACCGGCGTGCCCGCGCTCGAGGGCCTCCTGACGGACGACTCGCAGCCCGAGGTCGTCGCCTCGCGCGTCGCCACGGCCGCCGGCCGAGGTCGGGCGGCGGCGACCGAGGCGGACGTCCAGTGGGCGGTCCGGCGGCTCTTCGAGGCCATGGCCCGCCGGAAGCCGCTGGTGGTGGTCTTCGACGACATCCACTGGGCCGAGCCGGCGATGCTCGACCTGATCGAGCACGTGGCCGCCCAGGCGACCGGCCCGATCCTGATCGCCTGCCTGGCCCGCGGGGACCTGCTCGAGCGCCGAGCCGACTGGGCGAGCGCGGGCGGCCGCGGCAGCATCATCCGGCTGGAGCCGCTGTCCGACACCGACTCGGCTCGGCTCCTCGGACGGCTCGCCGAGCGCCGGCGGGCGAAGGTGCGGCGCGAGGAGGTGATGTACGCGGCGGAGGGCAATCCGCTCTTCCTCGAGCAGCTCGTGGCGATGCGGGCCGACGACCCGGGGGTGCGGACGCCGCCGACGATCCAGGCGCTTCTGGCGGCGCGCATCGACGCGCTGCCGGCGCGGGAACGGCGCGTGATCGAGGCGGCGTCGATCGAGGGACGCGGGTTCCACCGCGGGGCCGTGCGGGCGCTCGTCGACCAGAAGCGGAGCGTCGACGCGGCGCTCGCGGCGCTCGTCGAGCGGGAGCTGATCCGGCCCGATCGCGCGGAGCTTCCCGGCGAGACCGGCTACCGCTTCACCCACATCCTGGTGCGCGATGCGGCGTACGACCTGCTTCCCAAGCGGCGCCGGGCCGACCTGCACGTGGCCTACGGGCACTGGCTGCTGGGGCGCGCGGACCGCGGGAACGCCGTCGACGAGATCGTCGGCTACCACTTCGAGCAGGCGTTCGAGTACCGATCGCAGCTCGGCCGGGCCGGCGACGAGCGCCACCGCGAGCTGGCGGCGCGCGCGTCGGGCCACCTGAGCGGCGCGGGCCGGCGCGCGCTCTCGGCCGGCGACCGGGGCGGTGCTTCGAACCTGCTCGAGCGGGCGGTTGCCCTACGGCCCCGCCCCGATCCCGAGCGCCCGGCGCTCCTGATCGACCTGGGCGGCGTCTACCGCGAGCAGGGCCGGTTCCGCGAGTCCGAGTCGGCGCTCCGCGAGGCCCGCTCGCTCGCGATCGACGTGGGCGACCGGCCGCAGGAGGCGCGGGCCCAGGTCGCGCGTCTGCTCTCACGCCTGCAGGTCGACCCCGACGGGGTGGCGCGATTGATGCGACGGCATGGCGACGCGCTCGAGCGGTCGCTGGGGGCGGCGGGCGACCACGCGGGGCTCGCCCAGCTTTGGAACATCAGGGCCCTGCTCTGGTGGATCAAGTGCCAGTCCGGGGAGGCGGAACGGGCGTGGCGGCGTGGCGCCGACGAGGCCTTGCTGGCCGCTGACGAGCGGCTGTTCGCGGATCTGATCGGCTGGGAGGCGTCGTCGATGGCCATCGGGCCGACGCCCGTCGAGACGGCGATCGTCCGCTGCGGTGAGATCTGCGCGACGCTCCGCAGCGAGCCATGGGCGGCGGCGCTCGCGCTCCAGCCGCTGGCCAGCCTGCACGCGATGCGAGGGGAGTTCGACCAGGCGTTCTCCTTGCTCGACGAGTCGGCGGCGACGCTGGCAGGGTTCGCGCCCACCGTGGACGCGGCGGTGTCACATCCCGAGGTCTTCGTCGCGATTCTGGCGGGCGACCTCGACCGGGCCGAGCGTCACCTGCGGAAGGGCCGGCGGGCGCTGGAGGAGATGGGCGAGCGCGCTGTCCTGGCCTCGACGGAGGGATACCTGGCGCAGGTCGCTCTGCTGGCCGGGCGCGAGTCCGACGCCGACCGGATCGCGCGCCGGTGCGCATCCCTCGCGACCGATGACGATGCGTGGGCGCAGGTCGTGTGGCGCCAGGTCCGCGCGCGTGTGCTGGCGAGCCGTGGCAGGGCGCGCCCCGCGCTCGAGCTGGCGCGCGAGGCCGTCGAGGTGGCGATGACGACCGATCACCTGAATACGCAGGCCGACGCTCTCGTCGATCTCGCTCTGGTTCATGAGGCCATCGGTTCCGCAGAGAGCGCGGGCCGGGCGTTGTCGGATGCGATCGCGATCTACCGCGTCAAGGGCAACGTCGTTCGGGCGCGGGAAGCACAGGGCCTGCTGGCGCGTCCTGTGAGCGTTTGAAACACTCGCCACTCCACCAGGGAGGTGGTATCGATGGGCCCGAAATTCGACGACCCGCTGTATTTCCAGGGCGATGATCTCGAGGTCTGTGGGCCGACGAACTTCGGCCCGAACGACATCTCGCTCGAGCTCCTCAAGGTGACCGTGGTCGATCAGAACGGGGTCGAGCGGCACACGCCGGATCTGTCGATCTTCTTTACGGCGGGAGACATGTGGGAGGCCGATATCGACGACGCCCGCGGCGTCCTCGCCGTCGGTCGGGTGAGGGGAGTCGGCCGAGGTCGCGTCACCGTGCGCAACGGCAACACTCACATCATCGAGTGGGCCGACCACTTCGAGATCATCGACACCGAGACGTTCCTCGACGACGTCGAGAGCGGCTAAGCCGGCTCCGCCGGATGAGGGAAGGGGGACGACATGGCCATGGGGCCGAAGATCGATGCTCACCTGATGCTCAAGAACAACGGAAAGAAGGTGGCCGTCACCGGTCCGACGGGCGGTTGGGATCCGTACGTAACGGGCGCGACGTTCGCGGTCGTCATCGCGCAGGTGCAGAACGACGAAATCGTCCTTGCCGTTGGTGGGGGGACTGCCCAACCGCCGGCGACGCAGTGGGCAGCAACTGCCAAGGTGGTGGGCCAGGGCGCGTTCGCGGCCGGTTGGGCGTACGGCTGGGCGGTCGCATCGGCTGAAGCCAAAGACTCCGCCGGGGTCGAATGGTATGAGCCGTACGAGTGGTCCGTAACGACCTGGCTGGTCGCCGCGGCGGCGCCGTGACCTGGCCTTCGGGCGCCCGCTGCGCCGTCGCGTTCACGTTCGACTTCGACGCCGAGGAGGTGTGGCTGGCGGGCGACCCGGACGCGGCGTCGAAGCCGGGGCTGCTCTCGATGGGCGCCTACGGGGCGAACGTCGCCGTCCCCGAGATCCTGCGCCTCCTCGACCGCCGCGGCCTGCCGGCGACGTTCTTCGTCCCCGGCCGCGTCGCAGAGATGCACGCGGACCGCGTGCGCGACATCGTCGCCGCCGGCCACGAGGTCGGCGCGCACGGCTACACGCACCGGTCGCCCACCGCGCTCTCACGGGCGGAGGAGGAGGACGAGCTCGTGAAGACGACGGGCATCCTGGAGGGCTTCGGCACGGCCGTGCGCGGCTACCGCTCGCCGGCGTGGGAGTTCTCGGTGAACACGCTCGAGCTGCTCGCGGCCCACGGGATCGGCTACTCGTCGAACCTGATGGACCGCCTTCACCCCTACCGGCACCCGAACGGGGTCGTCGAGCTGCCCGTGCAGTGGCTCCTCGACGACGCCGCCCACTTCTGGTTCTCGCCGGAGGACTGGGTGAAGACGATCGCGGCGCCGTCGCACGTGCGCGAGATCTGGGAGGAGGAGCTGCTCGGGATTCGCGACCTCGGCGGCCTGTGCGTGCTCACCATGCACCCGCAGGTGATCGGCCGGCCGTCGCGGCTTCGCTTTCTCGACAGCTTCATGGGGATGGTTCAGGAGCTGGACGGCGTCTGGGTCGCCGGCTGCGCCGACATCGCCGATACCGTCACCGGCTCGTAGCCGCGCCGGACCAGCTCGGGCAGGATCTCGCGAAGGGCGTCGACCGTGGGCGTGCGGTCGCGGATGCCGGTGTGGTGCGACGGCCAGCCGTCGTGGAAGTCGACGATCGCGCCGTCGTGCACGCCGTCGAGCACGCGCCTGACGATCCGGTCGACCTTGCGCTCGCGCCAGTCGATCGGGTCGACGTCCCACAGGATGCACGCGAGGCCCATCTCGCCACCGACGGCTCCGACCCGCTCGGGGTCGTCGCCGTAGGGCGGGCGCACGAGCACGGGCGCGCGCCCCGAGGCCTCCGTGACGGCCGCCTGGGCACGGGCCAGCTCGTCGCGCAGCTCGTCCTCACCGATGCGGCTGCAGCGCGGGTGCGAGAACGTGTGGTTCCCGAGCTCGTGTCCTGCGGCGACCATCCGCCGCAGGAGATCCTCGTGGCCGGGGATCTTGTCGCCGAGGACGAAGAACGTCCCGCCGCCGCCGTGCTCGGCGATCAGGTCGGCGATGGCCTCGGTGTGCGCGGACGGGCCGTCGTCGAAGGTGAGCGCGACGCGAGCCTGCTTCACGGCGAGGACTGTAGCCTCCGGCGCATGCGGGCGGCCGACCGGTGGGCCACGTGGCTCCAGGACCGACGCTACGGCGGCGATCGCGAATGGAAGACGAAAACGCTGGCGTGGCTCGAGCCGGTCCGCGACCGGGTGATCGAGCTCGCGGCCATCGAGGCCGGCGACACGGTGCTCGACGTCGGCGCCGGAGAGGGCATGATCGGCTTCGCCGCACTCGACCACGTCGGCGACTCGGGCCGGGTCGTCTTCAGCGACGTCTCCGACGAGCTGCTGCGGAGCTGCGCGGAGATCGCAGCCTCGCTCGGAGCGAGCGACAGGTGCGAGTTCGTGAAGGCAGCCGCCTCCCGGCTCGACCCGGTCGCCGCGTCCTCGGTCGATGTCGTCACGACGCGGTCGGTGCTGATCTACGTCGAGGACAAGGCCGCCGCGCTCGGGGAGTTCTTCCGCGTCCTCCGCCCCGGCGGCCGGATCGCGCTCTTCGAGCCCATCAACAGCTTCGGCCGCCCGGAGCCGGAGGACCGCCTGTGGGGGTACGACGTGGCCGCGATCCCGGACCTCGCGGCGCGCGTCCGGGCGGTCCTGAACGAGGCGCAGGCCGCGGCCGGAGCGCTGACGATGACCGACTTCGACGAGCGCGACCTGCTCAGGTGGGCCGAGGCAGCGGGCTTCCGGACGATCGGCCTCCGCTACGAGGCGACGATCACGCCCGAGGCGGGGCTCTCCGGAATCAGCTGGGAGGCCTTCCTCGGGTTCTCCCCGAACCCGCTCTGCCCCACGGTCGGGGAGGCGATGCAGCAGGCGCTCGACCGCGCCGAGCAGCGGCGCTTCGCGGCCCACATGCGGCCGCTCGTCGAGCACGGGGAAGGCGCGACGCGGTCGGCGACGGTCTATCTGGCTGCGACGAAGGGCGGGTCCGGCGCTAGTCCGGCCACCGGTAGCTGAAGTAGAACTGCCGCCAGGCCGTCCACCAGTCGTCGGCCTTCGAGGCGATCGTGCGGCCGTCGAGGATCTCGACGAGCGGGTGGTGGCGGAACTGCTCGGCGTGGTCGGGCGTCGCCAGCTCGACCTGCACCTCGCACGGCTTCCCCGGGTCATACGGCGGGACGGCCTTCAGGTCGGCGAGCGCCGCGCGGGCGCCCTCCTCGATCATCCGGCGCGCGACCGCCGGCGTCCTGTGGCGCCCGCTGAAGCGGCCGAGCGCCGTCTTCACCTGCACCGTCGCGAGGCCGGCGCCGAGGAGCTCGCGGCCCTCGCGGCAGGCCGCCTGGTCGCCGGTGACGAGCAGCACAGGGCAGCCCCACGTGCCGCACAGCGCCGCGTTGATCCCGGTCTCGCCGACCTCGGTGCCGTTGAACCGGACGCTGCGCCACTCCGTGCCGGAGACGGTGTGGGTCATGAAGCCGTCGCTCGTCCCGGCCATCGCGTGCATGCCGACGAAGAGCGCCGCGTCGCAGCCGTCCTCGAGGACGCCCGTGTACTCGGTCCACTCCTTCTGGACGACGAACTCGCAGCCCTCGTCGAGATCCTCCGGGATGAGCGAGTTGAAGGACCAGCCCTTGCCGGCGCCGTGGCAGTCCATGACGACGATCTCGGTCGCACCGGCGGCGCGCGCCCCTCGCACGGCCGCGTTGATCTCCTCGGTGTAGAGCTTGCGGCCCTCCTCGTAGAGGGACTCGCCGCCGGAGACCTGCTGCCAGTTCGAGATGCCGGCGACGCCCTCCATGTCGCTCACGATGAAGACGCGCATGCGGCGGCCACTCTACCGGCCGTCTCCCGTGGAAGGTCGCAACGTGCGCGAAAAACCTGGTTGCGGACCGCTGCGAGGTGCCGTAGCTTGACCACTGCGCCGTCCAGGGCAGCCGAGTAGGTCGAAGCCGGGCGGAGGAGCGGTAGAGGCGACTCAAACGCTCTTTCGCCCGGGGGACGAAAGGCCAGCCGGGGCGGCGAATCCCTTTAACGCGCAGCATCGGGGTCTGACCCCGTTGTTGCGCGGGTAGGGTTCTCGGCATGCAGCCGGGAGGCATCACTCCGTGGGGCGAATCGCCCAAGGGGCTGCGTGGGTGGCTGCGCTTCCTGCTGCGGCTGATCGTGCCGCGCGCGCCGCGCCGCTGAGCCGGCTGGGCCTCACGGATAGACTGGCCGCCATGTCAGAGACGATCCGCATCCCGCCCCGCGAGGGCCACGCCGTGCGCATGTCCGCCGGGGACCGCGTCCGCGTCATCGACCCCGAGGGCGGCCAGGTCGCCGACGTCTTCGCGTTCTGCGCCGACGACGTCTCGGAGTACCACTCCGCCGAGCACACCCGCGTCTACGTGAACCGGCTCTTCCCCCGCGCCGGCGAGCAGTTCGTCACGAACCGGCGCCGGCCGATCCTGACGCTCGAGGCCGACACGTCGCCCGGCATCCACGACATGCTGTGCGCCGCGTGCGATCCGAGTCGCTACACCGGGCTCGGCGTCGAGGGCTGGCACGCCTCCTGCCAGGAGAACCTCCAGAAGGCGATGGCTGCGCTCGGCCACGAGGGCATCGAGATCCCGCAGCCGATCAACCTCTTCATGAACATCCCGGTGGGCGACGACTGGGAGATCGGCTGGGAGCCCGCGCCCACCAGCGCCGGCGACGCGGTCACGCTGCGCGCCGAGCGCGACATCGTGCTCGCCGTCTCGGCCTGCCCGCAGGACATCGTGCGAATCAACGCGGGCAGTCCGGGCCCGATCGACCTCGAACTCCTCTAGCACTCTGAGGGGTTTCCCCGATGCGAGCCGGGTTGGGTGCCGGCGAGCATTGGCGCGTGAACCTTCGCGGACTCCTCCCCCTTGTCGCAGCGGTCGTAGTCAGCCTGATCGTCACGGCCTGTTCGAGCTCCTCCACGGCCTCGCTCGGCGCCGCGGCTCGCCCGGACAGGGCCACCGTCGATCACGCGGCGAGCCTTGCGTTCGGGAAGGCGTCGAAGTGCGGCAGGCCCGATCGCTACGGCGAGTACGTCTGTTCCGAGCACCCCGCGACCTGCGGCGTGCAAACCGGCGAGCCCATCGACGGGTCGGAGCCGAACGCGGGTTGCTGGGAGACGATCTGCGACGTCGAGCTCGGCGTGGTCATCTCACACGGCGAGAACGGGACGAAGGACTTCTACTACTGCGAGCGCGTCGTCGCGGGCTGCACGAGCCTGACCGGCGGCTGCCCGAACCACGACAGGTGCATCAGCGGCCGCGGGCAAAAGCTCGCGGTCGACTACGAGCGAACGGCGGAGCTGCCGGAGCACGGAGGGATCGAGTTCTCCTGTCCGTACCACGACGAGGGCTAGCGAGCCACTGACCCGCCGGGGTCGGCCTATCGATGCGCGTCGGCGTACGCCGCCAGCGTGTCGGCGATCACCTGGCAGGCAGCCATCGCCGATTCGCCGTTGTCGTACGCCGGCGCGACCTCGCAGACGTCCATCGCCACGATGTCCGCCCGCCCGATGACCGACACCATCGTCAGCGCCTCCCGCGCTGTCAGCCCGCCCATGGTCGGCACGCACGTGCCCGTGCAGACCGAGCTGTCGAGGCTGTCGACATCGAAGCTGAAGTAGATGCCGTCCGTGCCGTCGGAGGCGATCCCGACCGCCTCGTCGGCGATCGCGCGCGCCCCGCGCTTGTCGACGTCTGAGACGTGGTAGACCGTGACCCCGGCGTCCCGCACGTAGGCGTACTCGCTCTTGGGGTTCATCGCCCCGTGCGGTCCGATGATGACGCACCTGGCCGGGTCGAAGGCGTCGAGCTCCATCGCCCGCGTGATCGGGCAGCAGTGGTTGATCCGCTCGCCACCCACGTCCGGCGCCGTGTCGAGGTGCGTGTCGACCAGGATGAGGCCGTAGGTCCCGTCCGGCGCGTGCCGGTCGACCGCCAGCGAGCCGCCGATCGTCGTGATGTGCTCGCCACCGCACAGGACCGGGATCGCGCCGGCGCGGATGGCCTCGCCCATCGCCTCCGCAACGAGATCGACGGTCTTCGGCGCGTTGGCGGGCACGACGGCGACGTCGCCCATGTCCGCGACGCCGAGGGCCTCGAAGATGTCGAGGTCGTACTCGCCGTGGTAGGAGAGCATGTGGCTCGACCAGTCCCGCACCGCCCGGGGGCCGAGCTGGGCCCCCGGACGGGCGATCGTGGTCGAGTCGAACGGCATGCCCAGGAAGGCCGCCTTCACGCCCGCCGCCCGCAGCGCGCCGGCATCGGCGTCCACCAGGGGGGCCCCCATGAACGTGGCGATCCCGCCCACGAGGACGGAGTGCCAGCCCTGGCGGGTCTGCTGCGATGCGATGGAGCTCATCGGATCCTCCCTCATTCCGGCGGGATCTCGGTGAACACCTTGTCCACCGCGACGCCGCGCTGCTTGCTCGTGAACCAGGCGATGCCGTAGATGACGGCCGCCGTCGGGATGATGAGCGCCATCACCCAGCGCAGCGTGGTGCCCCACGTGTCGAAGCCCTGGCCCGGGTCGTACCAGAACCAGTACTCGCAGAAGAGCAGGCACGCCGTGGACACGACGCCCAGGATGGTGATGTTGGGGATGCCCGCCGTCGAGCCGTTCCACGGCGAGGCCTGCCACAGCTCGCGGCGCCGGAACGGGAACACCGCGGCGGCGATCGAGCACAGGACGAACGAGAGGATCCAGGCAAAGATGCCGTTCAGTGTGTTGAAGATCTGATCCACGTACAGGTAGAGGCAGATCTCCGACAGCACCCACACGAAGACGATGGCGTAGATCGGCGTGTGGTAGCGCTCGTTCACCTCGGAGAGCTTCCGCGGAAAGAGGCCGTCGAATGCCCACGCCAGGATGGCGCGCGTCGAGGCCAGGAAGTTGATCGGGAGCCAGACGTACGTCCAGAACAGGAAGGTCACCCCCAGGACGAGGACCAGCCAGCCCTGGTTCCGCACCATCGTCGCGATGACCTCGTTGTACGTCGGCAGGTTGCCGATCCCGAGGACGCCCGGGACGTCCTCCGGCAGCGGGTAGCCGAGCCGGCCGAGGAACGTCGTGCCGGCCGCGTGGTTCAGGCCGAGCACGAGCAGGAGCATCAGGATCGTGACGTAGACGATCGATCCGGGCATCGCGAGGAACTGCGAGCGGCGCGCGTTTCGCACCTCGCCGCCGATGAAGCTCGACGTGATCGCATAGAGCGTGATGAAGAGCGGCCACACCATGGCGTAGAGCGTCTGCTTCAGGTCGAACCCGCTCTGGGGCAGGTTCTGGGAGTACTTGTCCAGGCTGGCGGTCGCGTTGTCAACTCCGCCAACGCCACTGATGTACGAGTTGAACCCGCTCGCCGTGTCGGTGTGGTTGTGGATGGCGAGGACGATGAGGCCCACGACGATCCCGGCCATCGCGATCACGAAGGCCGTGTTCTGGATGCGGAAGTAGAGCCGCGTCCCCAGCGCGAACACGATCGCGAAGAACGTGAGCAGGAGCGACCCGGCGACGAAGATCCACCACTTGCGCGAGAAGTTGTCGCCGTACCCGACCAGCGTCGGGCTGTCGAACACGTAGCCGGCCTCGCGGCAGAACCCCGAGAGGCCGTACTGGGCCAGGTACGCGGCCGGGATGCCCGTGTACGTGACGAGCCAGACGAGCCAGTTCCACGACGACAGGAAGCCCAGGAACGGGTGCAGCGTGCGGCTGATGTAGATGTAGTCGCCGCCCGAGCGCGGCATCGCGGCCGCGAAATAGGCGTAGACGCCGGCCATGGGGAGCGCCAGGAGGCCGGCCAGGATGGTCGCGGTCACCATGCTCCCGCCGACGTAGATCGCCGGGATGAGGAGCACCATGAACGTGACCCCGATCCCGATGTTCTGGTTGTTCGTGTTGTAGATGAAGACGTCTCGGGCGGATGCTTCGCGCCGCAGCCCCGTCGCCTTTCGGGCGAACACCTCCGGGGCCGCACTCGCTTCGGTCGCCATGGCGCTCCCTCCTTATCCTGTGACGAGCTGGCAGGACCGCACGCGGTCCTTGCGCACGTCGATGACGGCCCCGTCGATGACGCCCTCCGAGTAGGCGCTGCCGGGGTTGACGCAGGTCGTCTTTCCGATCTTCGAGATGGCCTTGGACTCGTGGATGTGCCCGTGGAGCGACAGCACGGGCTGCACCTCCTCGATCAGCGTGCGCACGGCCGTCGAGCCGACGGACACGATGCGCGGCTCGCCGCCGTCGAGCACGACCTTGAGGTCGGCGGTGAGCTGCGGCGCGCGGTCGAGCGACGTCCCGTGCGGCGGGCAGTGCAGGTTGAAGATGGTGGGCAGGTCCGGGTCGAGCTGGGACGCCAGGCCCTGGAGGCGCTCGAGCAGGGCCTCCTCGGGCTCCTCGCGCGGGCTGTCCCACGGAGTCGGGTTCGTCCACGAGCACGAGAGCATCTGGACCTCGTCGCCGATCTGCACCACCCTGTTGTCGGGATTGACGACGGTCGTCGACTCGAGCGCCTCGTCGATCGCGAACTCGTCGTCGTTGCCGGGCATGACGAAGCAACGGATCCCGGTGCCGGCGAGCCGTTCCTCGGCGAGCGCGATCCAGCGGCGCACCTCGTCGGTCATGAGGCGCGTGAACGTCTCGTCCCGGTAGGCGGTGTCGGAGTTCAGGCGGTCGTACTCGGCGCGGTCGCACCGGTACGGGTAGAAGCCGTTGAAGCGGATCCGCTTCTCCACCTCCTCGAGCTCGTCCGCCGAGACGATCTCATGCCGCCCGAGCACGCGGGCCTCGTGGCGGCCGTCGGCCGTCTCGACGACCGGCACCATCAGCTTGCCGGTGATGTCGCCGCCCATGATGAGCGTGTCCGCCTCGTAGAACTTGGCGGCGTTCAGGAACTTGCGCCAGCACTTCTCCGACCCGTGGACGTCGCCGGCGTAGTACAGCTTCACGAGCCGGCCCCTCGGGCGCGCGCCAGCGCGTGGAGCGAGATGATCTCCCAGGCGATGTTGGCGGCCAGGAGCGCGGTCGGCTGGCCGGGCGAGTCGTAGGACGGCGACACCTCGACCACGTCGCAGCCGACGAGGTTCAGGCCCGTCAGGGCGCGCACGAACGCCTGGGCCTGCGCCGAGGTCGGGCCGCCGACCTCCGGCGTGCCGGTGCCGGGCGTATACGCCGGGTCGCAGAAGTCGACGTCGAATGTCAGGTACGCCGGCCGGTCGCCGACCCGCTCGCGGACGAGGTCGCCGTAGGCCGCCGGGCCCAGGTCGAGCAGCTCGAGCGTCGAGAGCACGGTGAACCCCATATCGCGGGCGTCACCGATGTCGGAGGGCGAGTAGAGCGACCCGCGCATGCCGGCCTGCACCGACGCCGCGGGGTCGATGACCCCCTCCTCGACCGCCCGGCGGAAGGTCGTCCCGTGGTAGAAGCGCTGGCCGAAGTACTCGTGCCAGGTGTCGCCGTGCGCGTCGAGGTGGACGAGCGCCAGCGGGCCGTGGCGGGCGGAGTGGGCGCGCAGCTCCGCCAGCGTGATGGCGTGGTCGCCGCCCAGGACGACCGGGAAGACCCCGGCGTCGATCAGCGTCCCCAGCCCCTCCTCGGCGAGGGCGTATGTGCCTTCCGTGTCGCCGGGCGCGAGCTGGAGGTCGCCCGCGTCGACGCCGGAGAGGTGGGCGAAGATGTCGACGTCCTGCTCGGGGTTGTAGGGGCGGAGCAGCGCCGACGCGGCCCGGATCGCCTCGGGCCCGAACCGGGCCCCGGTGCGGAAGCTCGTCGCCGTGTCGAAGGGCAGGCCCACGACCGCGAAGTCGACGTCCGTCATGTCGGTGACGTACGGCAGCCGCATGAACGTCCGGATCCCCGAGAAGCGCGGGCTCCGGAACGCGTCCGCCGGCTGGTAGCGACCGCTCATACGGTGCCCCCGTTCACCGAGACGATCTGGCCGGTGATCGTGCCCGCCTCGTCGCTCACGAGATGGGCGATCACCTCGGCGACCTCCGCCGGGCGGCCGACCCGGCCGAGCGGCACCTGGCCCGCGTAGCGCTCGAGCAGCTCCGCGAGCGGCAGCCCCGCGTCGTCGGCGTCGACCTGGAGCTGCGGCGTGTCGATGATGCCGGGCGCGACCGCGTTCGCGGTGACGCCCCGCGGGCCGAGCTCGCGCGCGGCCGCCCTGGTCAGCGAGACGATCCCGGCCTTCGAGGCCGAGTAGGCCGTCGCACGCGGCCAGCCCGTGAGGCCCCACTCCGAGGCGACGCTCACGATCCGCCCGAAGCCGCGCTCCGCCATCCCCGGGGCGCAGGCCCGGATGCACGAGAAGGTGCCGGTGAGGTTTGTGTCGACGACGCGCCAGAACTCACGCGCGCCGACCTCGTCGATCCCGCCCATCACCATGTGCGCGGCGTTGGCGACGAGCACGTCGACGGGGCCCAGGTCACGGGTCACGTTCTCCACCATGCGCGCCACCGCCGCCGGGTCGGAGACGTCGGCCTCGGCGGAGTGGCCGGCGACGCGCTGCCCCGGCAGATGGTTTCGCGCCACCGCATAGCCCCGCTCCTCGAGCAGGTCGGCCGTGGCCGCGCCGATCCCGGTGGCCGCTCCGGTCACGAGCGCCACCCTCACACCACCGCCCCCGAGTTCGGCGAGACCACCTGGCCGGTGACGTACGACGCGGCGTCCGAGGCGAGGAAGGCGACGGTGGCGCCGATCTCGGCGGGCGTCGAGAGCCGCCGGACCGGCAGCGACTCCAGGTACCCGGGCGTGCGCCAGGTGTCGGTGAGAAGCGCCGTGTCGGTGGCGCCCGGCGCAACCGAGTTCACGCGCACGCCGCGCGGGGCGAGCTCCAGCGCGAGCGCCCTGGTGAGGCCGACGATGGCGCCCTTGGCCGCGCAGTAGTGGGCGTGGAGCTCGGCGCCGCAGAGCGCCAGCTCGGAGCTCACGTTCACGATGGCGCCGCGGCCGCGGGCGCCCATCCGCGGGCCGACCGCCCGGCAGGTGTGCCAGGTCCCGCCGAGATGCACGTGCAGCATGCGGTTCCACTCCTCGTCCGAGATCCGCTCGATCGGCGTTTCGACGATGTGGCCCGCGCAGTTCACGAGCACCTCGATCGGCCCCCGCTCCGCCTCGGTCTCGGCCACGAGGCCGGCCATCGCCTCCTCGTCGGCGACGTCGACCGGCAGGTCGGTGCGGACGACGTCGTGCCCGGCCGCCTCGAGCGCGTCCGCCGCGGCGCCGCCGATGCCCCCGGCTGCTCCCGTGACCAGCGCCACGGGCCTACTCAACCGGGATCTCCTTGAACCGGCGGTCGATGTCGACGCCGCGGCTGCGGTTGACGGCCCGCGCCACGAAGTAGATGACGAAGCCGGACAGGAAGATGCCGACGTTGTAGATCACGCCCCACCAGTAGCGGGAGCCGTCGTCGAGATTACGAAGCCCCGCGTACGGGTCCTTCCAGAAGATCACGAGCGCCGCCACGCAGGCCGCCAGGGACAGCACGCCGACGATGCTCATCACGGGCACGCCGCCGACGCGCCAGCGCACCGGGGAGGACTCGAAGACGTCGGGCAGCCGGTACGGGAACAGGATCGCGGCGATCGAGACCAGGCAGAACCCGAGGATGAACCCGAAGATGCCCGTGAGCGTCGCGAAGATGTGCGTGTACACGTACAGCACGAGGAACACGATCGACCCGATCCCGACCGACCACACCGCGACGAGCGGCGCATGCGTGCGGTCGCTGACGTAGGCGAACTGGCGCGGCAGGATGCCGTCCACCGCGTAGGCCACGAGGTTCCGCGACGCGTTCAGGATCTGGCCCGGGAGCCAGGTGTAGCTCCAGAAGACGAAGCCGCCCAGGATGACGATCCCGAGGATCGTGGAGCCGCTCGCCACGGCGGCGATCTCGCTGTAGACGGGCGTGGACGAGAGGCCGAGGCTGGCGCCGAAGTCGTTGCCGAGCCCGCTCCAGAGCGTGAAGCCGATCGAGTGCAGCGCCGACCAGGTCAGGAGCATCAGGATGGCCGTGGCGATCAGCGCCGCGGCCGGCATCGACCACAGCTGCACCCGCGAGGCCCGCCGCACCTCGCCGCCGATGTAGGCCGACGACTGGTTGAACACGAGCTCCAGGTAGAGCCACGTCATCGGCAGGATGGTGTTCCGGAGGTCGAGTGAGCCCTGCGCCGAGCCGGACTTGAGCGCGCCGGAGACGCTGCCCGAGCCGAAGGTCGAGTTGATGGCGTTCACGACGTCGCCGCGGCCCTCGACGAGGAACACGATGATCGAGAGCAGGATGCTCGCCATCGCGAGCAGGAAGAGCGTGTTCTGGATGCGGAAGTAGAGGCGCAGGCTCTTCGAGAAGACCGCGCACAGGACGACGATCAGGATCGCCCCCGCGATCACGGTGCCGCGCTTCCCCACCAGCGTGTTCCCCCAGTCGGTCAGCGTGCCGGAGCCCGACATCTCGCCGACCGTGCGCAGGAACGGCCCGAGGCCGTAGCGGGCGAAGAACGCCGACGGCACGCCGCCGTAGATGAACCACCAGACGGTGTTGTTGAACGACGACATCATCCCGAGCGCGGGGTGGAGCGTCCGCGACACGTAGACGTAGTCGCCGCCCGACCGCGGCATCGCCGCCGCGAACATCGCGAAGACGAGCGAGAGCGGGATGATCAGCCCGAACGCGATCAGCTCGTTCAGATACACGTTCACGCCCGGGTAGAACGGGATGGTCGTGTTGAAGAGGAACGCGGCCATGAGGCCGATCGAGATGAAGTTCACGTTGTAGACGAGGACGTCCCACCAGCCCGCCTCGCGGACGAGCCCGGTCGCCTGCCGCTCGAATGCCGTGGGTGCCGAAGCTTCAGCCGCCATAGACGTCCTCCTCGATCTCGACAGGGTTCACCGGGCGCGCCTCCTCGGCGGGGATCGCGCTCCGCACGTGCGCGGCGATCTCGCCGGCCGGCGCGATCCAGATGCCGCCCAGCCCGCGCGCATGCTCGACGAGCCGCTCCAGCGTCGCCACGCGCGAGGCCCGCCCGGACAGGAACGGATGGCTCGTGTGCACCATGAGGCCGCCCTCGCCGGCCAGCGCCTCGAGCTCGGAGCCCCACAGGTCGAGCACCTTGGCCGGCGACTCGATCGCCGCGCCGATGTTCGGCTCGGGCAGGTACGCGTACTGCTCCCAGTCGTCGAGCATCCAGTGCACCGGGAGCTCCGCGAGCAGGCCCCCGCCCGTGTCGAGCAGGTACGGGTGGTCGTCGTCCATCAGGCTCGAGTCCCACGCGAGCCCGAACTCCGCGAGGATCGCGGGGGTCGAATTCGTGAGCTCCCACCACGGGGCCCGGAAGCCCTCGGGGCGCACCCCGCCGCTCGCGCGCTCGAGGCTCGCGAACGCCCGCTCGATATCGCGCCGCTGCTCGTCGTCGGTCATCCGGTGGTAGGGGACGTGGGAGTGGCCGTGATGGCCGAGCTCGTGGCCGCCCGCCAGGACCGCCTCGACCACGGCCGGATGCAGGTCGGCCGTGAGCCCGGGGACGAAGAACGTGGCGCTGAGGCCCGTGCGCTCGAGCATCCGCAGGATGCGGGGCACGCCCACCTTGGGCCCGTACGCCTGGTGGCTCATCGTGGAGAGCCGGCCCGCGTAGCCCGGATCGACCGCGAGGATGGCCGACTCCGCATCGACGTCGAACGTCAGTGACAGCGCTGCACGGTGGCCGTCCGGCCAGGCGAAGGGCGCCATGGCCCGGCAGTCTGGACGATCGTTCCGGACCGGACAAGGGTGCGACCCTGCAACGTTGTACGATCGACGTTGGAGGTTCATCCAATGCCGATGACCGTGCGAGAGCTGGTGGACGACCGGGAGCTGGGCCTCCGGGTGGTGGTCGACGGCCCGCTCGACCGCCCGATCCGATGGGTGCACACGACCGAGCTCGCCGACCCCTCGCGCTATCTCCAGGGCGACGAGCTGATCCTCACCACCGGCGTCTGGCGCGACGCGGGCATCTCCAGCGAGCGGTTCGTGGCGCCGCTACGGACGATGGACGTCGCAGCGCTCGGCTACGGCATCCCCACGGCCGGCGGCGGCGTCCCGGACGACCTCGAGGCCGCCTGCCGCGAGGCCGGGCTGCCGCTCATCGCCGTGCCGTTCGAGCTGCCGTTCATCGCGGTCACGCGGGCCTTCGTCGACCGCGAGTACGGGGGCCGCGAGGACGCGCTGCGCGCGCGCGTGCGCCGGAACGACCAGCTCGTGCGCGCCGCCGGCTACGGCTCGGGGCTGGAGGGCATGCTGCGCGTGCTCGACGCACGGCTCAGGGCGTGGGTCTGCGGGCCCGGCTCGCAGGTGACCGCGCACGGCTCGCCGCCGGCGGACGAGGACGTGGCCGCCGTGCGGGCCGCCGTCGCGGGCCTCCAGCCGGAGTATCCGGTGGGGGCCGGGCGCTGGCTGGCATATCCGATCGCGACGGTGGGCCGCACCGAGGCCCACCTGGTGGTCGCCTCCGGCGGGCGCGAGCCGGGCGCCGACGACCGGGCGGCGATCGACCAGACGCTCCCGTTCCTCGGGCTGGAGCTGGCCCGGCGGCGGGCGATCCGCGAGAGCGAGCGCCGGCTGGCGGCCGAGCTCGTCGACCTGCTCATGGCCGGGCCGGGCCAGCAGCAGGCCGCGGCGGCCCGGCTCGAGACCTTCGCGCTCGACGCCGCCCGGCCGCTGGCGGCGATCGTGTGCGAGGCTGCCGACGCCGACGCCGCGCTCGATCCCGTCGAGCGGGCGCTGGAGGAGGCGGGGGTGGCCGCCGTGGCCGCCGTCAGGGCGCCGGAGGTCGTCGCTGTCGTCCAGTGGGACGCCGACGAGGCCGGCCTGGCCGACGTGGCGGCGGCGTTGCACGCGCGCCTGGGCGAACCGGTCGGGGTGGGCGGGCTGGCCGCGGACGCGGGCGGCCTGCGCACCTCGATCGTGGAGGCCCGCCACGCCTGCCGGTTCGCCCGGCTCCGGCGCGACGCCGGCTGGGCCACGCACCACCAGGTCGGGACGCATTCGCTGCTCCTCGCCCTCCAGGACGAGGACGTGCTGGCCGCGTTCCGGCGCGCCCTCCTCCAGGCGCTCGAGGAGCACGACGCTCGCCGCCACTCCCAGCTCGTCGAGACGCTCGACCGCTTCCTCTCGTCAGGCTGCCGCTGGCAGCGCACCGCGGAGGAGCTGCACGTCCACGTGAACACGCTCCGGCACCGGCTGGGCCGGATCGAGCAGCTCACCGGGCGCGACCTGAGCGCGATGGAGGACCGGGTCGACCTCTGGATCGCACTGCGCTCGCGCGGTTAGCGCGACGCCGCTACCCCTCGACCTCTTCCGGCTCCTCGTACCAGCGCACCTTGTCGCCGACCCGGTTTCGCATCTTCCACTTGGTCGACTTCGGCTCCGACTCGATCCGCTCCCACAGCCGGTCGAGCCGCTCGCCGACGACGGCCTGCTGATCGGGGGACAGGGCCGAGCCGGGGAGCGCCTCGCGCGTCCGCTCGACGTTCATGCGGGTCGTCCGCCACAGGCCCCAGTCCGTGGCGGTGAGCTGCGCGATGCGGGCGGCGTTCACGGCCGAGCCGCCGCCGTCGTCGTCGGCGACGTCACGGTGGTAGAGGATCGTCAGGATGTCGGCCTGATCCTTCGCGTTCAGCTCGACGATCTGCATCTTGGTCAGGAGCAGCTCGGCGAGCGGGACGGCCGAGGGATGCAGCTCGATCCGCTCGGTGATCGGGATCGAGTGGCACATCTCGAAGGCACCCACGAACACGTCGACCTGGCGCGCGTGCGGGCGGTCGTAGTACAGGAGCCGGCGGTGGCCGTTGGTGGCGTTGAACGCCCGGTCGGCCTCGTAGCCCATGGCGGTCATGAACTCCGAGACGCGCTTCCCGCGGCCCTTCAGCGTGACGAGGTCGATGTCCTTGTACTCCCGGCTGATCACCGGGTCGCCGTTGACGTGCATGCGCACGGCGAGCCCTCCGATCAGGCGGACCGGCACATCCTCGGCGGCCGCCGCCTCGAGCAGGCGGTCAGCCTCCAGGACGATGTCGTCGAGAGGGGCGTGATTGGACATCCGTCGCTGCGCGTAGAGGGTACACTCGGCCGCGATGAGGATGCGCGCGGCAGTGCTGGAGGAATTCGGGCAGCCGCTGGCGGTGCAGGAGCTCGACATCGCGGAGCCGCGGGCCGGGGAGGTGCTGGTACGGCTCGAGGCGTGCGGCGTCTGCCACACCGATCTCTACACGGCATCGGGTGCCGACCCGTCCGGGTACGCGCCGACGGTGCTCGGCCACGAGGGCGCGGGCGTCGTCGAGCGGACCGGCGACGGGGTGACGCTGCTCGCGCCGGGCGACCACGTCGTCACGCTCTTCTCGCCCCAGTGCGGCGAGTGCATCCACTGCCGGAGCCCGCGCACGAACCTGTGCCTCGCGATCCGCGACATGCAGGGCCAGGGCTACCTGCCCGACGGCAGCGCCCGGCTCTCCCGCGACGGCGAGCCGATCCGCCACTTCATGGGCTGCTCGACCTTCGCGGAGTACACGGTGATGCCCGAGATCGCGCTCGCGAAGATCACGCCCGAGGCGCCGCTCGACCGGGCCTGCCTCTTCGCCTGCGGCCTCTCGACCGGCCTCGGCGCCGCGCTCAACACGGCCAAGGTCGAGCCGGGCTCGACCTGCGTCGTCTTCGGCGCGGGCATGGTCGGGCTGGGCGCGGTCGCCGGCTGCCGCCTGGCGGGCGCGGAGCGGATCGTGTGCGTCGACCTCTCGGAGGACCGGCTGGAGCTGGCCCGCGGACAGGGCGCGACCGAGACCATGGCCGGCGGCGACGACGCGGTGGAGCGCATCGTGGAGATGACCGGCGGGTTCGGGGCCGACTACACCTTCGAGGCCACCGGCAACGTCACGGTCATGCGCCAGGCCGTCGAGTCGGCGCGGATGGGCTGGGGCCTCTGCACCGTGGCGGGCGTCGCCGGGAAAGGCGAGACGCTCGACGTCATCCCCCGGTTCCTCATCACGGGCCGCCGGATCGCCGGCTCGTCGTTCGGCGGCGTCAAGGGCCGCGAGGGCGTGCCGGCCTTCGTCGACCGCTGGCTGGCG
>JAICKX010000096.1 GCA_025927685.1 Thermoleophilia bacterium | reverse complement strand
GCCGCGGCGCCCGCCGGGGTCGTCGTCTGCCCCCCGCCGTTGGCGCCCCGCCACCCGGGCGTGGCGGCGGTGGCGCGCGGCCGCGCCTACCACCCCCCCACGCCGGCCGCGGGCCCGCGCGACGACGCGCGCGCCATCGCCGACGCGGTGCGAGCCGCCGGCGCGGTCGTCGCCGTCGGCTACCAGTACCGGGCGATCGACTTCCTCTCCGACCTGCGGGCCGCGGCGGAGGCCGACCCGCCCGGGCTGCTCGCGTCCTCCGCCGTCGGATCCACCGCCGGCCGGCCGTGGTTCGTGACCCAGGCCGAGGGCGGCGGGCAGGTGCTGGAGCGGGCCAGCCACTTCATCGACCTCCAGTGCGCGATCGCCGGCCCCGTGGCGTGGGTGCAGGCCGCCGGCACGCGGGTCGACCTGGCCGGGCCGGACCGGCCGCAGGGTTCCGACATCGATGACGTGATCGCCCTCTCGCTCGGGTTCCGGTCGGGCGCGATCGGAAGCATCCTGGTCGCCTGGACGAGCCCGGAGCTGCCCTCGGCCTACACGCTGGACGTCGTCTCGGCCCGCTCGAGCGTCCACGTCGAGCTCGACCCGGGCTTCACCGCCCGCGGCACGCTGCGCGGCGAGGAGGTCGCGCTCGGGCTCTCGACGCCGCCGATCCGGCGCGGCATGGAGCGGTTCCTGGAGGCGGTCGCCGCCGGAGATCCAGCGCTCGTCGCCTGCGACGTCGCCGCCGCCGCCGAGTCGCTCGACGTCGCACTCGCCTGCGAGCGGGCCCTCGCCGACGGGGGCCGGGTCGCCGTGCACGGATGAGCGAGCATGACCTCGTGATCCGCGGCGGCCTCGTGGTCGGGCCCGAGGGCGAGGTGCGGGCCGACGTGGGGGTGCGGGGCGAGCAGATCGCGTCGATCGGCACCGGGCTGCGCGGGAGGCGCGAGCTCGACGCGGACGGCCTCTACGTCCTGCCGGGAGCGGTCGACGGCCACGTCCACATGCGCACCGACCGCCCGGTCGACGTCTACGACGACACGTTCGAGACCGGCACGATCGCGGCGGCCTTCGGCGGCGTGACGGCGATCGTCGACCAGGCCCAGGTCGAGCCGGGGACGCCGCTCGTCGATGGCGTACGGAGGCGGCGCGCGGAGGCCGACGGGCACTGCGTGATCGACTACGGCCTGCACGTGAACCTGCGCGAGCCGTCGCTCGACCGCGTGGCCGAGCTCCCGGCGGCGATGGCCGAAGGGTGCCCGACCGTGAAGCTCTTCATGAGCTATCCGGCCTACCGGCTGCCGGACGAGATCCTCTTCCGCGCCATGCAGCACGTCGCCGGAGAGGACGGCATGGTCGTCGTCCACGCCGAGAACGGGGCGATCGTCGAGGAGCTCTCGCGTGAGCTCCGCGCGGCGGGCGGCAGCGACCCGGTCGCGTTCCCGTCGATCAGCCCACCGGTGCTGGAGGGCGAGGCGGTGCACAGGGCGCTCGCGATCGCCGAGCTGGCCGGGTGCCGGATCCTGATCTTCCACCTGACGACGGCCGACTCGGTGGCCGAGTTGCGCCGCGCGCGGGCCGCCGGGCGGCCGGCGTTCGGGGAGGCGCTGCTGCACCACCTGCTGATCGGCGACGACGTCTATGCCGACCCGGACCTCGCCCCGCAGTTCATGGGGACGCCCCCGCTTCGGCCGCGCGAGCACCGTGAGGCGCTGTGGGCGGCGCTCGGCGACGGCACGCTCGACCTCGTCTCGACCGACCACGGCCCGCGCCGGCGGTTGCCCGACGAGCACGGCGTCCCGCGCCACCGGCCCGGCACGAGCGGTGTCGAGGTGCGGCTCGCGCTCATGCACTCCGAGGTGGTCCTCGCCGGCCGGATCGACCTTGCCCGCTGGGTCGAGCTCTGCTGCACCGCCCCGGCGCGGCTGCACGGCCTCGCGCGCAAGGGCCGGCTCGCCCCGGGCTTCGACGCCGACATCGTCCTCTTCGACCCGGCCGCGGAGCGCACGCTCGCGGCTGCCGTCCTTCACTCGGACATCGACCACTCCACATACGACGGCATGCGCGTCCGCGGCTGGCCGGTGACGACGATCGCGCGCGGCGACATCGTCATCTCCAGCGGGGACCTGCGCGCCGAACCGGGCCGGGGCCGGTTCGTCCGGCGGGAACGGCCGGGGCACGCGATACTGGCGCCGTGGAGGAGCTCCTGATCGAAGGCACGGCCGTGCTCCCGGCGGCCGGCGCGGAGTGGCTCGAGTCGACGGCAGTGCTGGTGCGCGATGGCCGGGTCGCCGAGCTGGGGCCGGCGGACGAGCTCGCCCGCAGCCATCCGGCGGCCGAGCGGGCGGGCGGCCCCGACCGCCTCGTCATGCCGGGGCTCGTGAACGCCCACCAGCACGCGGAGGGCGTCTCGACCGCCCAGATGGGTTTCGCCGACGAGCCGTTCGAGCCGTGGATGGTGCTGATGCACTCGCTGCCCACGGTCGAGCCGTCTCTGACGACGCTCTACAAGTCGATGCAGATGCTCACGAGCGGCGTCACGACCCACGTCCACAGCCACTTCCCGGCCAAGGGCGGCTACGAGGGGTCGGACGCGTACCTGGAGGAGCTCGAGCACTCGATCCGCGCCCACCGCGAGGCGGGCCTGCGGACGGCGTTTGCGCCCTACTGGCGCGACCGGGCGACGTTCTCGTACGACGACGACGCCGCCTTCGCGGCGGCGCTGCCGGACGACCTGGCGGGCGAGGTGCGGAGGCTGACGAGCGAACCGATCTCGAACGCGATCTACATCGAGGCGATCGCGGAGCTCTCCCGCCGCCTGGCCGGCGATCCGCTGATCGGCGTCCAGCTCTCGATCGCCGCGCCGCAGTGGGCGTCCGACGAGCTGCTCGACGCGGTGGGCGCCGCGGCCGCAGAGCTTCGGCTACAGATCCACATGCACGCGCTCGAGAGCCGCCGTCAGCGCGAGTGGGGGGACGCCGCCCACGGCGGGCGCGAGCTTCACCGCCTGGCCGAGCGCGGCGTCCTGGGCGAGGGCACGACGATCGCCCACGGCGTGTACCTCCGCGACGCCGACATCGACCTGCTCGCGGAGCGGCGGGCGATGGTCGCGCACAACTGCTCGTCGAACCTGCGCCTGGCCTGTGGGATCGCGCCGGTGCGGCGGCTGGTCGCACGGGGCGTCACGGTCGGCCTCGGCTCCGACGACATGGCGGTGGACGACGACGAGGACATGCTGGCCGAGGTGCGGATGGCGCACGTCGCCCAGCGGATCTGGGAGGGCCCCGAGCCGCCGCTCGGAGCGCGCGACGTGCTGCGTCTGCTCTGGGAGGGCGGCGCTCGCATCGCCGGCCTGGAGGGAGCGGTGGGGCGGCTCGAACCGGGCTACCACGGGGACGCGGTGGTGCTCGACCTGGCCGCGGTCCGCGGCGTGTTCGCCTCGCCGCGCCTGGCGTACGACGACCTCGTCGTGGCGAGAGCCGGGCGCGCGCACGTGCGCGAGGTCGTCGTCGGCGGCCGTGTGCTCGTGCGTGACGGCGCTCCGGTGCACGTCGACATGGAGGCGCTGGGCGCAGAGCTGGCGGAGGCCGCTCGCGCCGTCGAGGCGGCTCGCGACCCGGCCCGGCAGGCGTTCCTGGAACGGCTGCGGCCGTGGGCGCTCCGGCACCCGCCGGCGTTCTAGCGTACGGAGATCGTGTCGCCGGCCTCGGCGGCGCGCCGCTCGACGAACTCGACCAGCTCCTCCTCGACCGCCTCGTCGAGCGGTGGTCGCTCGTACTGCTCGAGGAGCGCCTTCCAGCGCCGAGACGCGCGGGCGGCGTGGTCGAGCGACCCGTTCTTGGTCCAGCGCTCGAAGTTCTCCGTCGAGGCGACCGTCGGGCGCCAGAAGCAGTCGCGGAAGCGCTCCAGCGTGTGCTGGGCGCCGAAGAAGTGCCCGCCCTGGCCGACCTCGAGGTGCGCGTCGAAGGCCAGGCTGGCGTCGTCCACCTCGAGCGGCGCGAACTGGCGCTGGAGCAGGTCGAGGATCTCGCAGTCGGCGGCGAACTTCTCGAACGAGGTGACGAGCCCGCCCTCGAGCCAGCCGGCCGACTGCCAGCACACGTTCGTGCCCGCCAGGAACGCTGCGATCAGCGTGTTGAACGACTCGTAGCCGGCCTGGTAGTCGACGGACTGGCTGGCGGTGAGCGTGCCCCCGCCCGACCTCCACGGCAGCCCCAGCCGGCGTGCGACCTGGCCGGACGCGTAGAGCCCGACGGCGGACTCGGGCCCGCCGAACGCGGGCGAGCCGCTCTGCATGTCGGTGCTCGAGAGGAATGACCCCATGATGCAGGGCGTCCCCGGCCGCACCAGCTGGGCGAGCGCGACGCCGGCGAGCACCTCGACCGTCTGCTGGACGAGCGCCGCGGGCACCGAGACGGGCGCCATCGCGCCCATGAGCAGGAACGGCGTCACGATCAGCGCCTGGCCGGCGCCGGCGTAGGCCAGGAGGCCCTCGAGCATCCGGACGTCGAAGCGGAGCGGTGAGTTGACGTTGACGTTGGCGAAGATGACCGGCTCGTCGTCGAGGCCGCCGTGCACGATCTCGGCCATGCGGATGCAGTCCTCGGCGGCCGCCTGTGAGGACGGCTCGCCGGACCACACCCGGTCGGTCAGGCGGCTCGCCGCGAGCGCGCGCATGAGGTGACGCGAGTCGAGCGGGACGTCGTTCGGCTCGAGCATGTTCCGGCCCGGCGTGTCGAGCGCGGGCGTCATCTGCACGAGCTTGAGGAGCTGCTCCAGGTCGGCCATCGTGCCGTCGCGCCGGTCGCCGTTCACGCGGACGAACGGCGGGCCCTGGACCGGGCAGAAGACCATGTGGTCGCCGCCGATCTCCAGGTTCCGCTCGGGGTTCCGGGCCCGCATCGAGAAGCTCTCCGGGGCGAGCCCGGCCTGCGCGCGCAGGAATGCTGGGTCGAACCGCACCGTCTCCCCGTCGACGGCCTGCCCCGCCTCGCGGAAGAGCTCGAGCGCGCGCGGGTGGTCGAACTGCACGCCGACCTCCGCCGCCAGCCGGTCGACGCCGGAGTCGAGGGTCGCCAGCGCGTCATCCGACAGGGGCTCGAACCGCGGCGCCGTGTTCAGGATCACGGGACTTCAGTCTAGAGGGTCGGTCCACAGGTCGCGGCGACGCTGGGCGGTGTGGCTGCCGGCGGGGCGCCGACAGATGTCGGTGGGGTGAAACGACATTCGGCGTCTTTTGTGACCGTTCTGTGGTTCGGCCCTCGCGGCGCGGGCGGTGGCGGTGCCGGCGGGGCGCCGACAGATGTCGGTGGGGCGTGACGACATTCGGCGTCTTTCGTGACCCCCGCGTGACCGTCCCACCCACCCCTACGCCGTGCGGACGGACCCGGCGCTCAGCCTGTCACTGGCGCGGCGTGTCGGAGCCCGGCCCCGCACTCCCGCAGGCTGCAACGGCCCCCGAGCGCAGCAGGCCGAGCACCGGGACGAGGTCCTGCGGCGGCTCGAGGCCCGCGCCGGTGAACGGGATCGCCTCGCGGAGGAGCCGGTGGAGCTCACCGGTGGCGTGGCCAAGTCGGGGCGGGCTGCGCAGGTCGACTGCCTGGGCGGCGACGACGAGCTCGATCGCGGCGATGCGTTCGCCCAGCCCGACCATCTCGGCGAGCCGGCGGGCACCGAGGGGGGCCATCGTCATGCGGTCCTCGATGCCCTCGGCGATACTCGTGGTCGACAGCTCGTACGACACCGGCTGCGCCAGGAGGCGAGCCTCGCCGGCCAGCGCGGCCGTGGCGACGCCGAACTCCGAAAGCGCGTCCTCGGGCGAGGCGGGATCGGCCGAGAGGCCGAGCGGGAGGCCGGAGAACTGGCTCGCGAGCAGCTTGAGCGTCCGCTCCGAGGCGGACGTCAGGACCGGGGCGAGCGCGATCCGGACGAGGTCGAGCGCGGCGGCCAGCGGCAGGATCTCGAAGTTCGCGACCGAGATGAAGCGGCGCTCCTCGAGCACGAGCAGCGGGTTCTGCTGCGAGGCGTTCAGCTCGACCGCCAGCATCGCGTCGGCGTGGGCCAGCGCGTCGCGGGCCGCGCCGTGCATCTGAGGAAGGTTCCGGAACGTCAGCGGGTCCTGGAGGTTCCGGGCCGCGCCCTCGTCCCACAGGGAGCTGTCGCGCAGCAGCTCGCGCAGGCGCTCGATCGAGCGCGCGAGGCCGGGGTAGGGCCGGGCACGCGCCACCGCGGGATGCAGCACGTTGAGGTTGGCGGCGAAGGCCTCCATGTCGAGCGCGCCGGCCGCGTCCAGCGACTCGACGAGCCGGCGGCAGTCGGCGAGGGCGAGCGTCGCGATCCCGGTCGAGAACGCGTTCGAGTTGATGAGCGAGAGCGTCTCGCTCCCCGTGAGCGGGAAGTCGCCGATCACGCCGTGCGCCATGTCGGCCATCGGCGCCAGGTCGGCCTGGCCCACGGAGCCGAGCATCCGCACATCCGGCGTCTCGCCCGCGTTCAGGGCGTCCACGAGCCGCGCTGCCAGCTCGGGGCGCACGCCGACGGTCCCGCTCGCGAACCCGTTCACGAGCCGGAGCAGCGCCGCCCGCACCACCTCGGCGGGCGCGTGCGGACCCTGGCCGACGCGGTGGCTCGGCAGGAGCAGGCGGTTGAAGTGCTCGAGCTGCCCGGCGGTCATCGAGACGCGCTTGTGCGCGCCGACCCCGGTTGTGAGCCCGTACACCTCCGCCCCCGCCTGTACGGATTCCTGGACGACCTTCCAGCCCTCGGCCATCCGCGCGACGGCCTCGGGCGCGAGGGCGACGGGACGGCCGTTGCGGGCGACGTCCTCGACGCCGCCGGCCGTCAGGTCGAAGCCCGTGAGGACGAGCGGGTCGCTCATGCGGTCCTCCAGCGCTCGAGGCCGGCGAGGTCGGGCTCGGCGCCCAGGCCGGGACCGGACGGGGGTTTCAGCGTCCCTCCGGCCACCTCGACGGGCTGCGGCAGCGGGAAGTCGCGCCGCTCGGGCGTCCACCCGGGCGGGTCGTACGGCACCTCGAGGTACTCGTTGGACGACACCGCCAGGGCCACGTGCAGGTTGGCGAGGAGCCCGTGGCCGTGCGACCACGTGTGCGGCGACCACGACGCTCCGTGTGCTTCGGCGAGCGCGGACAGGCGCCGGCAGCCCTCGATCCCGCCCGCCAGGACGACGTCACACTGGAGGACGTCGACGCCGCCGCGGACGACGAGATCGCGGGCCTCGTGCTCGCTTCGCACCATCTCGCCCGCCGCGATCCGCAGGCCGGTCGACCGGCGGAGCTCCGCATAGCCGTCGACGTCGGAGCACGGCAGCGGCTCCTCCAGCCAGTGCACGTCGTGCTGTTCCAGTGCCCGGGCGTAGGCCGTGGCGGTGGCGACGTCCCACGGCGGCGTGCGGTCGCCCGGCATGCGCCAGCCCTGGTTGGCGTCGACCATCACGGCCATGTCGGGACCGACCGCCGCGCGCACCGCTCCCACGAGGTCCGCGGTCTCGGCCGGCCCGGCGCCGCCGACCCGCAGCTTGACGGCCCGCCAGCCGGCGTCGCGAAGCGCCACGCAGCGGCGCACGCGCTCCTCCGGCTCGGCGCGCTCGCCGCTCGACGCGTACGCGGTGAGCGAGGCGTTGCGCCCGCCCAGGAGCTGCCAGAGCGGCCGCCCCGCGGCCCGCCCGACCAGATCCCACACCGCGACCTCGCACGTCCACGGCCGGCCGCCGTGGAAGTCGACGGTGCGGCAGACGTCGTGCACTGCGGCCGAGTCGTCGAGGTCCACCTCGAGCAGGTGCCGTTCGAGCAGCGCCCGATCGGGGAGCGCGTCGCCGCTGGCATAGCCGACGCCGCCGTCGTCCGCGGTGACGATGGTCAGGGTCGCGTGGAGATGCGTCCGCGGCTCGGGGTCCCACGCGGCGAAGAAGGGCGGATCGAGCGGGAGCCGGTAGGCGCGCGTCTCGATCGATGCCAGCCGCAACGCTTAGACGATTGATTCCCAATTCACGCGCGCCTGGACGTTCAGCTGCGAATTGGGAATCGGTCGTGGTGGGGCTGCGGCTGGGAACCGTCGCATCCGCGGGAGACCAGCTTGGATAGCAGGTCTTCCCTGCGTCCTTGCGCTGCTCGGTTCGCGCCGCCCAGGACATCCCGTGAATCGGGAACCAATCATCTACCTGCCCGAATAGAACGCGTTGGTCGCGGTGTCGCGGAGGTCGAGGAGCTCACGGATCCGACCCGAGCGGTCGGCCGAGAGCGCGTCCTCGACCGCGCGCCGCACGGCCTCCCGGTTGGCAGCCCGGACCGCCGTCTCGTCGCCGGCGTCCGGGTCGACCCAGACCGCGACGAGGACGACGAGCTCGGCCGCGTCCTCATCGGACAGGACGCCGTCGGCGACGCAGTCCATGATGCCTGCGGCGATCCCGAGCTGGGCGGCGCCCCAGGTGATGCGGCCGTGCAGGTCGGAGGCGATCGTGGCCTTGTTGAGGACGATCGTCGCCGGCCGGACGGCGTTCCCGGCCCCCAGGCAGGCCATCACCGGCGCATGGCCGGGCCCCGGCGCCGCGAATGCGGAGGCGGCCGCCGCCGCGGTCGGCGACCCGCGCCGCGCGAGCACCAGGTTCACGTGACTCCCGTCGGGCACGTTCCCCGCCCACGCCTCGCCGAAGCGTCCGTCCACCGGGTCGAGGCCGCCGTCCATCGGCGGACACGGTATCGAAGTGCAGCGCTACGTGAGATCGATCAGCGTTCGGACCCCGCCCCCCTCACGCAGGTCGGCGAAGGCGCGGTCGATCTCTTCGAGCGGGTAGGTCGCGCCGACCAGCCGGTCGAGCGGCAGACGGCCCTCGAGGAAGAGGTCGAGCAGCATCGGCATGTCGGTGTGCGGCCGGCACGAGCCGTAGAGGCTTCCGGTGACGACCTTCTCGTCGCGGACGAGCGCTGCTCCGGGAAGCTCGACGGCCGCGTCCTCCGGCGGGATCCCGACGCACACCAGCGTGCCCCCGCGGCGGACGGCGCGGTAGGCGGCGGCGACGGCGCCCGGCGCGCCGCTCGACTCGATCCCGAAGTCGGCGCCCGCACCGGTCAGGTCGGTCAGCGCCGTGCCGGCCTCCTCGGGCCCGACCGCGTGGGTCGCGCCCAGCTCGAGCGCGACGGCTCGCCGCGACGCGGCCGGGTCCACCGCGATGACCGTCCCGGCGCCGGCGAGGCGGGCGGCCATGATCGCCGAGAGCCCGACGCCGCCCGCGCCGAACACGACGAGCGAGCTTCCCGCCTCGACCCGGGCCCGGTTCAGCACCGCGCCGCAGCCGGTCGTGATCGCGCAGCCGACCAGGGCCGCGACGGGGAACGGCGCCTCGTCGCGGATGCGCACGCAGCTCGCCTCGGGGACGACCGTGCGCTCGGCGAACGTGGAGAGGAAGGAGTAGTGGTGCACCGGCCGGCCGGCCAGGGTGAGCCGGGTCGTCCCGTCGAGCAGGGTGCCGGCGAGGAGCGCCGGTGCCGCCACGTCGCACAGCGTGAGCCTCCCGCTCGTGCAGAACCGGCAGCGGCCGCAGGCGGGGAGCCACGAGAGGACGACGTGATCGCCCGGCGCGACGCTCGTCACGCCCGGGCCGACGCTGGCGACGACGCCCGCGCCCTCGTGACCGAGCACCGCCGGGAGCGGGCTCGGCGTGTCGCCCGTCACGGTGTTCCAGTCGCTTCGGCAGACGCCGCTCGCGTGCAGCCTGACCTCGACCTCCGCCGGTCCGGGCGGCGCCAGGTCGAGCTCCTCGATGGTGAAGGGCCTTCGGTGCTCGTGCAGGACGGCGGCACGCATCTCGACCAGGGTTGTACCATCGCGGCATGCTCCGGGACGAGGCAGCGCGAGCGCCGCTCGACTACCACCAGGTGCTGTGCCCGCCCGTGCCGGAGCCGGGCTTCCACGACCCTGCCGAGCTGGAGAAGGTGTGGGGCGCGCAGTGGGGATCGCACGACGAGGTGGGCGTCCTGCGCGACGTCCTGATGCGCCGTCCCGGCGACGAGCTGGCCCAGATCACCGCCGACGCCTGGGACGAGAGCGCCCAGGCGCTGGTCGACCCGGCGGGCGGCTGGTACTGGACCGACCCGGTGCCGCCCGATCTCGACGTCCTGCACGCCCAGCACCGCGGGCTCGCGGAGGCGCTCGAGGCGGAGGGCGTGCACGTGCACTACGCCGACCCGCTCCCGGCGCGGTTCACGAAGGCCGTCTACACCCGCGATCCGCTCGTCTCGGTACCGGGCGGCGTCGTCATCGGCCGCATGGCGCCGCTCATGCGCCGGGGAGAAGAGGCCAGCGTGACGCGCGCCGTCGCGGGGCTCGGCGTCCCGATCCTCCAGACCATCATCGGGACGGGGATGCTCGAGGGCGGCACGTTCGTGAAGCTGACGCCGCGGGTCGCCGCGTTCGGCACGTCGATCCGCTGCAACGCCGAGGCGGCCGGGCAGCTGCGCGAGCTCCTCGCCCGGATCGGCGTCGAGCTCATCGTCGTCCCGATGGGCGGCTTCTCGATCCACATCGACGGGCACTTCGGGATGGTCGACGTCGACAAGGCGCTGGTCGACGCGCCCGGCCTGCCGCACTGGTTCCTCGACCGGCTCGGAGAGCTCGGGATCGAGCCGATCTGGTGCCATCCCGGCGAGGAGTGGGGGATCAACTGCCTGACCGTCCGGCCGGGTCGCGTGATCATGCCCGACGACTCGCCGCGGACGGCCGAGCTCCTGGAGAAGCGCGGGATCGAGGTCGTCCGGATCCCGTACTTCGAGCTGCACAAGAACGGCGGCGGCATCCACTGCTCCACGATGGAGCTCCGCCGCGACCCGGCGTGAAACGCCGGTGCCCGATGCCAATGTCTCAGCCCTTGCCGGGGTTGAGCAGCCCCTTCGGATCGAACGCTCGCTTGATCGCGAAGTTCAGCCGCTGACCCGCCGGGCCCAGCCGCTGGGCAAGGTGGGAGCGCTTGAGGAGCCCGATGCCGTGCTCACCGGTGACGGTGCCGCCCAGGCGGAGGGCCAGGTCGAAGAGCTCCTCGCAGGCTGCCTCGGCGCGGCCCTGCTGGCCGATGTCGCCCGGCGCGACGAGGTAGCTCGTGTGGATGTTGCCGTCGCCGGCGTGGCCCCAGCTCATCGCCTCGAGGCCGTGGCGGCCGCCGATCTCGGTCGCGCCGCGGAGCGCCTCCGCCAGGCGATCGACGGGCACGGCCACGTCCTCGGCGAGCTTGCCCCCGCGGACCGCCGTCACGCGCGGAGAGATCGAGTCGCGCCACGTCCAGAGCGCGCGGATGCCGTCGCCCTCGGGCGCCGCGATCCATGTCGCGCCCGCCTCGTCCAGGGCCTCGCGGAGCGCGTCGCGGCCGGCGACCGCCTCGGCAGCCGAGCCGTCGGCCTCCGTGAGCACCAGGAAGCCCGGCCCGGGTGCGCCGCCGGGGAAGCCGCGGCCGACCGCGGCCAGCGCCGGCTCGTCGACGTACTCGATGCAGGCCGGCACGACGCCGCTCCCCATCAGCGCCTCGACCGCCGCGCAGCCGGCCTCGGAGCCGGGGAAGAGCCCGGCGACCGGCAGGGCCGCCTCGGCGGCGGGGATGAGCCGCAGCCACACCGCGGTCACGATGCCGAGCGTTCCCTCCGAGCCCGTCAGGAGCCCGATCAGGTCGTACCCGGCCACGTCCTTCCGTAGCGGCCCGCCCGCCGTCACCACCTCGCCCGGCGGGATGACCGCCTCGATGCCCGTCACCCAGGCCCGGGTGGTGCCGTACTTGAAGGCGTGCGGCCCGCCGGCGTTGGTCGCCACGTTGCCGCCGATCTGCGACTGCTCGGCGGCGCCGGGGTCGGGCGGGAAGCGGAGGCCGCTTCCCCGGACGAGCCGCTGGAGCTCCGCCGTCGGCAGGCCGGCCTCGACGTGGATCCGCCAGAGCAGCGGGTCGAACGCGCGCACGCGCGCCATCCGCTCAGTGCCGAGGACGATCCCGCCCTGCGGCACGGCCCCGCCCGCGAACCCGGTGCCTCCGCCGCGAGTGGTGATCGCCAGGTCGTTGGCGTAGCAGTGGTCCACGACGGCCGCGACCTCGTCCGTCGAGCCGGGCAGAACGACGAGGTCCGCCCAGCCCTCGAGCCCGCGGCCTGCGGTGCCGTCGGAGAGGTACTCGCGCGGTGCCGGCGAGCGCACCCCGGCCGCGCCGACGATCGCCGCGAGCGCCTGGTGATGCCGTCCGGCCTCCACGCCTGCCATCATGCCAGGCCATGATCGCCGTGACGTTCCACGGCGCCGGCGGCCCGGAGGTCATGTCGGTCGACGAGCGCCCCGACCCGGTGCCGCTCCCGTCCGAGGTGCTGGTCCGCGCGACCCACGCCGGCCTGAACCCGGCCGACGTCGTGCAGCGGGCCGGCCACTACCCGGCCCCGCCCGGATCGCCCGCGGACATCCCCGGGCTCGAGGTCGCGGGGACGGTGATCGCCTGCGGCGATGCCGTGACCGGCTGGAGGGCCGGCGACCGCGTCTTCGGGCTCGTGGGTGGGGGCGGCCTGTCCGACACGGTGGTGGTCCACGAGCGCCACCTGGCCCGCGTTCCCGACAACCTGACCGACCGCGAAGCTGCCGCCGTGCCCGAGGCCTTCATCACCGCGCACGACGCGGTCTTCACCCGCGCGGGACTCACGATCGGCGAGACGCTGCTCGTG
>JAICKX010000192.1 GCA_025927685.1 Thermoleophilia bacterium | reverse complement strand
TCGAGGATCGCCGTGCGCCGGTCTTCGTGGGTGAGTCGGGTGCGTACCTGGACCATGCGAACGCAGCAGGTTAGTGAAGATTCACTACGAGCGCAAATCGGAGGCGGATCCGGCTCAGACGCCGAACGCGCGCCGCATCCCGGCCGCGTGCCGGGCGCCCCCGAGGAGCGGCAGGCCGAGCAGGTTCTCGGTCGTGCGAAGCAGCGAGTAGTGCGTGAAGTGGGCCCGCGAGACGGTCCCGGCCCCCACGTACCGGCTGAGCACGATCGTGGCGATGCGCTGGTTCGAGCCGATGCCCTCGTCGAACGTCAGGAACACCACCATCCGGCCGTTGCGGTAGGAGGTGTTCGCGAGGATCATCGGCAGCCACGACCGAAGCCACGCGTCACCGACCGACTTCGGGCAGTCGTGCATGTCGTGGCAGGCGTCCGGCGTGAGGAACGCGTACGCGGGCAGGGCGTTCGTGCGAAGCGCGTGCCGCAGCGCGCCCCTCGCCGGAGTCCCCATCGGCAGATCGGACGTGCGGCACGTCCCGCGCAGGTGATGGAAGTAGACGGCCGGGTTGTGTCGCATGAGGTAGCGGCCGGAGTCGGCCCGCAGGCACGGCGCCGGCATCGACTCCGCGTAACCCCTCCAGGCGCGGCCGCGGCGGGCGAGCTGGCGGAAGATGCTCGGCACGTTGGTGCGGCAGACGTTGCAGTCGGTCGTGATGCCGCCCGTCGAGCCCGCCGTCATGGCGAGGTAGTTGGGAAGCGACGGGTGGGTGACGGCGTCGTAGTCGACCGCCCTTCCGCAGCTGCGCGCGACGCGCGTGATGTAGGGCGTCTTCGGGGAGCCGAAGATCTGTGCGGCCGTGTGGTTCTCCATCACGATCACGAGGACGTGCCGGTAGGTGGCCGGCGGCCGTTCCCGGCCGGTGCACGCCGAAGCGAGCGGGCCCGCGGACGCCGCGCCGGGCGAAACGAGCGCGGGCGCGGTCAGGCCCACGAGGAGCGCCGCCGCCACGGCGCTCCGCCACCGACGCCTCGGCGAGCGTGCGCGATCGGGAGGGGTACGCGAGATGCGACCAGGTTGCCCCGGGCCACGGATCGTGAACCGTCCGCTCCGGCAGGTCGTCGGCCGCGGTCATCCCGCCGCCACGTCCCGGCCCCCGCGACGATGCTCGGCCACCCAGACGGCGGCCAGGATCATCGCCCCGCCGACGACGTCGCGCGCGATCGGCCGCTCGCCGAGGACGGCCCAGGAGGCGAGGACGCCGATCGTCGGCACGGCGTACATCGCGACCGCGAACCGCGACGCGGGCAGGCGCGAAAGGACGTGGGCGAAGAGCAGGTACGCGATGCCGGTGCCGACCCCGATGTAGAGCAGCGCGGCGACGGCCGAGGCGCGCAGGTCGGGCTGGACGACCTGGCCGCGCGCGGCGTCGAAGCCGATCAGCGGGAGCGACAGCATCGACGCGCCGATCGACGTGACGACCGCCACGGCCCCGGCGTCGAGCCGGCCCGCCTCACGCCGGACCGAGACCGTGTAGGCGGCGAAGAGGACGACCGTGAGGAGCAGGAACGCCACCGGCCGTCCCGCGCCCGAGACGCCCGAGGTGAGGAGGCCCGAGACGACGGCCACACCGGCCAGCCCGAGCGCGAGCCCGGCCAGCGTGGCGGGTGTGGGCCGCTCGCGGGCGACGAGCACCGCGGCCACGGCGACGCCGATCGGCTCGAGGCCCAGCACGAGCGCGCCGAGCGTCGAGCTGCCGGCGTCGATCCCGGCGGTCATGGCCACGGTCTGGCCGCCGAGGCCGACGGCGCCGATCAGGAGCAGGCGCCGCCACAGCTCCCGTTCGAGCGCGGGCAGCCCGCCCCCGATCAGGACGAGCGTTGCCGTCGCGACGGCGAAGCGGACCCCGGCCACGGTACCGACGCCGAAGCCCTCCGTGGCGAGCTTGAAGGCCGGAAACGAGCTGCCGAAGAGGACGAGGCACACCGCCAGCTCGGCGGTTCCCCTCAGGTTGCGGCCGGTTCCGGCCGATATGTCACTGGATGGCACGTCTCAACCCCTCGGACGCCGTGCGCCTGCTGTTCGCCGGCATGACCGCTGAGCTCGAGACCGATGACGGCGTTCGCATTCCGATGCAGGCCACCGGGATGAAGGGCGCGAAGGTCTGGGCGACGGCGCCCCGGCTCGCGGTCGCGAGCGGGATGACCGTGCGCGGCCGCATCATCGTGCCCGATGAGGTGCAGCCCTGGCTGGTGCGCTTCACGGTCGAGGACGCGTCCTTCCACACGAACGAGCTCGCCCGGGTCAGGCTCCGGGCGATGGGGGTCGGGCCGGACCAGTCCCGGCGGCGGGCGCAGCGCGTCCCCGCGGGCGGCGTCGCCTGGCTCATCGCCGTGAGCTGCCGCGACGTCGTGGACGGCGACCGGGTCGAGGGCACCATCATCGACCTCAGCGAGTCGGGCGTCGCCTTCGCCACCCGCCGCGTCCTGCGCACGAACGACCGCCTGATCTTCAACGGCCGCTTCTTCGCCGAGCATGTCGAGGCGGAGGTGCGGGTGACGTCGCTGCGCGATGGCGAGAGCGGCCGCATGATCGCCGGCTGCGTCTTCCTCGACATCAACGCCGCCCAGCTGGCCCGCGTGCGCCGCCTGATCGCGGCCGCCGAGGCGCCGCCGGAGCGCCCGGCCGGGATCGACATCGCCCCGTTGCGCGAGGCGGTCGGCGAGGTCGACGGCACCGGCTGGCGCGGCCTCTTCCGCCGCAGCTAGCCGCACGCAACATTGGGGTCTGACCCCGTTGTTGCACGGGACGCTAGGAGCCGAAGCCGATCACGCTGCGGATGCCGTCCTGGGCCTCCATCAGCTCGAAGCCGCGGTTGACGTCGTCCAGCGTGATGTGGTGCGAGACGAACGGATCGACGTCGATCTCGCCCGCCAGCCAGCGGTCGACGAAGGCCGGCACGCCCTCGCGGCCCTTGACGCCGCCGAACGACGAGCCGGCGATCCGGCGGCCCGTGATGAGGAACCGGGGGATGACGTCGAGCGTCTCGCCTTTTCCGGCGACGCCCGCCACGGTGCAGAGGCCCCAGCCCATCCGCGCCGACTCGACGGCCTGGCGCATGACCGTGACGTTGCCGGTGGCCTCGAACGTGTAGTCGGCCCCGAACCCGCCGGTCATCTCGACGATGCGCTCCACCGCGTCCGCGCCGCCGCCCATGGTCTCGGTCGCGCCCTGTCCGCGGGCCAGCTCCAGCCGGTCCTCCGAGAGGTCGA
>JAICKX010000075.1 GCA_025927685.1 Thermoleophilia bacterium | reverse complement strand
TCGGCCGTCGTCCCGCAGCTGAGCGACGATTGGCGCCTGTCCGACGCCGGAGCCACCTGGCTCACGACGTCGGTCCAGCTCGGCTTCGTCACGGGGGCGGTCACGTCGGCCATCCTGAACCTGCCCGACCGGATGTCGCGGACGCGCCTCATCGGCGCGGCGGCCCTCGCCGGCGCGGTCGCGAACGAGGCCGTGGCGCTCTTCGCCCACGGGCTCGGCGTCGGGATCCCGCTGCGGTTCCTGACGGGCGTCGCGCTGGCCGGCGTCTACCCGCCCGGGATCAAGCTGATGGCGACGTGGTTTCGGGCCGGGCGCGGGTTCGCCGTCGGCGCCCTCGTGGGGGCGCTCGCGCTCGGATCGGGCGCGCCGCATCTCGTGAACGCGCTCCCGTCGCTCGACTGGCAAGCCGTCCTGAGCGTCGCCAGCGCGCTCGCCGTCGTCGGCGCCGCGCTCGCGGTGGGGACGCTCCGCGAGGGGCCGTACGCGGCCGCGGCCGCGCCGTTCGCGCCCGGCTACGTGCGCCGGCTCTTCGGCGATCGCGCCCAGCGCCTGGTCTGCTTCGGCTACTTCGGGCACATGTGGGAGCTCTACGCGATGTGGACCTGGGTGCCGGCCTACGCGGCCGCCAGCTTCGCAGCCGCGGGGGACGGCGACCCGTCGAGGACATCGGTCGAGCTCGCGGCCTTCGCGGCCGTCGGCCTGGCCGGCCTGGCCGGCTGCATCCTCGGAGGGCTCGTCGCCGACGCCCGCGGCCGGGCGGCGGTCACGATCTGGTCGATGGCCGCCAGCGGCACGTGCTGCGCCCTCGCGGCGGCCGTCTACGGGCTCGCGCCGGCGCTCGTCGTCGTGCTCATGCTGGTCTGGGGGACGGCGGTGATCGCCGACTCCGCCCAGTTCTCGACCGCCCTCACCGAGGTGGCCGACCCGGAGTACGTCGGCACGGCCGTCACCGCCCAGACGGCGATCGGCTTCGCGATCACCGTCGTGTCGATCCGGCTCCTTCCGACGGTGCGCGACGCGGTCGGGTGGCGGTACGCGTTCCTCTTCCTCGCCGTCGGCCCCGCCCTCGGCATCGTGGCGATGGCGCGGGTACGATCGCTCCTCCGTGGCTGAGGGCTGGAATCCGCCGGAGGTCGGCGCGCGCGCGTCGCGATCCCGCACGGTCGTGAGCGAGGACATCGAGCGGTTCACCGGCATCTCGGGCGACCGGAACCCGCTCCACTACGACGAGCAGGCCGCCCGGGCGTCGCGCTTCGGCGAGATCATCGTCCAGGGCGGGATCACGTCCGCCATCCTGAACGCCGTCGTCGCCGAGGACCTGCCGGGCCCCGGCACGGTGTTCCTCGAGGTCGCCTGGAGGTTCACCGCGCCGGTCCGGCCCGGGGACACGATCACCGGCGAGGTCGAGGTGACGGCCGCCCGCGCGGACAAGCCGATCACTCACCTGAGGACGACGGTCACGCGCGACGACGGCGTGGTCGCCCTCGAGGGCACCGCCGTCTGCTACACGGTCGCCGTGTAGGCACCGATGAGTTCCGCCCGCCCCGGCGGTCGTACGGTTGTGGCCGGCTCCGCGCATGCACGCCTGCGCCCGTGGTTCGGGACGTGGCTCCTGTGCTCGGCGTTCTTCGTCGACGTGATGGGCTCCACCAGCGTCTTCACGGCCGCTCCCGCCATCGGGCGCGGGCTCGGCCTGAGCGCGGTCGGATTGCAGTGGAGCGTCATCGCGGCGACGCTCCCCGCCGGCGCGCTGCTGCTGGTCGGCGGCCGGCTCGCGGACAGGTTCGGCCGCCGGCGTATCTTCATGACGGGCCTCGGCCTTCTGGTGGTCGCGTCGGGCGTGTGCGGCACGGCCTCATCCGCGGCCGTGCTGATCGGCGCGCGGATCGGCCAGGGCGTCGCCGGCGCCCTCCTGATCCCGTCCGCGCTGGCGCTCGTGATCGCGATGTTCGCCGACGAGGCCGGTCGGAACAAGGCGCTTGCGGCGTGGTCGGCCATCGGCGGGATCGGCGCAACCGCCGGCCTGCTGCTCGGCGGCCTCGTCACGACCGGCCTCGGCTGGCAGTGGGTGTTCCTGGTCAACGTGCCGGTGGGGCTCGGGATGCTCGCGCTCTGCCCGCTCCTCCTCGACGAGACGTCGGGCCGTGGCGAGCCCGGGACGGTCGACGTGGCGGGGATCGTCACGATGACTGCCGGGCTCGCGCTCCTCATCTACGGCACCAGCCAGGCGCCGTCGCTGGGGTGGGACGACTGGCGGACGCTGGGCGGCGTCGCCGCCGGAGGGCTCCTGCTCGTGGCGTTCGTGCACGCCGAGCGGAGGTCGGAGGCTCCGATCGTGCCGCCCCGGCTCCTCGGCTCGCGCCGACGGGCCGCCGGATGCGCCACCCTGTTCGTCGCCGGGATGTGCGTCGACGGCCTGCTCTTCACGCTGACGCTCTACACGCAGCGCACGCAGGGATGGAGCGCGCTTCGGTTCGGGGCCATGACCGCCGTGATGACGAGCTGCTCGGTCGCCGCTGCATGGGTCGCACAGCGCGCGATCGCCAGGGTGGGCACCCGCCTCGTCTCCGCCGCCGGCCTGGCGCTGCTCTGCGCAACGTGCCTCGTGTTCACCGGCGCCGTGACGAGCGCCTCGACCGGCCTGCTCGTCGCCGGCATGGTCGTGTTCGGATTCGGGATGGGATGTGCGTTCGTGGCCGGATCCGTGGCGTCGCTCGAGGGAGTCGCCGAGGGGGATGCCGGGATCGCCGCAGCGCTCCAGAACATCGCCTTCGGCACGGGCACGGCGCTCGGCGTCGCGGCCCTCGCGACGATCGCAGCGGCGTCGGCCGGCTCGCCGGCGGGGGGCCCGCGGGCGGCATTCCTGGGCGGCATGGCGATCGCCGCTCTGGGCCTGGCCGTGACCGTCATCCTCACGGCGCGGCGGCCGTCCGCCGCCGCTGGTAGGGTTTCCGGAGCCACGAGCCACCTTTAATCCGCGCCCTGCGAGGCCGGAAAGGACCTTCGAAATGCCCGCAACCGCGACCGAGCGCGTGCTGCTCGACGAGGAAGCGCTTCAGCGCACCCTCCGCCGCATCGCTCACGAGATCGTCGAGAAGCACCCCGATCTCACCGCGCTCGGGCTGGTCGGCATCTACACGCGCGGCGCGACGCTCGCCCAGCGGCTGCGCGACCTGATCGAGGAGTACACCGGCGCCCGGGTGCCCACCGGCGCGCTCGACATCACCTTCTACCGCGACGACGTCACGCTGCGCGCGGAGCAGCGCGCTCACCCCCAGCCGGTCGTGAAGGCCACCCGGCTGGACTTCCCCCTCGAGGGCAAGTCGGTGGTCGTCGTGGACGACGTCCTCTACACGGGCCGCACGATCCGCTCGGCGATCGAGGCGATCTTCGACTACGGGCGCCCCGAGCGCGTCCAGCTGGCCGTGCTGGTCGACCGCGGCCATCGCGAGCTGCCCATCCGGCCCGACTACGTCGGCAAGAACCTCCCGACCGCCCGCACGGAGCGGGTGAACGTCGAGCTCGTCGAGGTGGACGAGGTCGACCGCGTCGTCCTCATCCATCCCTGACCTGGAGCGCGCGTGGACGTACGACCCCCAAAGAGCAGCACGAAGCGGCGGCACCTGATCTCGATCACCGACCTGGAGCGGGCGGACATCGAGCGCATCCTCCAGACGGCGGAGGGGTTCGAGAGCGTGATGCGGCGCGACCTGAAGAAGGTGCCGACGCTGCGCGGGCGCACCGTCATGACCGTCTTCTTCGAGGCGTCGACGCGCACCAGCTCGTCGTTCGAGCTGGCGGCGAAGCGGCTCTCGGCCGACACGATCAGCCTGAAGGCCGCCGGCTCCAGCGTCGACAAGGGCGAGTCGCTGCGCGACACCGTGCAGACGCTCTCGGCGTACGACCCGGACGTGATCGTGATCCGGCATCCGGCGGTGGGAGCCGCCGGCATGATCACCGCCTGGACGGACGCCCACGTCGTGAACGCCGGCGACGGGACGCACCAGCACCCGACCCAGTGCCTGCTCGACCTCTACACGATCCAGGCCGCGCTGGGCGGGATCGAGGGGCTGCACGTCGCCATCGTCGGCGACGTCCTGCACTCGCGCGTCGCCCGCTCGAACATCCTCGGCCTGCGCACCATGGGCGCTCGCGTCACCCTGGTCGGGCCGCCGACGCTCATCCCGCGCGACGCCGCCGCCCTCGGCGCCGAGGTGTCGCACTCGATGGACGCGCTCCAGGCAGCCGACGTCGTCTACGTCCTTCGCATGCAGCGCGAGCGGATGGCGCCGGGCGCCTCCTACGTCCCCAGCCTGAGCGAGTACGCGGCCGTGTGGGGCGTCACGCCTGCACGCGTCCGCCCCAGCCAGCTCGTGATGCACCCGGGCCCGATCAACCGCGGCGTCGAGATCGCCCCCGAGGTGGCCGGCTCCGCCGCCTCGCGCATCGTCGATCAGGTGCGGGCCGGGCTGGTCGTCCGGATGGCGGTGCTCTACGACCTCCTGGCGGGGCCCGGCAAGGCCGACGCCGAGAGCGCGCTTCGCATCGTGTCGCCCGAGGTCGTCTCGGCGGCGGGGCAGGAGGTGGCGTGATGGAGAGGCTCTTTGCGGCGCCCGCGCCGCCCGCCGACCTCCTCATCGCGGGCGCCCGGGTCGTCGACCCCGGCTCGGGGCTCGACGGGCCTTCCCTCGACGTCCGCATCCACGAGGGCGTGATCGCCGAGATCGGGCCCGACCTGCCGCGGACCGAGGTCGAGACGATCGACGCCGACGGTCTCGTGCTGCTTCCGGGCCTCGTTGATCCGCACGTCCATCTGCGCACCCCCGGCGACGAGGACGAGGAGGGCGTGGCGTCGGGCACCCGCGCCGCCGCGGCGGGCGGCTTCACCGCGATCCTGGCGATGCCGAACACCCGCCCTGTCGTCGACACGCCAATCGTCCTGAGCGGGCTCGTCCAGCGGGCGGGCCGCGAGGCGGTGGTGCCGACCGGCTTCATGGCCGCGATCACCGCGGGGCAGGAGGGCGAGCGCCTGGCCGAGATGGTGGCCCTCGCCGAGGCCGGCGCCGCCGCGTTCTCCGACGACGGCCGCCCGGTCGAGCGGGCCGCCATCCTGCGGCGCGCCTTCCAGTACGCGTCGGTGACCGGGCTGCGCCTGGCCCTGCACGAGGAGGACCTGTCGCTCTCCGGAGGAGCCGACATGCACGAGGGCGCCGTCTCGGCCGAGCTCGGCCTCGAGGGCTACCCGTCGATCGCCGAGAGCGTCATGGTCGGCCGCGACCTGGCGATCGCCCGGTACGAGGGCGCCCCGGTGCACGTCTGCCACGTGTCCGCCGCGGAGTCGGTGGCCGAGATCCGCCGGGCCCGCGAGCTCGGCGTCGACGTGACGGCCGAGGTGACGCCGCACCACCTGTGCCTGACCGACGAGCACGTCCGCAGCCTCGACGCGGGCAGGGCCAAGATGAGCCCGCCGCTTCGGGCCGCCACCGACCGCGCGGCCCTGATCGAGGCGCTGGCCGACGGGACGCTCGACTGCATCGGCACCGATCACGCGCCCCACCGCGGCCACGAGAAGGAGCAGCCCTTCGCCCACGCCCCCAACGGCGTGATCGGCCTCGAGACGGCGTTTCCGGCCGTCTACACCCACCTCGTTGAGCCGGGTCTCGTTCCGCTCGCGGCGATCGTCGAGCGCATGTCCACCGGGCCGGCGGCGGCGTTCGGCCTCCCGCGCCCGGCGATCCGGGAGGGCGAGCGGGCCAGCCTGTGCCTGTGGGACCTGGCGGCGAACTGGCTCGTCCAGCCGCCCTATGCGTCGCGCTCGGCGAACTGCGCGTTCGCCGGGCAGACGCTGCGGGCTCGCTGCCACCTCACCATCGCGGCCGGCGCCGTCGCCCACCGCTTGATCGAGGCGGTCGCCGCCTGATGCCCGCCCTCCTCGTCCTGGAAGACGGCGCGGTCTTCCGCGGCCGCCCCTACGCCGGGCACGGCATCGCGGTCGGGGAGCTCGTCTTCACGACGTCGATGACCGGCTATCAGGAGGTCGTCACCGATCCCAGCTTCGCCGGGCAGCTCGTCACGTTCACCCAGCCGATGATCGGCAACTACGGCGTCGAGCCCGACGCCTCGGAGTCGGCCGCGCCGCACGCCCGGGCCGTGATCGTCCGCGAGGGCCGAAACGCGGCCCCCGGCGGCCGCACCGGCTTCGCCGACTGGCTCTCGGAGCACGGCGTCGTGGGCCTCCAGGGCATCGACACCCGCGCGATCACGCGCCGGCTGCGCGACGGCGGCGCCGTCCGGGCAGCGGTCTCGACCGGCACGGCGACCGTCGACGAGGTGCTGGCGGCAGTGCGGGCCGCGCCGCAGATGGCCGGCCAGGCTCTGGCCGCGGACGTGTCACGGCCCGCGCCGGAGACGTTCCCGGCCGCGGGCCGCGAGCGGGCGCACGTGGTGCTGCTCGATTACGGCGTCAAGGGCTCGATCGTCCGCCTCCTCTGCGAGGCCGGCGCGCGGGTGACCGCGATGCCGTGGGATGCCTCCGCCGCCGACGTCCTCGCCGCGCGGCCCGACGGCATCCTGCTCGCGAACGGCCCCGGCGACCCGGCCGCGCTCCCGGCCTGCGTCGCGGAGGTGCGGGCCATGCTCGAGGCCCGTCCCGTCTTCGGCATCTGCCTCGGCCACCAGCTCCTGGGCCGCGCGCTGGGGCTCGAGACCTACAAGCTCCGCTTCGGCCACCGCGGCGCCAACCACCCGGTGCTCGAGCTCGACACCGGCCGGGTGCTGGTGACGGCCCAGAACCACGGGTTCGCCGTGCGCGGTCCCGAGACCGGGCGCGAGTTCGAGACGGACTACGGCCCGGCTCTCGTGACGCACACCTCGCTCTACGACGCCACCATCGAGGGGCTCGCCCTGCGCGACCGCGACGTCTCCTCGCTCCAGTTCCACCCGGAGGCCAGCCCGGGGCCGCATGACGCCCGTGCCGCGCTGGCCGGGTTCGTCGACCGGATCGCCTCCGCGGATCGGGCCGCCGTTGCCTAGGCGGCGCGACATCCACTCGGTGGCGGTGATCGGCTCGGGCCCGATCGTGATCGGGCAGGCGTGCGAGTTCGACTACTCGGGCAGCCAGGCGCTCCGCGTCCTGCGTTCCGAGGGGATCCGCACGGTGCTCGTGAACTCGAACCCCGCCACCATCATGACCGACAGCGGCTGGGCGGACCGCACGTATCTCGAGCCGCTGGACGTGGCCGGGGCGGAGTCCGTGTTGCGCCGCGAGCGGCCCGACGCGCTCCTGCCGACGCTGGGCGGCCAGACGGCGCTCAACCTCGCCTCGCAGCTCCACGAGCAGGGCGTCCTCGCCGAGCTCGGGATCGAGCTGATCGGCGCCTCCCACGACGCGATCCGGCGCGCGGAGGACCGCGAGCTCTTCGCCGCCACCATGGCGTCCGTCGGCCTGCGCGTGCCGACGAGCGTGATCGCGACCTCGGTGCAGGAGGCCCGGGCGGCGCTCGCGACCGGGGCGCTGCACCTGCCCGTCGTCGTGCGGCCGGCCTTCACCCTCGGCGGCCACGGGGGCGGCTTCGCGGCCACCCCCGAGCAGTTCGAGCACGCGATCGAGCGCGGCCTGCGCGAGAGCCCGATCTCGCAGATCCTGCTCGAGGAGTCCGTCAAGGGCTGGGGCGAGTTCGAGCTCGAGGTGATCCGCGACCGGATCGACAACGTGGTCGTCGTCTGCTCGATCGAGAACGTCGACCCGATGGGCGTCCACACCGGCGACTCCGCCACCGTCGCGCCGGCCCAGACCCTGACCGACCGCGAGTACCAGACGCTCCGCGACGCCTCCGCGGCCGTGATCCGGGCGGTCGGCGTCGAGACCGGCGGCTCGAACGTCCAGTTCGCTCTGAACCGCGGCACCGGCGAGGTTGTCGTCATCGAGATGAACCCGCGCGTCTCGCGCAGCTCCGCGCTCGCATCCAAGGCCACCGGCTACCCGATCGCCAAGGTCGCGACGCGGCTGGCCCTCGGCTACACGCTCGACGAGATCCCGAACGACATCACCAAGACGACGCCCGCCGCGTTCGAGCCGACCCTCGACTACGTGGTGGTGAAGCTGCCCCGGTTCGCGTTCGAGAAGTTCCCCGGCGCCGACACCGGCCTCACGACCCAGATGAAGTCGGTGGGCGAGGTGATGGGCATCGGGCGGACGTTCGCCGAGGCGTGGGGGAAGGCCATGCGCTCGCGCGAGCTCGACGGGGAGCCGCGCACGACCGGCTCCGTCGCCGAGGCCGAGTGGGACCGCTTCGACGCGATCCAGGGTCGCCTCACCGCCGGCGAGGACCCGGGCGCGCTCGCCGCCGAGTCGGGCGTCCACCCCTGGTTCGTGGACGAGTGGGAGCTGATCGCGCACTCGGAGCGGATGCTGCGCCGAACCGCGGTCGAGAGCCTGGTCGAGACCGACTGGCGGCGGCTGAAGGCGCTCGGCATGGCCGACGCGCGCATCGCCGCGCTGGCGGGCTCCGACGAGGCCACCGTGCGCCGCCTGCGCTGGGAGGCCGGCGTGCGGCCGGTCTTCAAGGCGGTCGACTCGTGCGCCGCCGAGGTCGAGGCGCAGGCGCCGTACTTCTACTCGGCCTACGAGCTCGAGGACGAGCTGCCGGCGACGGAACGCCCGGCGGTCATCATCCTGGGCGCCGGGCCCAACCGGATCGGACAGGGGATCGAGTTCGACTACTGCTGCGTGCAGGCCGTGCGCACGTTCCGGTCGCTGGGCTACGACGCGGTCATGGTGAACTGCAACCCGGAGACCGTGTCGACCGACGCCGAGACGTCCGACCGGCTGTACTTCGAGCCGCTGACCGTGGAGGACGTGCTCGAGGTGGTCGACCGCGAGCACCCCGTGGGCGTGGTGGTGATGTTCGGCGGACAGACGCCGCTTCGGCTGGCGCGCCGGCTCGAGGAGGCGGGCGTCCCGATCCTGGGAACGCCGTTCGCCGCCATCGACGTGGCCGAGGACCGCGACCGGTTCGGCACGATCCTGCGCGAGCTGGGCCTGCGCGCGCCGGAGTGGGGGACGGCGGCGAACGCCGGCGAGGCGGCCGAGATCGCCGGCCGGATCGGCTACCCGGTGCTGGTGCGGCCGAGCTACGTGCTCGGCGGCCGGGAGATGCGGATCTGCTACGACGAGGCGTCGCTTCGATCCCGCCCGGTGCAGCCGGGCTCGCTGGTCGACCGCTTCGTCGAGGATGCGATCGAGGTGGACGTCGACGCGATCTGCGACGGCGCCCAGACGGTCGTCGGGGCCGTCATGCAGCACGTCGAGGAGGCCGGCGTCCATTCCGGGGACTCGACCTGCGTCATCCCGACGATGTCGCTCGGCGAGCGGGTCGAGGCCGAGATCTGCCGCCAGACGGCGGCGATCGCGGAGGCGCTCGGGGTGCGCGGGCTCATCAACGTCCAGTTCGCCGTGCGCGGCGACGAGATCTACGTGCTCGAGGCCAACCCGCGCGCGTCGCGCACCGTGCCGTTCGTCTCCAAGGCGACCGGCCGCGATCTGGTCGACGGCGCCTGCCGGGCGGCCCTCGGGCTGCCGGTCGACCTGCCGGAGCCGGCGACGGGCCACGTCTCGGTCAAGGCGGCGGTGCTCCCGTTCCAGCGCTTCGCCGGCGCCGACCCGACCCTCGGCCCGGAGATGCGCTCGACCGGAGAGGTGATGGGCATCGGCCCCGACCTGCCGACGGCCTTCGCCAAGGCCGAGCGGGCGGCGGGGCGGCCGCTCCCGGCGGAGGGCACCGTCTTCCTCTCGGTCTGCGACCGCGACAAGCCGGCGGTGCCGATGCTGGCCGCGCTGCTCCAGTCGCTCGGGTTCGAGCTCGTGGCGACGGCGGGCACCGCCCGGGCGATCTCGCGGGTCGGCATCCCGGTCTCGACCGTCCACAAGGTGACCGAGGGCTCGCCGAATGTCGTCGACCTGATCCGGGCCTCGGGCGTGCAGCTCGTGATCAACACGCCCGCCGGCCGCGGCGCGCGCACGGACGGGTACGAGATCCGGGCGGCGGCGATCGCCCACGGGATCCCGTGCATCACCACCATCGCCGGCGCGTCGGCGGCTGTCCAGTCGATCGCGCAGGCGCGCGACACCGAGCCGGTCGCGCTCCAGGACCTGCACGGCGTGGAGGCCGTCGCGGATGCTCCCGCAGTCGCGTAGCCTGGCCGTCCGGGCCGTCGAGGCCTGCGGCGCCTACACGCTCCTTCGGCTCCGCCGCGACGGCGCAGACGCCGGCGTGCCCGGGCAGTTCTTCATGCTGCGCGCCGCACCGGCCCCCGCCGACGCGTACCTGTCCCGCCCGATCTCGGCGGCGTGGGCCGACGACGACGAGCTGGCGTTCCTGCTCGACGTCCGCGGCCCGGGGACGCGGGCGCTCACCGCGGGAGGAGCGGTCGAGGTGCTCGGCCCGCTCGGGCACGGCTTCGAGCTCGCTCCCGGCCCGGCGCTCCTGGTCGGCGGGGGGATCGGGGCCGCCATCCTGCCGTGGCTCGTCCGCCTCCTGCCGGAGGCGCGGGTCCTGCTGGGCTTCCGGACGGACGCGCACGCGGTCTGCGCCGCCCTCGTGCACCCCGACGCCACGGTCGTCGTCGAGCCGGAGCTCGTGACCGAGCCGCTGGCCCGGCTCCTGCCCGGTTTCGAGGGGACGGTCTACGCGTGCGGCCCGGACGCGATGCTGGGCGCGGTCGCGGCGCTCGCGGCCGAGCACGGGGTCGCATGCCAGCTCGCGATGGAGGCCGCGATGGCGTGCGGGTTCGGGGCCTGCCACGGGTGCGCGGTCAAGATCGACGGGCGCTGGAAGCGGCTCTGCGTCGAGGGCCCCGTGCTGGAGGCGAGCCGTGCCGTCGCTTGAGACGAGCTTCTGCGGCCTGCGGCTGCCGACCCCCTTCGTGAACGGCTCGGGGACGCTCGACGCGCTGGTCTCCGGGACGCTCGGCGTCTCGGCCTTCGTGACGAAGACGGTGACCCTCAACCCGCGGGAGGGGAACCCGCCGCCCCGGATCGCCGAGACGCCGGCCGGGATGGTGAACTCCATCGGCCTGGCAAACCCCGGGCTCGACCGCTTCCTGGAGGACGACCTGCCCCGGCTCGCGGAGCTGGGCGTGCCGATCGTCGCCAGCGTCGGCGGCTGGTCGCCGGGCGAGTACGCGACCGCGGTGGCCCGGATCGGCGCCCACCCGGCGGTCGTCGCGATCGAGCTCAACGTGTCGTGCCCGAACGTCGAGTCGGGGTGCATCTCGATCGGCACGGACCCGCGCGAGACGCGCGCCCTGGTGGAGCGCTGCCGCCGGGAGACCGACGTCCCCGTCCTCGCAAAGCTGTCGCCGAGCGTGACCGAGATCGAGGCCATCGCCACCGCCGCCGCGGAGGGCGGCGCCGACGGCCTCGTCCTCATCAACACCCTGCGCGGGATCGCCATCGACCGGGCCACGCTGCGACCGCTTCTGGGCGGAGGCGGAGGCGGGCTGTCCGGCCCGGCGGTGAAGCCCGTCGCGCTGCACGCCGTCTTCCACGCATACGCCGCCACCGGGCTTCCGATCGTCGGGATGGGCGGGGTGGCGGGGGGTTCAGATGCCAGTGAATTCCTGGCCGCGGGAGCGACGCTCGTCGGGATCGGCACGGCCCTCTTCCGCGATCCGGCTGTCGTCGCGCGGGCCGCGCTCGAGCTGGCCGAGGAGCTCGAGCGGCGGGGAGCGAGCGGGCCGGAGGACCTCGTGGCGGCGGCCCACCCACCCACCTCAACCTCAAGTCGAGCTTGAGTGTCGGACGGCCGAATTCCGCCTATTCAGGCCATTCTTTTCCGGTTGCAGACACCCTGGCCGTGGGTATAATCGCCCCCGACGATGACGCCGACCACCCTGTCCCACACCCCATCCCGATCGCTCGATCAGCGGATGGACGCGCTCAATCGGGCGAACCAGATCAGGGTCAGGCGGGCACAGCTGAAGCGGGATCTGAAGGCCGGGCGGGTGCGCATCCACGACGTCATCGCGGAGCCGCCCGAAGAGGTCTTGACGGCGAAGGTGTACGACGTCCTGATGGCGGTGCCAAGGCTGGGCCGGGTCAAGTCGACCCGCCTCCTGACCCAGTGCCGCATCAGCCAGTCGAAGACCGTCGGCGGGCTCTCCGATCGTCAGCGCGGCGAGCTGCTCGAGCTGTTCCGGTCCTGACGTCCAGGCGGAGGCGCCGGCCGTGAAGGGCCGGCTCGTCGTCGTGTCCGGTCCCAGCGGTGTGGGGAAGGGGACCGTGATCGCCGAGGCGCTCCGGCGCGCGCCGGACCTCGAGCTCGCGACCTCCGCGACGACCCGCCCACGCCGCCAGGAGGAGGTCGACGGCCGCGAGTACCACTTCCTCTCGGGGCCCGAGTTCGAGCGCCGCGTCGAGGAGGGCGCGTTCCTCGAGCATGTAAGCTACGCGGGCAATCGCTACGGCACGCTTCGCAGCGAGGTCGAGCGGCGACTCCGAGCCGGCCGGGACGTGGTGCTCGAGATCGAGGTGGTCGGAGCGCGCGCGATCAAGCGGCAGATGCCGGAGGCGGTGCTGGTGTTCATCGCCCCGCCGGAGGTCGCCGACCTGGAGGCGCGCCTGCGGGGGCGCGGCACCGACACGGAGAAGGAGATCGAGAGCCGGCTGGAGATCGCCCGCCGGGAGATGGAGGCCCAGGCCGAGTTCGACCACGTGATCGTGAACGACACCGCCGAGCGCGCGGCCGCCGAGCTGGCGGCCCTCGTGGGCCCGGCGAACGAAGACGAGGAGCACAGATGATCTACCCGAAGATCGACGACCTGTTGGCGAAGGTCGACAGCAAGTACGCGCTGGTGATCGCCGCGGCCCGGCGCACCCGCCAGATCAACGACTACCACGGACAGCTCGGCGAGGGCAGCTTCGAGAGCTTCGCGCCGCCGCTCGTCGAGTCGCGGTCGAAGAACTTCCTGACGATGGCGCTCGAGGAGATCGCAGCCGGGCAGCTCAAGGTGACGCCGGCGTCCAAGGCGGCGCTCAAGAAGTAGCCGAGGGCGGCCGCGTGCGCGGGGCCCGGGTCGACGACGTCCGCGACTTCCGCGCACGGACCGAGCGGCTGCTCCTGGCCGACGAGCTGCGCCACTCGGTCCCGCTGGGGGTGCTCGGCACCATCGAGGACGACCCGGGCCGGTACCGCGAGCGCCACCTGTGGATCGCGGAGGATTCCGGCGCCGCCGCGGCGTGTGCGCTCATGACACCGCCGTTCCGGCTGCTGGTGGCGGGCGCCGCCGACGGCTTCGACTCCCTGGTCGCCGCGATCCGGGCGGACGGTCTCGACGTCCCGGGAGTAACCGGCTTCGTCCCCGAGGTCGAGGAGTTCGCCGCGTGCTGGTCGGCGGCAACCGGCGACTCGACCCACACCAGGATGCTGATGCGGATGTACTCTGCCGACGCCGTAACCCCGGTGGACGTCGCGGCCGGGGCGATGCGCGCCGCCCGAGACGACGACCGGCCCTTGTTGCGGGAGTGGGCCCGGGCATTCGCGGCTGAGACGGGGGTACCGGAGGGGCCCGAGGAGCTCGCGACCTCGATCGACGCGCGGCTCGGAGCCGACCCCGGGCTCGTCCTCTGGGAGGTCGAAGGCGTTCCGGTCACGCTGGCCGGCGCGAGCGTGTCCTCGCCCGGCATCGCCCGGGTCGGTCCCGTCTACACACCGCCCGAGCACCGCCGCCGCGGCTACGCCACGTCGCTCGTGGCCGCCTGGACGTCCGAGCTCCTGTGCCGCAGCATGCGCCGGTGCGCGCTCTTCACCGACCTCGCCAACCCGACCTCGAACTCGATCTACCAGGCGGTCGGCTACCGCCCATACGCCGATGCCGCCGTGATCGACTTCGTGTAGCGGGACGGCACCCCCGGGCCTGGCCCCTGCGGGTCGTGGGGGATGGTGGCGGGCCTTCGAGACCGCCCGCCCGCGGTGGGTGAGCGGCGGAGCCGAGCGTTGCACGCCGGCGTTGAAACTGTCACGGATCAGTGTCAGCTCGAGCACGACAGCGAGCCAGACTGAAACAGAGGGACCAGGTCCGGTTGTTTCACCCCGGACCACCACTGTTGCAGCTGTGGCGCCGGCGCGCCTGCTGCAGATATTGGGGTCAGACCCCTGGGGGCCGACCGGCGCTGGAACTGTCACGGATCAGTGTCGGCTCGATCACGACAGCGAGCCAGGCTGAAACAGAGGGACCAGGTCCGGCTGTTTCACCCCGGGCCGCGGCCGGGCCACGCAACGACGGCGTCAGACCCCAATGTTGCAGCGGCTGCGCCGCGCAACGGCGGGGGCACTCGTTGAGTAAGCGGCCGTTCCCTGCCACACTACGTTCATGATCTTGGTGGGGGTGTGCGGCGGCATCGCGGCGTACAAGACCTGCGAGCTCGTCCGGCTGCTGGTCAAGGACGGTCACGACGTTCAGGTCGTTCAGACCCCCGACTCGCGCAGGTTCGTCGGGCCGACGACGTTCGCCGCGCTCTCCCGGCGCCCGGTCCTGACGGACGGTGGCGACGAGGTCTTCCCCCACCTGGACGCCTCCAAGGTGGCCGATCTCCTGTGCATCGCGCCGCTCTCGGCGAGCACCATGGCGCGGATCGCGCATGGCGAGGCACCGAACGTGCTCACCGCGACGGCGCTCGCGTTCACGCGCCCGGTGGTCGCCGCTCCCGCGATGAACCCGCGCATGTGGGAGGCCGACGCCACCCGGGCGAACGTCGAGCTGCTCGAGGCCCGGGGTGTGGAGCTCGTCGGGCCGGGGACGGGCGAGACCGCCGAGGGCGAGCTCGGCGTGGGCCGAATGGCCGAGCCCGACGAGATCGCCGCGGCCGTCGCCGCCCGGCTCGCCGCCGGCGCCTCGATGGCCGGCCTGCGCGTCCTCGTCACCGCCGGAGGCACGCGCGAGCCGCTGGATGCCGTCCGCTACGTCGGGAACCGCTCGTCCGGACGGATGGGGGCGGCGGTCGCGGACGAAGCGGCCCGGCGAGGGGCGGACGTGACGCTCGTTCTCGCGGCCGCCACCGCCCGGCCGGCGGCGCCGATGCGGGTCGTCCACGTCGAGACGGCGGCGGAGCTCGAGCGGGCCACGCTCGCCGCGGCCGCCGGGGCGGACGTCATCGTGATGGCGGCGGCCGTCTCGGACTACCGGCCGGTCGACGCCGCCCCGGGCAAGCGCACCAAGTCCGGTGACGTGTGGCACGTCGCCCT
>JAICKX010000155.1 GCA_025927685.1 Thermoleophilia bacterium | reverse complement strand
GGCCAGCCGTGCTCGACCGCGTCGCGGAGCCGATGCAGCGACCCGACGCCGGGGTTTCCGCCCCACGAGAAGATGAGCCGTCCCGCGCAGCCCATGCCGATCAGCTGGTCGTAGATCACGTCGGGCGTCAGCCGGATCAAGGTGAGGTCGCGCCGCTCCTGGCGGATCACCTCGTGCCCGGCGGCGTGCGGGATCAGATGCGTGAAGCCCTCGAACGCGACCGTGTCGCCGTCGTGGACGAGCTCGCGCACCGCCTCGTGGAGCGTCACGACCTCAGCCATGCAGGCTGCTCCTCAGAACGGGAACGGCCTCGTGCCGCTCTGGACCGTGATCCAGCGCAGCTCGGTGAACTCGTCCATCGCGAACGTCCCGCCGAACCTGCCCCAGCCGCTGTCCTTGACGCCGCCGAACGGCATCTGCGGCTCGTCGTGCACCGGCTGGTCGTTCACGTGGACGATGCCCGACTGGAGCTGCTCAGCGAGCGCCAGCCCGCGGTCCGGGTTGCTCGTCAGGATCCCGGCGGCGAGGCCGTAGGTCGTGGCGTTCGCGTGCGCGACCGCCTCCTCGCCGCTGTCGACCACCTCGATCGCCGCGACCGGCCCGAACGTCTCGACCCGCGCCAGCTCGGCGTCGGGCGGGACGTCGGCCAGGAGCGTGGCCTGGAAGCACGGGCCGACGGCCTCGCCGCCCGCGAGCACCCGCGCCCCCTGGCGGACGGCGTCGTCGACGCGGCCCTTCACCGTCTCCAGGGCCCGTTCGGTGATGAGCGGCCCGATGATGGTCTCGTGCTCCTTGGGATCGCCCAGGCTGAGCCCGGCCGTCTTCTCGGCGAGCCGGCTCGTGAACTCCTCGGCGATCGGGCGCTCCACGATGATCTTCCGGGCGGACATGCAGATCTGGCCCTGGTGGAGGTAGGCGCCGAACGCGGACGCCGAGACGGCGTAGTCGAGGTCGGCGTCGGCGAGCACGATCAGCGGGTTCTGGCCGCCGAGCTCGAGGACCACCCGCTTCAGGTTGCGTCCGGCCGCCTCGGCCAGCTTGCGGCCCGTGGCGGTCGACCCCGTGAAGTTGATTCGGCGGACGTGCGGGCTCTCGACGAGCTCGTCGGCGATCGGCCCGGCCCGGCCGCGGCCGTGGGTGACGACGTTCAGGACGCCCGGGGGCAGGCCCGCCTCGGCGAAGATCTCGCCCCACAGGAGCCCGCCCACGTACGGCGACTCCTCGGACGGCTTCAGCACCACGGTGTTCCCGAAGACGAGCGGCGCCGCGATGGCGCGCGCCGACAGGATGAGGGCCGCATTCCACGGCGAGATCGCCCCGACGACGCCCACCGGGCGGCGCACGCCCATCGAGAACGCGCCGGGCAGGTCCGAGGGGACGACCGTGCCGGTCGGCGCGTACGCCGCCCCGGCCGCCTGCCGGAAGAGCCCCGGCACGAACCCCATCTGGAACATCCCGAAGCCGAACGTGCAGCCGGTCTCGCGGGCCAGCCACTCGACGACCTCGTCGCGCCGGCCCTCCAGGATGTCGGCGGCCTTGAGAAAGATCGCCTGGCGGGCCGCGGGCGGCGTCTGCGACCACTCCGGGAACGCCGCGGCGGCCGCCTCGACCGCGGCGCGGGCGTCCTCGCGGCTGCCGTCGGCGACGTGGGCGACCACGTCGCCCGTGAACGGGTCGGTGTCGTCGAACCGGCTCCCGCCGCCGGGCTCGACCCACTCCCCGCCGATGAAGTGCAGGCAGTCGCGGATGCTGGTCTCGGTCGCGCTCATCACCGCCCCTTCCCTCGCCGTCACCTTGCAGGAACCGAGCTTAGTCCCGGACGGCGCTCGTGGCGATTGCGACGTCGTGCTGGTGGCGAGATCCTCGCAACTTGGGTAGCGTTCGCCGCTTCGTGCTGCGCCCGTTGCTGATCGCATCGTCCGCGCTGCTCCTCGTCGCGCCCGCTGCACAGGCGTCCGTGACGGGACTCGCGGCCGACGAAGCCCGCTCCGCCTCACAGCCGACCGTCGCCCAGGTCGCCGTCGAGCGCGCGCTCGCCATGCGCGGCGTCCCGTATGTCTGGGGCGGCTCGACCCCGTCCGGCTTCGACTGCTCGGGCCTCGTGCGCTACGCCTACCGCGGCGCCGGGATCACGCTGGCCCACTCGACCTATGCGCAGTGGGACTCCGGCCGCCACGTCCACCGGCGCGACCTGCGAGCCGGCGACCTCGTCTTCTTCGGGCTCGGCCACGTCGGCCTCTACCTCGGCGGCGGCCGCTTCGTGCACGCGCCCGAGACGGGCCGCGTGGTGTCGATCGACCGCATCGACCGCGGCTGGTACGCGGGCATGTTCTCGGGCGGCGTCCGCCTGCGCGGCTCGTCGCGGCCCGTCTCGGGCCGGCCGTCACGCAACAACGGGGTCTGACCCCGATGTTGCGCAGGTAGCTGAGCAACCGGGTTCGCCGACCCACATCCTCCGGGCTCGCCGTGGTAGATTCGGCGAAATGGCCCAGCCTAAACACCATTCTGTCGAGACGGCCATCGACGAGGCGGTCGACGTCTGCGCCGAGCGCGCGTTCGCCTTCCTCGAGGAGCTCGTCCGCGAGCCCAGCCTGCCGGGCGCCGAGCAGGGCGCGGAGGACATCCTGGCCGCCGAGCTGGAGCGGATCGGGATGGCCGTCGAGCGCGTCCCGTTCCCGGAGGCGATCGAGCACGACGCGGCCGCCGGTGTCGGGCCCGGCCCCTACGACGGGCGGACGATCGTCGTCGGCCGGCTCGGCCGCGACCGCGGCCGCCGCCTGCTCCTGAACGGTCACCTCGACGTCGTGCCGGCCGGCGAGGAGCGGCTGTGGTCGTCGCCGCCCTTCGCGCCGTCGATCCGGGACGGGTGGATGGTCGGCCGCGGCGCCGGCGACATGAAGGCCGGCCTGGCGATGGGGACGCTCGCGATCGAGGCGCTGCTCGCGGCGGCGCCGGGACGCGAGCCGCCCATGACCCTGGTCGGCGCCATCGAGGAGGAGCAGAGCGGCAACGGCACGCTGGCCTCGATCCGCGCCGGCGTCGTCGGCGATGCCGCCATCCTGCTCGAGCCGACCGACCTGGAGCTCCTCGTGGCCGGGATCGGCGTGCTCTGGTTCGAGGTCGAGGTCTTCGCCGAGGCCGGCCACGCGCTCGGCGCCGGCCCGGCCATGGGCGCGCTCACGATCGCGCTGCGCGTGATCGAGGAGCTGCGGCGGGTCGAGTCGGAGCTGAACATGCTCGGCGGGCGCGAGCGCCACGCCCTCAACGTCGGCACGCTCACGGCGGGCGAATGGCAGTCGAGCATCCCGAGCGCGGCCCGCCTCGGCTGCCGGCTCGGGTTCCCGCGGGGCATGGCGGTCGACGAGGCCATGCGGCGCGTCCGTGTCGCGGTCGACCGCGCCGCCGGCGCGGAACCGGCGTTCGCCGCGCCGCGCGTCCGCTTCAACGGCTTCCGCGCCGAGGGGTACGAGCTCCCGGCCGACGACCCGCTGGTCGCCGCGCTGGGTGCCGCCCACCGGTCCGCCCACGGTCGCACGCCCGCCGTGGTCACGACCGCCGGGACGACCGACGCCCGCTTCTACCGAAACCAGCTCGGCATCCCGGCGCTGTGCTACGGCCCGCGCGTCGAGAACATGCATGCCGCCGACGAGCGCGTCGAGCTCGCCAGCATCGTCGCCGGCGCGCGCACGCTCGCGCGGTTTCTGCACGCATGGGGGGAGGGGTCGTGATCGAGGGCCTCGGCGACGGCGGCGTGCCGCTGAGCCCGCTGCGGCTCCAGAACGCGTCCGAGCAGATCGCCGAGCGACTGGTCACCGCGATCGCGCTCGGCGAGTTCGTGCCCGGCCAGCGGCTTCCGGCCGAGCGCGAGCTGGCGGGGATGCTCGAGGTGAGCCGCAGCACGGTGCGCGAGGCGCTCCAGCGGCTGGTCGCGACCGGCTACGTGAAGATCCACCGGGGCCGGAACGGCGGCGCCGTCGTCCAGGCCGACTGGGGGCCGGGCACGGCCGAGATGGTCGAGCGCACGCTGGCGCCGAACTGGGAGTACTTCGAGCACCTGTTCGATCTGCGCCGGCTCATCGAGCGGCAGATCGCGCGCACCGCCGCCGAGCGGCTCGAGGAGGAGCACGTGGCCGGCATCGAGGCGGCCCGCGACCGCTACCGCGACGCCGGCACCGATCGCGAGGCCTCCCGGGTCGCCGACCGCGAGCTTCACGCCGCCATCGCCCGGGCCACCAAGAACCCGCTTCTCGGCAACCTGTCCCGGCAGCTCAGGGCCCAGATCAGCCTCGGCTTCGAGGCCGAGCCGTACAGCGCCGCGATCCGCCAGCTCGCGATCGAGCAGCACGCGCTCCTCGTGAAGGCCGTGGTCGAGCGCCGCCCCGAGGAGGCGGCGCGGCTGGCCGCGATCCATTTCTCGCTCACCGAGGACGCGATCCGGAAGCTGCTCGGGAGGGTGCGGAGGTGAGCGTCCGCACCCGGTACGTCGTCGAGCGCGTCCTGCTCGCGGTCCCGACGCTGCTCGCGATGAGCATCTTCGTCTTCCTCCTCATCCGGCTGGTGCCCGGCGACCCGGTGCGGACGATGCTCGGCTTCCGGGCGACGCCCCAGAACGTGGCGACGATCCGCCACCAGCTTCACCTCGACGAGCCGCTCCTCACGCAGTACGGCGACTGGATGAAGGGGCTCCTGCACGGCGACCTGGGCCGCGACTACGTGAGCCACGCACCGCTCTCGGAGCTGCTCGGAAGCGCGCTCCCGGTGACGCTCGAGCTGACCTTGCTCTCGATGGGGCTGGCGCTCGCGGTGGGGGTGCCGCTCGGCGTGCTCGCCGCCGCCCGGCCGGGCGCCCCCCGGCGGCTGATGGACGGCTTCGTCATCGTCGGCGTGAGCATCCCCGACTTCTGGCTCGGCACGTTGCTCGTCCTGCTCTTCGCCGCGACGCTCGTGTGGCTGCCGCCGTCGGGGTACACGCCCTTCACGGCCGACCCGCTCGGGAACCTGCGCTACATGGCGCTCCCGGTGCTGACGCTCGCGACCGGGGAGGCGGCCTACATCGCCCGCACCACCCGGGGCGCGATGGACGAGGCCCTGGGCGCGCCGTTCGTGACGTTCCTGCGCGCGAAGGGGTTGGCGGAGCGGTCGATCGTCTTCCGCCACGCGCTCCGCAACGCCTCCGTGCCGATCGTGACCGTCGCCGGGATCCAGTTCGGCGTGCTCCTGGGCGGCGCGATCGTGATCGAGACGCTCTTCGGCCTGCCGGGCGTCGGGCGGCTCACGGTCACGGCGATCAACCAGCGCAACTACACGGTCGTCCAGGGCGCCGTGCTCGTGATCGCCACGCTCTTCATCCTCGTGAACCTCGTGACCGACCTGCTGTACGGCTGGCTCGACCCGCGGATCGACGCGGGAGGCGACCGGTGAGCGCCGTCGCTGTGGTGCTGCGGACGCGCCGCCGGGTGCGCGGCCGGGCCGCGCTCGGGGTCGCCATCCTGGTGGTCCTCGTCCTGATCGCGCTGCTGGCACCCGTCCTGGCGCCGCATGACCCCAACGCGATCGACCAGTCCCGGGTCCTCGCGGGGCCGGACGCCTCGCACCCGTTCGGCTCGGACGCGCTCGGCCGCGACGTGCTCTCGCGCGTCCTCTTCGCGTACCGCGTGTCGCTGGGCGTCGCGGTCGGCTCGGTGCTCGTGGCGCTGGCGACCGGGGTGCCACTCGGGCTCCTGGCCGGCTTCTACGGCGGCTGGGTCGACTCGCTCCTCATGCGCCCCGTCGACCTGCTCCTGGCGTTGCCGGCGCTGCTGCTCGCGCTGTCGCTGATCGCGATCATCGGGCCGGGCAGCGGCGTCGCGCTGTTCGCGATCGCGGTCATCTACCTGCCGATCCTGGCGCGGGTGGTGCGCGGCTCGGTGCTCGGCGTGAAAGGCCAGGCGTACGTCCTGGGCGCCCGGGCCCGCGGCGTCTCGCGAACCGGCTGCATGTTGCGCCACGTCCTGCCCAACTCCCTCGGCCCGGCGGTGGTGCAGGCCAGCGTGCTCATGGGCTTCGCGATCCAGATCGAGGCGGCGCTCTCGTTCCTGGGCCTCGGCGCCCAGCCGCCGACCCCGTCGCTCGGCCTGATGCTGGCCGACGGCTACCAGGTGCTCCAGCAGGCGCCGTGGGCCGACATCTTCCCCGGACTCGCCATCGCGATCACGGTGCTGGCCTTCACGCTGGTCGGCGACGGCCTGCGCGACCACTTCGACCCGCGCGGGGTGAGCCGGTGAGCGGCCGGCTGCTCGCGCTCGACGACGTCTCGGTCGACTACGGCCCGGTCTCGGCGGTCCGCGACGTGTCGCTCGAGGTGAGCGAGGGCGAGATCTTCGGCCTCGTCGGCGAGTCCGGCTGCGGCAAGACGACGCTGGCGCTGGCCGTCATGGGCCTCCTGCCGCGGTCGGCGCAGGTG
>JAICKX010000077.1 GCA_025927685.1 Thermoleophilia bacterium | reverse complement strand
CCGACAAGGCAGGGTTCCGGGAGGCGGGGGAGAGCTGGCGGGCCGCCGAGGCCGAGGCCCTGGCCGCGCGGATCGCCGAGCTCGTCGACGACGGCGAGGCGACGCCCGGCCAGGTCGTCCTGCTCTTCGAGGCCGGGACGGACGCGGCGCTCTACGAGGCGGCGCTCCGCGACCACCACCTCCGCACCGTGCGCACCACCGGCCGCGGCTACTACGCGACCCAGCAGGTGTCCGACCTGCTCGCCTACCTGCGCCTGCTGCGGAACCGCTACGACGACGTGGCGCTCCTCACCGTGCTCGCCTCGCCGCTCGTGGGGATGTCGAACGACGGCCTCCTGCGCGTGCGCCGGGCGGCCGTCAAGCGGCCGATCTTCACCGCGTTCGAGCGCGACGAGCCCGCGCCGGGCCTCTCGCCTGCCGACCGCCGGCTGTCACAGGCATTCGCGCAGCGCTTCGCGCGCCTCGTGAAGCGCTCCGGCGAGGTGTCGCTCGAGCGGCTGTGCGAGCTCGTCGTGGCCGAGCACGACTACGACCTCGCCTGCCTGGCGATGGCCGACGGCGACCGCCGCTACGCCAACCTGCGCAAGCTGTCGCGGCTGGCCGCCGAGTTCGAGGCGGTGCGCGGGCCGGATCTCGAGGGGTTCATCCGCTTCTGCGACGAGCAGGCGACGCTGGCGGCGCGCGAGGGCGAGGCCGCGATCGCCGAGGAGGGCCGCGACGCGATCGTGCTCATGACGGTGCACGCCGCCAAGGGCCTCGAGTTCGACGTCGTCGTCCTGGCCGACCAGGGCCGCGAGAGCGCCGCCCGGGGCCTGCCCGACATCCTGGTCTCGTCGGACGGGCGAGTCGCCCTGCGGGCGCCCGACGTGAACGGGGTGCTGCGGCCGGCGCTCGGGTACGCGACGGCGTCGAAGGCCGAGCGGGAGGCCGAGCGGGAGGAGGGCCGCCGCCTCCAGTACGTCGCGATGACACGCGCCCGCCACCACCTGGTCGTGAGCGGCGCGCTCCTGCCCGGCGAGCAGACGTCGATCGCGGAGCTCACCGGCCTGCTCGAGATCGGGCTCGGCGACGAGGGCGAGATCGATCGCGGCGAGGCCCGGCTGGCGGTGCGGGTGACCCGGCCCATCGCCCACGTGGCGGCGGGAAACGGCGCTCCCAAGGCCGCGGCGGCGGCCGCGGTCGAGCCGGGCGCCGAGGTGGGCACGCAGCTCGCGCTCTTCACCGACGGCGGGCGTGTGGCCGCGCCGCTTGCGCCGCTCGCCGAGATCCCGCCCGCCCCGCCGGTGCCGGTGCGACGGCTCTCCTACAGCGCGCTCGCGCTCTACGGCCGCTGTGGCTACCGGTACTTCGCCCAGCGCGTGCTGGGGCTGCCCGAGCCGGTGATCCCGCCCACGCCGGAGGAGGGGCTGGGCCCGCTCGAGATGGGCGATGCCGTCCACCTGGAGCTGGAGCGTCCCGACGGCCGCTGGCGCGACCTGTACCCGACCGCCACCGACGCGGACGCGGAGCGGATCGCGGCGTTCGTCTCGGCATGGTCGGAGTGCGCCCTGCGCGAGCGCGTCGACGGGCTCGCCCAGGCCCGCCCGGAGGTGCCGTTCGCGTTCGAGGTCGGTGGCGTGCTCTTCCGCGGCCGGTTCGACATCTTCGGGCGCGAGTCCGACGGGTCGGCGCTCGTCGTCGACTTCAAGACCAACCGCCTGGACGAGCGCGAGGCCCAGGCCGTGATGGAGCGCTCGTACGCGGTGCAGGTCACCACCTACGGGCTGGCGGCGCTGCGCACCGGTGCGCCGGCCGTCGAGGTGGCCTACGCGTTCCTGGAGCGGCCCGACGCGGTCGCCACGCGGCGGTTCGAGGCCGACGACACCGAGGGGCTGGAGGGCGAGCTGCACCAGGCGATCGAGGCCATCCGGGCCGGTCGGTTCCCGGCGCGGCCCGGGCCGCACTGCCGCGAGGGCCCGGCGCTCGACCTCCTGTGCGCCGGGCCGGGGCTCGAGTGGCAGGGCTGAGGCAGCGGCGCGCCCGCGCCGTCGTCATCCTCGACCGTCTGCACGCCCAGCACCCCGACGCCGCGATCGAGCTCACCTGGTCAACACCGCTCGAGCTGCTCGTCGCCACGATCCTCTCGGCCCAGTGCACCGACGTGCGCGTGAACCAGGTGACGGCGGAGCTGTTCCAGCGGTTCCGGCGGCCGGAGGACTACCTGGCGGCGCCGGCCGAGGAGCTGGAGCTCGCGATCCTGCCGACGGGGTTCTTTCGCCAGAAGACGGCGGCGATCCGGGGCTGCTGCATGGCGATCCTCGAGCGCCACGGCGGGGAGGTGCCGCGCACCACGGCCGAGCTGGTGGCGCTGCCGGGCGTTGGGCGGAAGACGGCGGCGGTCGTCGCGTCGAACGCCTTCGGTGCACGCGAGGGGATCGCGGTAGACACCCATGTGGGGCGCCTCGCCCGCCGCCTGCGCCTGACCCGGCACGCCGACCCGGTGCGGGCCGAGCGCGTCCTCATGTCGCTCTACCCGCGCGAGCGCTGGCTGGAGGTCACCGACGTCCTCATCTTCCACGGTCGCCGCGTGTGCCACTCGCAGCGTCCGCGATGCGCCGAGTGCGCCGTCTTCGACCTCTGCCCGTCACGGCGGCTGTGAGGTGACCAGGTATGGCACTCCTCGCCGTTGCAGAAGCGTGACGGAGCCGGCGCAGCTCGGCGGTGGTCGCGTTGCAGCCGCGGCGGCATGCTGGGGGCATGGCGCGACTCGAGCTCGAGCTCTACGCCGACCGGCTGGCCCGCCACGCCGAGCGGCTGCGCGACGACATCGACGGCGCCCGCCTGCGGATCGCGTGGGGCGGGATCGAGGCCGTCGCGCGGGCCGAGCTGGGCGCCCGTGATGTGGCCGTGCTCGAGGCGCTCGGCGCCCTCGTCCAGCCCGACGCCGCCGCGGAGCGGCGCCTGCTCGAGCGCCGCCTGCGCCAGCTCGAGTGCGTCGAGCGGCTCCAGGCGGTCGTCGAGCAGCAGCTCGAGGCCGAGAGGTCCTAACCGCCGCCCGGAGCGTGGCCGTTCATCTCGGGCGCGAGCGAGGCGAGCATGCCGCCGTCCTCGTCGTAGGCCGGGAAGAGGTCGAGCCGGACAGACTTCGGCCGCCCGGAGCGATGGCGCATCGTCACGTGCTGGTCGAGCTTGCGGACGCCCCATTCGAGGACAACCGGCACCGGGTCCGCGTCGCCCGGGAAGCCGCTGAGGCCGAAGGCATCGACCAGCGGTTTTCCCATCACGTCGCCCTCGGCGTAGCCGGACACCTCGAAGACGCCCTTGCCGCACGAGAGCACGCGGCCGTCCTTGTCGCAGGTCACCATGCCCGCGCCGGCGGGCGGGAAGAAGTCCTCCAGAAGCTCGAAGAGATAACCGAACCCGCACTTCGCACAGCCGACCGGCTGGTGGGAGAGCCCCGCCTTGCCGTCGTCGTCGAGAGCGCGGGTCGTGCAGTTCGGGCAGATGAAATACCGCATGCATTCAGCGTACCTGCGCCGTCAATGCGAACATGTGGGTATGGCTCGCATCGCTGACCGGCCCCGGACGCTCGCCGGGCGCTCGCCCGGGGAGCTGGAGGGCCTCTTCGCCCGCGGCCGGGTGCCCGACCCGCCGCCCGCGGGCCGGATGCGCGGCTCGCTGCTGCACATGACGATCGGGCCGGTGGGTGCCGTCATCGCCCCGGCGGCCGCGATCTGGCTCGGGAAGCGGTTCGATGCCGAGCATGCGGCCGGCGCGAACATCTTCTCGAGCCGCATCTACCGGCTCGGGCGGATGCTGACGCCCACCGCCTACCAGGCCTCGTGGCCCGAGGACTCCCGCTCCTACCGGGCGCTCGCCTTCGCGACCTCGGCCGGGCCCGGCGCGCTCGACCCGGGCATCGAGGTGCTTCGGATCGACTACGACCTGGCCGGGAACGCGCCGCCCTTCCGGCGCATCCTCGACGAGCTCGTCGAGATCGAGCCGGGTGTCTACCTGGGGCAGGCGCTCCTGCGCCGGCGCGGTGGCCACGGTCGCCTGGCCTGGTTCACGCTGGAGGCCTAGACGGCCGCTTCGGCGGTCGCCGCCCCGTGGGCGTGCGACAGCCACCGCTCCGCGTCGAGCGCGGCCATGCAGCCCATCCCGGCTGCCGTCACGGCCTGGCGGTACACGTGATCGACGACGTCGCCCGCGGCGAAGACGCCCTCGACGTTCGTCTCGGTCGTGCCGCCCCGGGTGAGCAGGTAGCCCTCCGGGTCCATGTCGAGCACGTCTCGGAACAGGGCCGTCGTCGGGTCGTGGCCGATCGCGACGAACAGGCCGCCGGCCGCGAGCTCGCGCTCCTCGCCGGTGACCGTGTCGCGCAGGCGGACGCCGGTCATCTTGCCGTCCCCGCCGAGCACCTCGGTCACGACCGCATTGGTCACGAACTCGAGGTTCTCCTTGGACTCGGCGTAGTCGATCATGATCTTGGACGCCCGGAACTCGTCGCGCCGGTGGACGAGCGTGACGTGGCGTGCGAACTTCGACAGGAAGGTGGCTTCCTCCATCGCCGAGTCGCCGCCGCCGACGACCACGACGTCCTGGCTTCTGAAGAAGGCGGCGTCGCAGACCGCGCAGTAGCTCACGCCGCGGCCCTGGTGGGCGACCTCGCTCTCCAGGCCGAGCTGGCGCGCGGTGGCCCCGGTCGCGACGATCACGGCCTTGGCCCGGTACTCGTCGTCGCCCACGTGGACGCGGAACGGCCGCTCCGAGAAGTCGACGCGGGTGACGTCGTCGGACAGCATCTCGGCGCCGAACCGCTCCGCCTGGGCGCGCATCGTCGCCATCAGCTCCGGCCCCATGATCCCGTCGCGGAATCCCGGGTAGTTCTCGACATCGGATGTGATCATGAGCTGGCCGCCGAACGCGAACCCCTCGATCACGAGCGGATTCAGGTTTCCTCGGGCGGCGTACAGCGCGGCCGTGTAGCCCGCTGGACCGCCGCCAATCACGATCAGCTCTCGGACGTCTGACATGTGCTCCTCACTCTTCTCTTCCCTCATCCTCTTTAACGCTGAATACCCGGAAAGATTCCTGGCATCTCTCGCACCAGCAGGCGCCGTCGGCCATGCGGTGGCCGAAGAACGACCCGAGCGCGTTCCCACAATAGGGGCAGAACCGGACGACCGGCTCGACGCTCTCCGGCTCGCTCATCCGGCCGCCAGCCATGCGCCGGCATAGACCGCCGCCACGGTGAAGGCGAGCATGAGCACCGACGCGGCGAGCCGCGCCCGCCGGCCGGGGACGAGCCCGTGCCCGACCAGGATGGCCGCGACCGCGACGAGCAGCGCCTGCTTCAGGTGGACGACGCCGGGATGCTCGGCGGCCGCCTCCTCGTGCCGCCCGAGCGCCACGCCCGTGACTGCGATCGTCGGGAGCGCGACCGCCGCGACGATCGCCAGCCGCATCCCCGCCGCCCGCACGACCTCGCGCACCCGCTCCGGCGGCAGCATCCGCCGCAGCGCCGGCACGAGCACGAAGAGCGCCACCTGCATGCCGAGCCACACGGCGGCGGCGGCGACGTGCAGGAAGCGGACGATCGCCCAGGTGCCCATCGGCCGCCAATATACGCGGGAGGGCGTCGAAGGGGTCGCCGGTATCATGGGCCGCCGATGGGCAAGGCGAAGAAGCAGCTGACGAACGAGCGCCGCGCGCGCCGTCTGGGCACGGGCGAGGGCATCGCCGCGACCCGGCCGAAGGGCGGCGGCGGCATCCCGGCGTGGGCCTGGCTGGTCGCCGCCTCCGTCGTCGCGGCCGCGGCCATCATCGGGGTCGCGATCGTGGCCCGGGGAGGCGGCAGCTCCGACAGCGGCGGGGATCCGAGCGCCGAGGTCGTGACCTCGCGGCTCAGCCACGAGACGATCGACTTCGTCTCGGCAGGAACCTGGCCGGTGAACTACACCAACCTCGCGGGCGCGATGTCGGCGCTCGGGCTCACCCCGACGCAGGAGGCCGCGTCGGTCAACCACTACCACGTGCACATCCAACTCGACGTCGACGGCCACGAGGTGCCCGTCCCCGCGCAGATCGGGCTCGACTCGGCGACCGGGACCTTCTCCGAGGTGCACACCCACGACGACACCGGTGTCATCCACATCGAGTCCGGCGACACCTCGTTCCGCGCGAGCCTGGCGGACGTCTTCGACATGTGGGGGGTCTACCTCAGCTCCAAGTGCATCGGCGGCTACTGCGGAGGCGTGAAGATGTGGGTGAACGGCAAGCCGTCGACGGCGTTCGGCGATCTCACGCTCCAGTCGCACATGGCGATCACGCTCCTCGAGGGCACCCCACCGAAGAGCTTCAAGCCGGCCAAGTCGTACAACTTCCCCGCGGGCGAGTAGGCGGGACTCCGTCTACTCCTCGTCGTCGGCGAAGAGGTCCTGCGCGCCCATGCGGCCGACGCGGGCGATCTGCTCGAGCTCGCCGGCGTAGCTGTAGAAGAGGCGCTGGCTCCCGCCGGCCACCGCGTACGGCTGGTCGAGCTCGACGAGGACGCTGCGCCCGGTCACGCGCACGACCGCGCCCGACTGGCCGTGCTGGGGGCTGTACCCGGCGACGATCCGCACGCGGTCTCCGGGCCCGACCACGGGCCGGGGCCGGCGCGGCTTCAGGGTGGGCCGGTCGGGGCGCTTGAACAGGGGCATCGGAACGGCGCGATGATAGCGGTGGGCGTGGGGGTCGCGGCCCGGCCGCGCCCTTGTGTATCGTGTACCTCGCTATGGTGGACGGGCACGCCGGTAGGCGAGTGTCGTGGAGGTCCGCGTGCGCGGCCGTCCTCGCCGTCGCCGCGTGCGCCGCGGTCCCGGCGTCGGCCGGCGCGGCTCCGCCCCCGGCCGCCCCGGCGATCGGGCCGGCGAAGATCGCCGTCGTGGTGTTCGAGAACAAGGACTACGACGGCACGTTCGGCCTCTCCGGCTCCCGCTACGTGGTCGGCAACCCGGCCGCGCCGTACATCAACGGCACCGTCATCCCGGAGTCGCTCTCGCTCGTGCCTACGCCGGCCGGCTGCGACCATCCGGCGGGCGACAACGCCGGGGTGGCGTTGCGGCCGTGCCACTCGGGGATGTTCCAGTCGTACCGAAACGATCTCGGGTTCCGCATCCGCGCCTCGGCGCCGGAGTACGCGTGGATGGTGATGGGCACCGACGCCAACGTCCGCGACGGCGATTTTCCGAGCGGCCTGAACAAGGACGCGCCCGAGGGCGGGATCGTCGGGTACGCCCCGGGCCATAACGACACCTCGGGCCCCGTCTACGACGTCTTCGGCTACATGGAGTCGAACGCGGTCCCGTTCGAGGTCTACCAGGAGGACTACCCGGGCGGGCCGGCGAGCTGCTCGACAGATCGGTTCTCGGACATCCCCGACCGCTCCGCCGGCATGCCGATGTTCTACGCACGCAAGCACAGCCCGATGCTGCTCACATGGAGCCAGTCGCCCGACGCGCTCGTCGTGAACGACGGTCCCGGCGGCGTCACCGACTACACGCCGGCGACCCAGCCCGGCCCGGCGGCCTGCGAGGCGCACGTCCGCGACTTCCCCGGCAACGTGCCGAACTCGACCACCGCAGTCCAGCGCAACTTCACCGGGAGCGAGACCTTCGGCCGGGTCAACTTCGTCGTCCCGAGCATGTGCCATTCCGGGCACAACTCCGACCGGTCGTGCGGCGGAGGGCCGGGCGACGGGCGCGGCGGCATGGAGGGCACCGATCGCTGGCTCGAGATGAACCTCGACGGGCTGCGCCGGGACGTCGGCCGAAACGGCGTGGTGATCCTCACGTTCGACGAGAACCACACCTCCGACGGGGCGGGGATCGTCGCGCCGATGTTCACGGTGATCGTGCCGGGCCTGAACGCGTCCGACACGCCCGGAACGCTGGCCGCCCCCGGGTGCGACCCGATGCCTGCGACCGGCTGTGCCGACACCACGACCGTCTACGACCACTCGTCGACGGCGCGTTCTCTCATCGAGGCTGCCGGTGGGACGTGCGGCGTGTTCGACAACGCGTCGCTCTACCAGGGCCAGACGACGACGGCGCGCCAGAACTGCGTGGCCGCGACCCCGCTCCCGCTCGACGTGATCGACGCGACGCCGTAGCGCGCCGCTACTGCTGCGAGAGGTCGAACGTCATCTCGACCTCCGTGCCCGGATTGCGGTCGCGAACCTGGAGGTCGACCACGTGGGCCCTGATGAGCAGCATGCCGTAGCCCTGTCCCCCGCCCTCGGCGGGGGCGTCCGGGCCGACGCCGGAGTCACGGATGACGATGCGGAGCCTGGAGCCGTCGATCCACGCCTCCATGTGGATCTCCCCCTGGCCGTCGCGGTAGCCGTGGACGATCGCATTGGTGCACGCCTCCGACACGGAGAGGAGGACGCCCGCGTGGTCGGCGGGGTCGTGACGCTTGCGCGCCAGAAACTCGCGCACGAGGTGACGTGCGCGGGGGACGCTCGCCGCCTCCCCCGGCAGCCTGACGGTGAGATTGCCGGCCCTCGTACCCACCACCACACACGTTCCCACGGCGGAAGGTGCGGAAACGGAAGACCGCTACTGCGCAGCCCGCATCGCGGACGGGCGCTTCTCGACGACCCAGTACTTCTCGCCGGTCTCCAACACCCACTCGACCTCGCCGAGGACGTGGCTCGGGACGACCGCGAACCGGTTCGGCGCCGAGTGCACCGCGATGAACTGGTCCGTCGTCATCTCCACCGCCTCCGCGCAGCTCGCGTCGCCGCACTCGCAGAGGAACGGGACCTCCTCGTCCTCGGTGGCCTCGTCGTCAAGCTCGAAGCTGACCCGGCGGTTGTTGTAGGCACGCGCCGCCTCCTCGTTCTTGACCAGCCGCTCGCGTCGTAGCACCTCACGATCCACAGCCCCACGAGAATACCGCCAGACGGGGCCGGAAGCGTCCTTCCCCTGTGGCGAGGGCTCAGTCCGGCTCGTCTTCGAGGAGCGAGCTCTCGACACGGGGCTCCTGAAGGAGCCGCTCGAGCACCTCGCCCACGGCCGACTGATCGCCGCGGTCGAGCTCCACGCTGACGGTGACCGCGTCGTCCTGGCCCACCCGGGTGTCCGGCCGCGCCGCCGGTGCGACGTGCGAGATCTCGGTCGAGACCATCTCCGCGAAGGCGTCGGCCTCGTCGGATGCCCCGACGCCGACGCCGGTGGCTGTCAGTCGCACGCGCGGCATCGGTCGCATGATTCCCCGGGCGCTCAGGCATCACACGTCGCTAGAGTGGGCGCTCTGGCGGACTGGGTCACCATCTCGTCGATCGCAACGGCCGGCGGCACGCTCGTGCTGGCCGTGGCGACCTTCTCGGCCGTCAAGTCGTCCAACCGCTCGGCCCGCGTCGCCGAGCGGGCGCTGATGGCGGGACTGCGGCCGCTCATCATGCCGTCACGGCTCGACGACCCGCCGCAGAAGGTCGGGTTCGTGGACGGCCGCCTCCTGCGCGTGGACGGCGGCCGCGGCGCCGCCGAGGCCACGCCGGAGGCCGTATACCTGGCGATGTCGGTGCGGAACGTGGGCGCGGGCATCGCGGTGCTGCACGGCTGGCGCTTCTCGACCCAGCCCGAGCCCGGCAGCGGCCCTCCTCCGCCGCTCGAGGAGTTCCAGCGCCTGACGCGCGACATCTTCGTGCCGCCGGGCGACATGGGTTTCTGGCAGGGGGTCTTCCGCGATCCGAAGGCTCCGGAGTTCGATCTGGCCGCCGATGCGATCGCCGCCCGCGAGCGGCTCGTGATCGATGTCCTCTACGGGGACCACGAGGGCGGCCAGCGCGCCGTCAGCCGCCTCTCGATGACCACCACGGGAGACGGCGGCTGGCTGATCTCCGCGGCCCGCCACTGGAACATCGACCGCGCCGATCCGCGGTGACTCCGCCCGCCGGCGGCGCCCGCGTGGCGGCGGCGCTGTGCTGGCTTGCGGTCGCGCTGCTCGCGGCGGCCTGCGGTGCGACGACGACACGCGCGACCATCCCGAAGGGGCCGGCGAGCTCGCGGGCCGCGGATCAGCCGAGCTCCAGGGAGCGGACGGCGGCGAAGCGTCACCGCCGCCATCGTCCGCGCGGCGCGAACGCGATGCTGAGGAGGGTGGTCGACGGCGACACGATCGTCGTCAGCACGGGCGCCTACGTCCGGCTCCTCCAGATCGACACGCCGGAGCTCTCGTCGAGCGAGTGCTACTCGGCCCAGGCTCGGGCAGTGCTCGAGCGGCTGCTCCCGGCCGGCTCGCGCCTGCGGCTCGTCCGCGACCCCGCGCTGGACCGAGTCGATCGGTACGGGCGCCTGCTGCGCTACGTGTATCGCGGCCGGACGAACGTGAACCTGGCGATGGTGAGCCGCGGTGCCGCCGCTCCCTACTTCTACCGCGGCGACCGCGGCCGGTTCTCGGGCCGGATCCTGGTGCTCGCCGTGAGGGCCAAGCGTGCGCATCGCGGCCTGTGGGGAGCGTGCCCGGGCACGCAGCTCGAGCCGGACGCCGCGGTGTCGTCGGGCACGGCCGGAGCAGCGGGCGGCGCAGGCGCGAGCGCGAACGGCTGCGAGCCGGGGTACTCGCCGTGCCTCCCGGTCGCGGGTGATCTGGACTGCGCCGACATCCCGGCCTCGAAGACGCCGGTGCATGTGACGGGCTCCGACCCGTACCGGCTGGATGGCAACGGCGACGGGCTGGGGTGCACGTGATGCGTCACGCCGTGACGGCATGCGGTTAGGAGACGGCATGCGCGGGAATGGGTCGCGCGTCCACACGGCCGGGCGTTCTGGCCATACACTGCGAGGCGACGCCCGGCCGGAGTCTGTCCTCGAGGGAGCCGGGCGGCGGGGCAGGCGAGTGCGGGAGGGACGGGGAGATGAGTGACGAGCGATACCAGGACGAGAACGAGTTCCTGGAGTGGCAGAAGCAGCGTGCTCGTCGGGTCGAGAAGAACGAGCAGGCGTTCCGCGGCTACAACGAGCGGCGCCAGCAGTTCGAGAAGCCGACGCTGTTGATCGGCGAGACCGCGCCGTTCGTCTGCGAATGCGCGGACGAGGACTGCTGGGGCACGCTCGAGCTCACACCGGACGAGTTCGAGTCGGCCCACGACCAGGAGGATCACTTCACCGTCCTCCCGGGACACGTCATGCCCGAATTCGAGACGGTCGTCGACCGCCACGAGCACTACTGGGTCGTGGAGAAGTTCACGCCGGAGGAGGTCGAGCAGCGCCTCGTGGCCGACCCGGATCAGCCGGAGCGCTGACCCGTATTCCGTGTGGGCAGGGGTACGACGCCGACATCAACGTTACAAGTTCTGGCAGCCTGCCCGACGCACGCCCCACACCTTTCGGCAGACTGTATGGAAGGCCGGGCATCGCATGCCTCCCCCTCCGCGATGCCCGGCCGCTCCTCGGGTTGGTAGCCCGACTCTACGCCTCGAGCGGGATCGCGTCGAGCCGATCTCGCCGTTTCCCCTGCTGCGGCACGCTGTGTGTCGGCCGCTGTCGCGCTCGTCTCCATGCCCGGGGCGAGACTCGAACTCGCGCTCCCCGTGGGGAAGGGGATTTTAAGTCCCCCGTGTCTACCAGTTCCACCACCCGGGCCATCGGCATTATCAGTCCGGCGCGGGGCCGCGCGGCGTAGACTCCGCCCGATGGGATGGCTCGACAGGTTGATGGATCGGCTGACGGCGCGCGGCACGAAGCTCGCCGGCTCCGGCCACCCGCCGGCCGACGTCCAGCCGGAGACCGGCTCGCGGGAGCTGTCCGAGGAGCTCGAATCGGACTACGGCCCCGACACGCCTGCCGCGGAGCCGCCCGGCACCACCGACGCCGGCGCGGACGGCGGCGAGTCGTCCGCCGGCTGACCGCCGTATGGACCCCGAGGCCAACAAGCAGCTCGTCCGCCGGTTCTACGAGGAGGTGTGGGCGCTCGGCAACGTGGGCTTCGCGAGCGAGGTGTTCGCCGAGGACTACGTCCGCCACGATCTTCGGCCCACGCAGGCCGCTCCCGGTGCGGCCGGGCAGGCCCGGATCGCCGAGCAGTTCCGGCAGGCGTTTCCCGACCTCAGGTGGCGCGTCGACCTCATGCTGGCGGAGGGCGACCTCGTCGCCGCCCGGTGGACGGCGTCCGGCACGAACGACGGGAGCTGGGGCGGACAGGCCCCCACCGGGAGGCGCGTCGAGTTCTCGGCCGTGAACATCTTCCGGTTCGGCGAGCACGGCAAGGTGGTCGAGATCTGGAACCACCGGGACGACCTCGGGTTGACGGACCAGCTCGGCGGCGCCGCGGTCTTCGCGGCACCGCCGCCGAGCGGCGAGCGCTGAGTCCCCGGTTCCATGATCTGGTGGCGGCCGTCCCGAGCGGGCGACTCCACGGACCGGGGGCTCCGCAGAGACGTTCGCGCTCGGCCCGCGGGTCGACGAGTGACGGCTAGCCCGGTTCGGCCGCAAGGAGCGCGGCGCCGTGCAGGATGTCGCGCTCGGACACGACCATCTCGGGCGCCCCGGTCGCCCGCAGAACCTCCGCCGCGATGGCCGCGCCGGCCACGATGGTCGGCGCCCGCTCGGGCATGAGGCCGCGCACCTCGCGGCGCCCGGCGAGCGGCAGCGCGGCCAGCCGGCGGAGCAGCGCCTCGACGGTCTCGGGTGCGAGGCGATGGCCGTCGATCTCCTCGGGGATCTCGCGGTCGAGGCCGCGGTCGATGGTGGCGAGGGTCGTCACCGTGCCGGCCACGCCGACGAGCACCGCGGCCCGGCTCGTGAGCTCACGGGGGAGGAGCGCGGTGACGGCCTCGCGCAGCACCGCGATCTCGTCGTCGCCCGGCGGGTCGGAGCGCAGGCACCGCTCCGACATGCGCACGCAGCCGATGTCGAGGCTCACGGCGTCGTCCACGCCGTCCGGCCCGCCCAGCACGAGCTCCGTCGAGCCGCCGCCGATGTCGCACACGAGCGTGCCCGGCCCGGCGGCGAACCGGGACGTGACGCCGCGGTAGGTGAGCCCGCCCTCCTCCCGCCCGGAGAGGAGGCGCGTCTCGAATCCGTGCCGGCGCTCCACCGCGTCCAGGAATTCGCGGCCGTTGGCGGCGTCGCGGACGGCGCTCGTCGCCGTCGCCAACACGTGCTCCGCGTCGAGCTCGCGCGCTCGCGCCGCGTACTCCTCGAGCACGCCGTGGACGCGCTCCATGGCGGCGTCCGCGAGCCGGCCGTCCGCGTCGACCCGGTCGCCCAGCCGCGTGATCCGTAGCAGCCGCTCGATCTCGGCGAGGTCCGTGCCCTCGACGTCGGCCACCAGCAGGCGGGTCGAGTTCGTCCCCATGTCGACCGCGCCGACGCGAGTCACGCAGGCAGTCTAGGATGCGGGCTGTCCACTAACAATTTCGTAGTTGCTACGCGAAGCGGAGGAATCTGAGTTATGAAGCTCGAGGGCATCCACCACGTGACGGCGATCACCGGCGACGCGCCGGGGAACGTCGACTTCTACACGCGCGTCCTGGGCCTGCGCCTGGTGAAGAAGTCGGTAAACCAGGACGACCCCACGGTCTACCACCTGTTCTACGCCGACGAGACCGGGAGCGCAGGCTCAGACATCACCTTCTTCGAGTACCCGGGCGCCCGCCGCGGCCGCGCCGGGCGGGGGATGGTGCACACGGTCGTCTGGCGGGTCGGATCGGCCGACGCCGTCGACTTCTGGCAGGAGCGGCTGACCCGCGAGGGCCTCGAGGCGGCCCGTGACGGCGACCGGCTGACGTTCGCCGATCCCGAGGGCCTGGGGCTCGAGATCCGGCTCGTCGAAACCGGGGACGAGCCGCTGGTCGCGGTCCATCCCGACATCCCGGCCGCGGTCGCGATCCAGGGCTTCGACGGCGTGCGCGCCTACACGGGCGACGCTGAGACCAGCCGCGCGTTCCTGACGGACACGCTCGGCTTCGCGCCCGGAGGCGAGTCCGGGTTCGAGGTGCGCGGCGACCGGCGCGGCTCGTTCTACGCCTACGACGAGGTCGCCGGCACCGGCTGGCCCGGCGCCGGCACCGTCCACCACGTGGCCTGGTCGTCGCTCCCCGAGGAGCACCAGGCGTGGCGCGATCGTGTCGCCGACGGCGGCGGGCGGCCGACCGACATCATCGACCGCTACTACTTCAAGTCGATCTACTTCCGCGAGCCGAGCGGTGTGCTCTTCGAGATCGCGACCATCGGCCCGGGCTTCACGACGGACGAGGACGTCGAGCACCTCGGCGAGCGGCTGGCGCTGCCGCCGAACTACGAGCACCTGCGCGAGCAGGTCGAGAAGGTCGTGACGCCGCTTCCCGACCCGCGCGCGGACTGGGCCGTCAGGTGAGCCCCGGCGGCCTCGAGCATCTCGTCCGGCCGGCCGCCGGCCGGCCGGACGGGGCGCTCGTCCTCTTCCACGGGCGCGGCGCGAACGAGCACGACCTCTTCCCGCTGCTCGACATGCTCGACCCGGAGCGGCGCCTGGTCGGCGTGACGCCGCGCGCGCCGCTGTCGCTGCCGCCGGGCGGGGCGCACTGGTACGTCGTGCGGCAGGTCGGCTATCCCGACCCCGGCACGTTCGGCCCGACCTACGAGCTCGCCTCGCGGTGGCTCGAGGAGCTGGCCGAGGAGACCGGCGTCGGCCCCGAGCGCACCGTGCTCGGGGGCTTCTCGCAGGGCGCGGTGATGTCGCACGCGCTCGGGCTGGGGACGGGACGGCCGCGGCCGGCGGGCATCCTCGCGCTCTCCGGGTTCATCCCGGTCGTGGAGGGGTTCGAGGCCGATCTCAGCCCGCCGCTCCCGCCGGTCGCGATCGGGCACGGGACGCTCGACCCCGTCATCTCGGTCGACTTCGGCCGGCGGGCGCGGACGATCCTCGAGGGGGCGGG
>JAICKX010000063.1 GCA_025927685.1 Thermoleophilia bacterium | reverse complement strand
CCAGGCCCGCGAGGCCGCCGGCGACCGGGACGTCCGCATCGCGGGCGGCGGCGCAACGATCCTGGAGTACGTGAACGCCGGCCTGATCGACGAGTTCACGATCGCGCTCTCACCCGTGCTGTTCGGCTCCGGAATCCGCCTCTTCGAGGGCGTGGACCCGGGCCGCGTGGCCCTGGAGCCGGTCCACGCGGAGCCGACGCAGCGGGTGACCCACCTGACCTACGCAGTCCGCGAGCGGTGACTGCGCTCGGTAGGACGCGCGAACGCGGGACGGGCGGCAACGGATCCCTCTCGGTGAGGACCGGGCCTGGGGACCATCTCGGTACCAACCGGGTACCAAGTCCGCCTCCGCGACGGAAAGGCCACATTGCAAAACCGCTGTTTTGCAGGCCTTTCGTGATGCCGGAGGAGGGACTCGAACCCCCGACACGCGGATTATGATCGGCCAGAACCGGGTCTATTGGCTTTGTTACTGGGATCTTAGCGTGGCTGGGGGTGGCTGGGGCGGGCTGTTTCGGGCCGGTCGGGTACCAAGTTCGGTACCAGGGTCTCGGCGCGAACGCGATAGGTGCACACCGGTCACGCCCATCTCGGCACGGCGCGTCGGATCCTCACGAAGCTCCCGCCTTCGGACGTTCGAGCGCGTCGGAGTTGTGCCCGCTCCGGTGCGAGACCACCTGCCCGATGAACGCCCGGGTGGCGGGCGCTTGGCGCCGATCGCGGCGCCAGGCGAGGAAGACCTCGAAGGCCAGGCCGCGACCGGCGAGCGCCACCGCGGCGATCGGTGGTCCCGGTCGCTCCGCGTCACTGCGCGGCAGGATGGCGACGGCGAGTCCCTCCGCCACGAGCGCACGCTCGACGCTCAGCCGCTCGAGGACCGCCAGCTCGATCGCCGGCCGGTCCCGTTGAAAGGCACCGAGGATCGCCGCCACGTCGACGGGCCCGGAGGCCGGGGTGACCCCGACGGTGACCCGTCCGCCGGTGAGACCGGCCAGCTCGCCGATCTCCTCGCGCAGCGCGTCCACCTCGGCGAGGATGGACCGCGCCCGGGCGACCGCGCGCTCGCCCGCCACGGTGAGGCGTGCGCCATGTGGAGTCCGGTCGACGAGCGCGACGCCCAGCTCGTCCTCCAGCTTGCGGACCTGCTGGGACAGCGCAGGCTGCGCGACGTTCAGCCGTGCCGCCGCGCGCGTGAACTGCCCCTCCCGGGCGAGGGAGGCGAGGTAGCGCAGCTGCCGCAACTCCATCATGAATGCCTATGACGTCAATCGGGTTCATGTCTTGGACTTCTGGCGTCAACGCGAGAGCATCGCCGGATGCGCGACGTCCCGGCCGTTGTCTGGCAGCCCACAGCGGAGGCGATCGAGTCGGCGGCGATGACGCGGTTCGCCCGCGCCGTCGGCCGGCCGACCGACTACCGCGAGCTCTGGGCGTGGTCGGTGGACGACCTCGACGGCTTCTGGACGGCGATCTGGGAGCAGTTCGCAGTGGCCGGCGACCCAGGCCCGGCGCTCGGCACGCGGACCATGCCCGGTGCCGAGTGGTTCCCGCAGGCGCAGGTCAACTACGCCGCCCACCTGCTGCGCGACGTCCCACGCGACTTGGATGCCGTCGCAATCATGCACGCCTCCGAGCTGCAGCCGCTGGCCGCCTGGACGTGGGCGGACCTCCGCCGCGAGACCGCACGGGTCCGCGCCGGCCTCGCGGCAGTCGGCGTGACACGCGGCGACCGCGTCGCGGCGTATCTGCCGAACATCCCCGAGACCGTCGCCGCGTTCCTTGCCACCGCTTCGCTCGGGGCGATCTGGACGGTCGCGGCCCCCGAGTTCGGCGCCCAGTCGGTCATCGACCGCTTCGCGCAGCTGCATCCGAAGGTCCTGCTCGTCGTCGACGGGTACCGCTACGGCGGCAAGGACTTCGACCGCTCCGAGGCGGCCGCGGAGATCTCCGAGGTGACCGGCGCCCCCACCGTGCGCTTCGGCCACCTGGACGGGACGGGCTGGGCCGAGGGCTTCGTCCCCGCGGGCGACCACGCGCTGGAGTTCCTCCCCGTCCCGTTCGACCACCCGCTGTGGATCCTCTACAGCTCGGGGACCACCGGCCTGCCGAAGCCGATCGTCCAGGGCCACGGCGGAATCCTGCTCGAGCAGCTCAAGAGCGCCCATCTCCACCTCGACGCCCGCAGCGACGACCGCGTCCTCTGGTTCACGACGACCGGGTGGATGATGTGGAACTACCTCATCGGGGTCCTCCACACCGATGCACGGATCGTGCTGTTCGACGGAAGCCCCGCGGGGCCCGCGCTCTGGGACTTGTGTGACGCGGCGGGGGTGACGATGTTCGGCACGAGCGCCGCCTTCATCACCGCCGCCATGAAGGAGGGCCTCGTCCCCACCGAGGGTCGCGCCCTCCGCATCCGTGCCGTCGGATCGACCGGCTCGCCGCTCCCACCCGAGGGGTTCGCGTGGATCGCCGACCGGCTAGGCAGCGACGTCTGGCTGTTCTCGATGAGCGGCGGCACTGACGTGTGCACCGCGTTCGTCGGCGGCGTGCCCACGCTCCCGGTCCACCTCGGGGAGCTCCAGGCCGCCGCGCTCGGCGCGCGCCTCGAGGCATGGGATGAGGATGGCAACGCCGTCGTCGACACGCTCGGCGAGCTCGTCCTCACGGCGCCGCTCCCCTCGATGCCGCTGTACTTCTGGGGCGACGAGGACGGCTCGCGCCTGCGCGAGTCCTACTTCGACACCTACCCCGGCGTCTGGCGCCACGGCGACTGGATCGAGCTCACAGACCGGGGCACCGCGGTCATCCACGGTCGCAGCGACGCCACGATCAACCGCGGTGGCATCCGGATGGGCACGAGCGAGATCTACCGCGCGGTGCTCGCCCTCGAAGAGCTCACGGACGCGCTTGTCGTCGACGTGCCGCAGGCGGGCGCCGAGAGCTGGATGCCGCTGTTCGTGGTGCTCCGCGACGGCGCGCGCCTGGATGACGACCTGCGCCGTCGGATCGCCCGTGGCGTCCGCGAGCGTTGCTCGCCGCGCCACGTCCCTGACGTGATCCACGCGATCGCCGAGGTCCCGCGCACGCTGTCCGGCAAGGCCCTCGAGCTCCCGGTCAAGCGGATCCTGATGGGCGCCGATCCCTCCGCGGTCCTGAACCGCGGCGCGCTCGTCAACCCGGCGGCGCTCGAGCCCTTCCTCGCGCTCGCCCGTGCGGGCACCGCCGACTGACGCCGGCGCGACGACCGCGTCGCAGCGGTCGCCGCCGTCGTTCCGAACGCGCCCGATACCGAAACGCCGGTGGGCGGACGAGTCGCACCTACGCTCGCGCTTCCCTCGAGCGCCAGGAGATCCCGTGGTCAAGCCCATCTTGCAGCTGTATCCTGTCGTCGCGGCCAAGGACGAGCGGGAGCGTGAGGCGCTTCGCCCGCTCGGCCGCAACGTCGACCGCTTCAACGACGCGCTGCTCGGGATGAACGACCTCGTCCGCGCCGCCGACGAGCTCGGGTTCTGGGGCGTCAGCTCGATCGAGCATCACTTCCACTCGGAGGGCTATGAGGTCGGTCCGGCGCCCGGTCTGCTGGCCGCGCACTGGGCGGCGATCACTGAGAACGTCCGGGTGGGTGAGCTGGGCTACACGATGAGCGCCCAGAACCCGATCCGGGTCGCCGAGGAGACCGCGGTCATCGACCACCTGACGCAGGGGCGGTGCTTCGTCGGCTTCTCCCGCGGCTACCAGGCCCGCTGGACCAACGTCCTCGGGCAGCACCTCGGCGCCCGGGCGACGCTCTCGCCCAACGGTACGACCGAGGAGGCGCGTGAGCTCATGGGCGCCGAGCGGCTGGCGGCGCTGGTGGCCGACGACAAGGCCAACCGCGCGGTCTTCGAGGAGCAGGTGGACCTGGTCATCGACGCCTGGACGCAGGAGTCGATCGCCCACGATGGGACCATCTGGCAGATCCCGTTCCCGTACGACGACGGCGTCGAGTGGGAGATGAGCGAGGTCACGGCGCGGCTCGGCGCCCCGGGCGAGATCGGCCCCAACGGGAACGTCCAGCGCATCAGCGTCACGCCCGCGCCGTACACCGACCCGCACCCGCCGGTCTTCGTCGCGAGCAACGCCAGCCAGGAGACGGTGGAGTACTGCGCCCGCCGTGGGTTCATCCCGACCTACTTCTCGCCGATCGCCAAGGCTGCGAAGTTCGCGCGCGCCTATGTGGACGCCGCGCACGCCGCCGGCCATGACGCCGTCCTCGGCGAGCGCCAGGCGCTCGTGCGCTGGATCCAGGTCGCAGAGACCACCGAGGAGGCGCGCGCCGCGGCGCTCGCGCACGACGCCGAGGTCTTCAAGAACCTCTACGCGCCCCTGCTCCCGAAGGGCGGTGTCGGCTACGACGAGCGCGACCCCGTGCAGTCGGTCATCGACTCCGGGCTGTGGGTGATCGGCTCGGTCGAGGAGGTCCGGACCCAGTTGATCGACCAGTTCACCCAGCTGCCGGCCGAGCACCTGGTGCTCATCACGCACTACGCCCAGCAGCCCAAGGAGGACGTCATCCGCCAGATGGAGCTCTTCATGGAGCACATCAAGCCGTCGCTGGACGAGCTGACCGACGCGGCCACCGCGACCGTCTAGCGCGGGTTCTGGTCGTGCTCGAGAGCGAAACCGGGGGCCGTTCGCGGCGCGTTGACGTACCCTGCCGACCGGGGTGACCATTCCGATCCCAGACGGAGCGAGCGCCCCGCTTCGGCAAGACGACGACCTGGGTGCGGTCCTGGCCATGAGCCGCGCGGTCGCGACGCCGGCGCCGCTGGCGCGGATCCTGACGACGATCGCCGCCCAGGCCGCGGGCCTGGTCGCCGCCCAGTTCGCCAGCGTGCTGCTGCTCGACGGCCACCGCCGCCTCCGGTTCGCCGCGGGCTACGGCCTGAGCGCCGAGTACGGCGAGATCTTCACCCGCGCCGAAGACGGCATGCCGATCATGATCGCGATGCGGACGCGCCGTCCCGTGGTCATCGCGGACGCGACCGTCGACCCGCTGATGGCCAAGTGGCGCTACGCGCCCGAGCGCGAGGGCTACCGCGCCGCGGTGATCCTGCCGCTGATCGTCGGCGACGCGGTGATCGGCGGCCTCATCGTCTACCGGCGGCGGGCGGGGGCGTGGTCGGACGACGACCTCGACCGCCTCGAGCTCATCGCGATCCATGTGGCGGCCGCGGTGCGGACCGCCCAGCTCATGGACGAGCAGAAGTATCGCCTCATCGCGCTCGGCTGGGTCGTGCGCGGGTTGCGCGAGCAGACGCAGGCCCACGTTCGCCGCCTGCAGTTGCTGCTCGAGCTGCTCGAGGACGGCGAGGGCCGCCGCGCGCAGCAGTTCATCGCCGCCCTGGAGACCGAGCACCACGCCAGCAACGCGGCGGTCCACGACCACGTGGAGAACCGGATCCTGTCCGGGCTGCTGCTCGCCGAGGCGAGCATCGCCCACCAGAAGGGCATCCGCCTGGTCATCGATCGCCGCACCCGGCTGGGCCGGCTCCCGGCGCGCCTTGGGGAGGCGGAGGCCATCAGCGTCGTGGGCAACCTGCTCCACAACGCGTTCGACGCCGTGGCCGGGCTGCCGCAGAAGCGGCGACGCGTCACGCTTCTGCTCCGGGACGACGGCGATCGCACCGTCGTGCGTGTGCGCGACTGGGGCGTCGGGCTGGACGGCCTCGCCGACGACGAGCTCGTGCGGCACGGCTTCACGACGAAGCCTGATCACGGCGGCGCCGGGCTCGGCCTTGTCAGCCAGATCGCCGACGCGGCCGGGGGGTCGCTGACCATCGCACGGCTCAAGGTCGGATCGACGTTCGAAGTGGAGGTGCCGAATGCCTGACTACCAGGTCCTGATCGTCGAGGACGACGCCAAGGTGGCGTCGATCCACCGCCGCTTCGTCTCCGCGCATCCCGGCTTCCGCGTGTCGGCGGTGGCCGGGACCAGCGAGCAGGCCATGGCCGTCCTGCGCCGCGGGGTGCCGATCGACCTGATCCTGTTGGACCTGGCGCTGCCCGGCGCCGACGGCGTATCGGTGCTGCGCGACGTGCGCCGCGGCGGCGGCCCGGAGGTGATCGCGGTGACCGCGGCGCGCGACCCGAAGGTGGTTCGCACGCTGCTCCAGCTCGGGGTCCTGGACTACCTCGTAAAGCCGTTCACGATCGAGCGGCTCCAGCAGGCGCTCGTGCACTTCCGCGACCGGATGCGGATGCTTGCGTCGTCCGACCTGGACCAGAGCGAGATCGACCGGCTGTGCGCCCGCGCCGAGGGCCGCATGCTCCCCAAGGGACTGCACCCCGCGACGCTCGAGGCGGTGCGCGGCGCGCTGCGCCGCTCGGGAGGCGAGGCGCTCACGTCCGACGAGGTCGCCGTGCGCGCCGCCGTCGCGCGCGTGACCGCGCGGCGCTACCTGGAGTACCTGATCGCCGTGCGCCAAGTCGAGTACGAGACGTTCAGCGACGGTCCGGGCCGTCCGGCCAAGATCTACCGCTGGCTGCAGCTCGATGGCTGAGCCCATCCAGCTCGTGCCCGACGACGCATCGGTCCGGGATCTGCGGCGCTCGCAGCTCGACGCCATGCTGTCGGTGAGCGGGATCGGGGCAGGGGAGAGCCTGGACGAGACGCTGGGGCGCATCGCCCGCGCGGCGGCTGGAGTTGTGGACGCCCGGTCTGCCGCCATCCTGCTCGTCGGGCCCGGCCGGCAGCTCCTGCTGGCCGACGCGTGGGGGTTGAGCGACAGCTACCGGCGCGAGATGCAGGAACGCCTGGTCCGTGGCGTGGGCCCGAGCGGTCTCGCGGTCAGCGAGCGGCGGTCGATCGTCGTGCCCGACATCGTGACCTACCCGGGCCTGCGGATGTGGCGCGAGCCGGCGATCCGCGAGGGGTACCGCTCGTTCGTCGCGACGCCGCTGCGGATCGAGGGCGAGACGGTGGGCGTGCTCAACGTGTACCGCAGCGAGGCCGGCCCGTGGCCCGACCACGATCTCGACGTGCTCGCCTTCTTCGCCGATCACGCGGTCACGGCGATCCGCATCGCGAACCTCGTCGACCGCCAGGACCGCCAGCTGCAGGCGCTCGAGCGCGTCGTCCGCGGCCTGCGCGAGCAGACCCACGAGCACGCCAACCGCCTGCACGGGGTGAGCGGGCTGCTGGCGCTCGGCGAGCCCGCGGAGGCGCAGCGGTTCATCGCGGACCTCCTCGCGACCCACGGCCAGTCCTACCACGCGGTCGTCTCGGGCATCGAGCACGCGACGCTCGCCGGGCTCATTCTTGCCGAGACCATGATCGCCGGGCAGCGCGGCATCACTGTCAAGATCGACCGCCGCAGCAGGGTGACCGCGCTGCCCGCGCACCTCGGGGACGCCGAGCTCATCGCGGTCGTGGGCCATCTGCTCGAGCAGGCCCTGGAGGTGCTGGTGAAGGTATCCGCGCGCCGGCGCCGCGCGACCTTCTCGGTTTGGGGTTCGCGCGACGGTGCCGTGTTCAAGGTCCGCGACTGGGGCACGGACCGGCTCCCGACGCTGAACTACTCGCTGCTGGTGGACGCCGTCGGCGTCGTCGACGGGTCGGTGGAGGTCATCCACCACGCCGTCGGCGCGACGACCGTGGTCACCATCCCGGTGCGGTCCGTGCCGCGACCGTCGAGCACGACGGTCCGCTCTGCCGGTTGAGGCGCCCAGGGCGAGCGCGGGCCGACGTGCCGGCGGGCGCCGAGGTCGGCGAGCATCTGCTCGACGACGCGGGCGTCGTCCGGTCCCGGGGGAGGGCGGTGCCCGCCGAGCGACTCGAGCCCGCCGGAGCGCCCGGCCGACAGGAACAGCAGGACGCCGACCCCGGCCGCGTGGATCCGGGCCAGCGAGGCCTCCAGCTGGCCGCGGCACTCGCAGTCGACCGCGTGGAAGACGTGACCGGCGATGCAGTCGACGTGGGTGAGGACCAGGACGTCCTCCTGGTCCGTGACGTCGCCCTTGACCAGGGCGAGGTGCTGGTCCTCGTCCGCCAGCGTGCGGTAGCCGACCACGGTGAAGTCGCCGAACGAAGCCGTGGGCAGGGAGGCCGCCGCCACCCGCTCGACGACCTGGTCGCGGCGATGGCGGTAGTCGACCAGGTCCGCCACCGAGACCAGCGTGAGAGCGTGGATTGCGCAGTAGTGCAGGAGGTCGCCGACCTGGGCCATGCTCCCGTCGTCGTTCATCACCTCGCACGTCACGCCTGCCGCCTGGCAGCCGGCCAGCCGGGCCAGGTCGACGGCGGCCTCCGTGCGGCCTGCCTGCTCCACGACGCCGCCGGGCTGTGCGCGCAGCACGGAGACGTGGCCGGGGTGTGCGAGGTCGTCCGGCGTGGCGGCCGGGTCCACGGCTTCCCGGATGGTGCGGGCGCGGTCCGCCGCCGAGATCCCGGTCGTCACACCTTCGCGGGCCTCGATCGAGACCATGAAGGGCGTCGTGGCCGGCGACCCCCCGGCGGCCACCATGGGCCGTAGCCCCAGCTCGGCGCACCGCGCGGGCGGCAGCGCCAGCGAGATCACGCCGCGGCCGTGCCGCGCCATGAAGTTGATCGCCTCGGGCGTGACGTGCTCGGCGGCCATGACCAGGGAGGCCTCGGCCTCCGGGCCGTCGCCGTCGCAGGCGACGACCATCTTGCCCGCACAAAGCTCGGCCAGCGCAACGTCGATCGGGGCGAAGGCGGGGACGATCATCAGAACACCTTGAGGTCGAGGAAGTCGACGTTGCGGCCGAGCCCGCGAGCCCTGGCGGTCTCATAGGTCGCCGCGGCGGCGATGATGTCCTGGGTCGCCGTCCCGACCGACTTGAAGACCGTCAGCGCGCCGGCGACCGGGGTCGCGGCTGTCGTCAGATCGTGCAGCAGCCGTAGCTTGTCGTCGGACCACTGCCCGCCCTCGACGGCGGCGATGAGATCGCCCGACTCGTTGCGGGCGTGCTCGGTGTCGACGACCACGACGTCGGCGCGCGCGAAGACCTCGGCTTCGACCTCGCGCAGGGCCGGCATCGTCGAGCCGATCGTGCTCACGTGCGCCTCCGAGGGCAGCCACTCGGCCTCGAGCGCCACGCGGCCGGTGTTCATGCCGGTGTTCGTCGCGACGAGGACGGCGTCGGCGTCGGCGGCGTCCGCCCCGGAGGCGACCGGGCGCACATCGACCTGCAGGCGTTCGCCCATCTCATCGGCGAAGCGCGCCCGCCGGCCCGCGTCGCGGCTGAAGACCTTGACCTCCCGCACCGTGCGGACCGCGCAGATCGCCTCCAGGTTCGTCCGTGCCTCCAGCCCCGACCCGATGACGCCCACCACCGGCACGTCGTCCTCCTGCGTGATCAGCCGCGTGGCGAGCCCGGTGGTCGCACCGGTGCGCGCGGCGGTGAGGTAGCTGGCGTCCATGAGCGACAGCAGCTCCCCCGAGGAGGCCCGGTAGAGGCCGATCACGTACCGCACGCCCTGGGCGATCGAGCCGTTGAAGACCTTGAAGCCCATGATGTCCATGCCCGCGATGACCACGGGCATGAGGCGGAAGAACTCGCCGCCCGCGGCGAGGTTGATGCGCGGCACCGTGTCGACGCCGCCGGCCGCCTCGGCACGCAGCCCGTCCTCGAGCGCGTCGATGATCGCGCCGACGTCGGTGGAGGCGACGACGGCCGCGTTGTCCAGGATCAGCGTCATAGCTCGGTGGGAAGGCGCCCCACGAAGAACCGCTCGTCGGGGTCGTCGGTGACCGGCAGCCCGGCGGCCACGAGGCTCGAGCGCAGGCGGGCCATCTGGCCGTCGTTGAGGCGGCCCTGCGGGAAGCGGATCGGCCCGCCGTTGAAGCCCTGCAGCCAGTTCTGGTACTTCCAGGCCAGGCGGTGGACGAGCGACGTGCCGGCGATGGCCTCGCCCATCACGGCCAGGTTCGCCAGGCGCGCGGGGTGCATCTTCCAGTACAGCTCCATGGCCTCGTCGTAGGTCCCGCGGTCCTGCAGGAGGTCGAACATCCGCGGCACGGCGGAGCCGGCGTACTCGTAGTTCGAGGTGCCGAGGAACTGCATGTCGTAGGCGCAGGTCCAGGCCGGCGCGTTGTGCTCCATGGGGTCGGTGACCACTACCTCGTCGTTGAACCGCTCGAAGACCTCCGAGACGCCCGCGACCGTCGGGTGACCGATCTCGTTCTTGATCGCGACGACGTTGGGGCAGTCGTCCACCAGGCGGCGGATGAGCCGAGGCGAGAACGTGCTCGGGTGCAGCCGCCCGAAGTTCCACAGGTGGATCGCGAAGACGATCATGCCCATGGACGTCGAGTCGGCCATGCCCTTGAAGAAGTCGTAGACCTCGTCCTCGGTCTGCGGGTGGAACATCAGCGGAAACGAGGGCAGGACCAGGTCGGCGCCCGCGTTCTCCGCGTAGGCGATGAGGTCGATGTTGTCCTGCAGGGTCTGCTCGGAGGCCTGCAGGATGGTGATCAGGTCGCCGCCGGCCTCGTCGACGCAGATGTCGACGAACTCGCGCATCTCCGCGGGCGTTGTGCCCGTCTCGGAGACGAGCAGGATGCCGGCGAAGCCGAGCTCCTTCTCGAGCCGCACGTCATGGCGGATGGCCGCCTCGTTGAGCCCTCGCAGATCGTTCGTGAGGGTGGGCGAAACGCAGCCCGCGACCCCCCGGAGGTTCTGCTTCGCCCAGTCCCGGCCTTCGCCTCGTCCGAACTTCGCCAATCTGACCACACCCTCTCTCGCACGTTCCGTGGCGCGGCCCGACGGCCGCGGTGGGAGGAACGTACGAGCGGCGGCTCCGCGCGCCGGGCTATCGGTCTCGTCCCCGACCGAAACCGGCCAGCCACCGGCCGTCCGGCATGACACTCCTGCCGTCCCCGCCATCCGGGATCGAAGCGAGAGGAGAGAACACGCATGTCACGACCTCGTCTGTTGTCGCAGCTCGGCCACATCGAGATCACCACGCCGAAGCTCGAGGAGTCGACGAGGTTCTTCGTCGACGTGCTCGGGCTCGAGGAGTCGGCACGAGAGGGCGACTCGGTGTACCTGCGCTGCTGGGGCGAGTGGTTCCACAACAGCGTCATCCTCACCGAGGGCCCCGAGCCGACGCTCGTCCACATCGGCTGGCGCACGGAGGGTCAGGCCGAGCTCGAGCAGGCCGCCAAGGTGCTGGAGGAGTCCGGCGTCGGCGAGGGCTGGGTCGAGCAGTCCGTCGGCCACGGGCCCGCCTACCGCTTCCGGGTTCCCGGCGGCGGGATCAACGAGATCTACTGGGAGGCCGAGCGCTACAAGGCCCCCGAGCACATGCGGTCGACGTTCCCCAACCGTCCGCAGCGCTACACGGGCCGCGGCGTCGCCTGCCGCCAGCTCGACCACGTCACGATGCCGACGAAGGACCTTCGCGAGGACGTCAAGTTCTGGCGCGACGTCCTCGGGTTCCGCTTCATGGAGTACGCGGTGCTCGACGAGGACCCCGAGCACATGTTCTTCGCGGAGATGTCGACGAACGAGCAGGCCCACGACCTGGGGCTGCTCAACGACAGCGGGTGGGTGCCGGGGCGCATCCACCACCTCGCCTTCTGGCTGGATCAGAACGTCGACGTGCTGCGCGCCGCGGACACGCTGCTGGAGAACGGCGCCGCGATCGAGTACGGCCCGGGCCGGCACGGCCACGGGGAGAACACCTACCTGTACTTCCGCGAGCCGGGCGGCATGCGCATCGAGCTGTTCTCGGGGGGCTACCGCAACTACCAGCCGGACTGGGAGCCGATCGAGTGGCGCCCGTCGCAGGGCTCGCTGGACATGACGCGGGCGCAGATCGCCCCCGACAGCATGCTCGACGCCTTCCCGATCGCCCGCTCCGACGAGCGGATCAAGGTCGGCGACGAGTTCGAGAACCCCTGGGCGCTCGAGGGCGTCCGCTGAGCGACCGATCCCGCGCACCCGGGCCTCGCGCCCGCTCCCCCGTCCACCGGCCGGGGGAGCCGGGAGGGCCCGCGCGCGGATCGGAGGTGGTTGCCGTGAGCGAGATCCAGCACGCCGCCGGCCTCAGGGTCGTCCCGGCGGCCGACGACCGTCGCGACCGCTTCAGGTTCGTGCTCTCGCATGTGCCGACGGGGGTCGTCATCGTCACCGGCCACCATGCCGGCGCGCCGGCCGGCCTGGCGATCGGATCCTTCACCTCGATCTCGCTCACCCCGCCGCTCGTGGGCTTCTACCCGGACCGGGCGTCCACCAGCTGGCCCCAGATCCGCCGCGCGGGCGGCTTCTGCGTCAACGTGCTGGCTGCCGACCAGGCCGAGGTGTGTCGCCGGTTCTCGCGGTCGGGCGGCGACAAGTTCGCCGGCCTGCGCTGGCGCGCCGCTCCGCACACCGGGGCGCCCATCCTCGACGGCGTGCTCGGCTGGGTCGACTGCGACCTCGAGCGCGAGACGGAGATCGGCGACCACTCGCTCGTCGTCGGCACGGTCCTGGAGCTGGCCGTCGAGCGTGACGCCCCCCCGCTGATCTTCCTCCGGGGCGGTCATCCCGTCCTCGGTACCTAGCCCAAGCCACGGAGCCCCGAACGGGCCCGGAAAGGATCACCGTGAGCACCACGACCGCCCCTGCGCGCGTCCTGAGCATCAACCCCGCCACCGGGGACGTCGTAGCGGAGCATCCCGTCGACACGCCGTCGCGCGTGGAGGAGGCCCTGAACCGCGCCCACGCGGCACAGCGCTCGTGGCGAACCGCCTCGCTGGAGACGAGGGCCGAGGGGCTGCGGGCCATCGCCCGCGAGCTGCGCGCTTCGCGCCAGGAGGCGGCGACGCTGATGACCGTCGAGATGGGCAAGCCCATCCGGCAGTCCCTGGCGGAGGTCGACAAGTGCGTCTGGGTCTGCGAGCACTACGCCGGCCACGGCACCGCGACGCTCGCCGCCGAGCCCGTTGCCACGGAGTGGCAGGACAGCTACGTCCAGTTCGAGCCGCTCGGCGTGGTGCTGGCGATCATGCCGTGGAACTACCCGTTCTGGCAGCTGCTGCGAGCGGCCGTGCCGGCGTTCCTCGCCGGCAACACCGTGGTCCTCAAGCACGCCTCCAACGTCACCGGGTCGGCGCTGCTGCTCGCCGAGATCGTGGCACGGGCGGGCGTGGCCGACGGCCTGTTGGCGGCGGTCGTCCTGCCGTCGTCGGCGGTCGAGCCGCTCATCGGCGATCCGCGCATCGCCGCGGTCACGCTCACGGGCTCCGACGCCGTCGGCGTCCGCGTCGCGACCCTCTGCGCGCAGCACCTCAAGCCGTCCGTCCTCGAGCTCGGCGGCAGCGACCCGTTCGTGGTGCTCGAGGACGCGGACGTCGCCGCCGCGGCGGCGACGGCGGTCACCGCGCGCTTCCAGAACGTCGGGCAGAGCTGCATCGCCGGCAAGCGCTTCATCGTGGTCGACGCGGTGGCCGAGGAGTTCGAGGCGCGCTTCGCCGAGGGGGCGCTGGCGCTGCGGGTGGGCGACCCGCTCGAGGACGCCACCGACCTCGGTCCCATGGCCAGGGCCGACCTGCGCGACGAGCTCGCCGACCAGGTCCGGCGCGCCGTCGCCGCCGGCGGCCGGGTGGTCTGCGGCGGGGAGGTGGGCGGCGGACGGGGGGCCTTCTACCCGGCGACGATCGTGGCCGACGTGCGCCCGGGGACGCCCCTGTGCGACGAGGAGACCTTCGGGCCTGCGGCGGCCGTGATCCGGGTGCCCGACGCCGTCGAGGCCATCCGCGTCGCCAACGACTCCCGCTACGGGCTCAGCTCGAGCCTGTGGACCCGGGACCTGGATCGCGCCCGGCGGCTCGCGCACGGGATCGAGGCGGGAGCGGTGTTCGTCAACGCCATGTCGGCCTCGGACCCGCGCATGCCCTTCGGTGGCGTCAAGCGGTCCGGCTGGGGCCGCGAGCTCGGGACGTTCGGCCTGCGCGAGTTCGTGAACGTCCAGGCGGTCACGATCGCTCCGAAGGCCTGATCAGCGCCGTGCCGCCGTCGGTATCGGTCGGGTGGGCGACCAAAACGAGCAGGTGCACGGCGCCCACCGGTTAGTCATTGCAGATACGGGGCGGATCGGTCGCCGAACCGCCCGGCAGATGGGTCTCAAGCAGGGTCAGCACGCTCCCGTCGTTCCGGCGGGGCGACGGCCTGCCGTCCAGGATCGTCCGAACTCAGCCGTCGAAAGGATCACCGCATGCCCGTCCGATCAGGCAAGGAGTACATCGCGGGTCTCGCAGATGACCGTCGTGTGTATGTGAACGGTCAAGAGGTGCGCGATGTGACGAGCTACGCGCCGTTCCAGGGCGCCATCAACACCCTGGCCTCCCTGTACGACCTCCAGTCGGACCCGACGTACGCGCCGGCGATGACCTACGCGTCGCCGGCCGACGGGCAGCCCGTCAGCACGTCGTTCCTGATGGCCGACAACTGGGACGACATCCAGAAGCGCGTGCAGGGCGAGAGCATCCGCACCGACTTCACCTACGGGCTCATGGGCCGGCTGCCCGACTACATGAACGCCTTCCTGGCCGACACGGCGGCGATCCCGCACCTGCTCGGCCGCAACGACCCGGTGTTCGCCGAGCGCACGCAGGCTTACTACGAGCTGGTCCGCGACAAGGACCTCGCGCTGACGCACACGCTCGTCGACCCGCAGATCGACCGCTCCAGGGGCGTCGAGGAGCAGGACGCGATGCACGTCGTCGAGGAGACCTCCGAGGGCCTCGTGGTCGAGGGCGCCAAGCTCCTGTCGACGCTGGCGCCGATCAGCGACGAGATCTACGTCGGCCCCTACCTCCCGCGCAAGCCCGACCAGGCGCCGTACACGCTGCTGTGCTCGGTCCCCTGCAACACCGAGGGACTCAAGTTCGTCTGCCGCGAGCCCTACGACTCCGGCCGCAGCAGCTTCGACCGGCCGCTGACCTCCCGCTACGACGAGGGGGACGCGCTGGCCATCTTCGATCGCGTGCTCGTGCCGTGGGACCGCGTCTTCGCCTACGGCGACGTCGACACCTACAACCTCGTCGCGCCGGCCTTCCCGGGCTACCTGCTCCTGCAGGCGTGCATCCGCGGGGCGGCCAAGCTGAAGTTCATGACCGGCGTCGCGAGCATGATGGCCGAGGCCAACGGCCGCGACGGCCTGCCGCGCTACCAGGAGATGATCGGCGAGCTCGTGCTCCAGCAGGAGATCGCCGACGGCATCGTCGCGGCAGTCGCCCAGGAGGTCGTGCGCAACGCCAACAACCCGTTCAACCCGGGCGCCGGGCCGGACGAGGACAGCGGCGACGGGGCATTCATCCCCGGCGTCGGGATGCTCTTCGGGGCCCCGGGGCGGACCGCGTTGGGCATCACCGCGATTCGCATCTTCTTCCCCTACGTCAACACGCTCGCGGTCGACGTCATGCGCCTGGTGGGCTCGAGCAGCCTGATCATGACCCCGACCGAGGCGGACTTCGCCAACGAGGACATCTCCGAGACGCTGAACCGCTACCTGCGGGGCAAGGGCGGGATGCCGGCGGAGGACCGCGTGCGCCTGTTCAAGCTGGCGTGGGACCTGGTCGGCGAGCAGTTCGGTGGGCGCTCGCTGCTCTACGAGTGGTTCTTCGCGGGCGATCCGATCAACAACCGGCTCCTCGGCTTCAACATGCCGCGGCGCCTGCAGTCCCACGGCATGGCGAAGCGCCTCTTCGACGAGCTGAAGGAGCAGGCCGGAGAGGCCAAGGCGCTGGCGGCGAGCGCCGCGAGCTAGCCGGACCCGCAGCAGGAGGCGAGGCACCAAGCCCCCGTCCCGGGGGCGCGGTGCCGCACGCCTCCGACCGTCCACAGATCGCGTCCCGAGCGGACGCGACGCATCGAGGAGAGAGCCTTGAAGATGCCCGATCGAAGCCGGACCCCGAGGACCCTGGCCGTCGCCCTGACGGCGGCGAGTGCCCTCGCCGTGAGCGCGTGCGGCAGCAGCAGCGACAGCGGCAACGACTCGGCGGCGGCGGCGAAGCCGGCGTCGACCACGGCCGCCCAGCCGGCGGCCGAGTACACCGGCCGCGACGCCAAGCTGCCCAACGCCTACGCCGTCCCCGAGAAGAAGCCGGGGAAGAAGTTCAAGGTCGGCTACCTGCAGATCTACTCCGCCGTCAACGTCCTGCGCGCCGAGCAGGAGGGCGCCGCGGCCGAGGTGAAGGCGCTCGGGGGCGAGATGATCGTCAAGGACGCGGCGCTGAACCTGCAGAAGCAGGCCTCCCAGTTCGACGAGCTGATCGCGGAGGGCGTCGACGCGATCGTCGTCTACCCCGTCGTCCCCGAGACGCTCGTCCCGTCGCTGAAGAAGGCCAAGGCCGCCGGCATCCCGGTGATCTCCACCAACGCCCGGCCCGACGTCGGCAAGCCGCTCATCCAGGGCTACGACTCCGACGTCGAGCAGGCCATCGACTTCGAGGCCTGGTCGCTGGCCCAGGCGATGTCGAAGGCCAAGCCGGGCGGCTCGTTCGCCGTCATCGGGCTGGCCGTGCCGGTGCAGGCGCTGCGCTTCCTGAGCACCCGCCAGGAGTTCTACGCCAAGCAGGCAGGCATGAAGTTCGCCGGGCGCGTCGACGTCAAGGAGGACACCCCTGCCGGCTACGGCGCCGCCATGACCGCGCTGCTGGCCAAGTACCCCGACGTCGACGCGGTGTTCACCTACAGCGACATCCTCGCGCTCTCCGCCGAGCCGGTCGCCCGCTCGTCGGGGAGGTCGGACATCCTCCTTGCGGGCGCCGCGGGCGGCACCAAGGCGATGCACGCCGCGATCAAGGCCGGCCGGATCGCGATGACCTACCAGATCCCCTGGCGGGAGACGGGGGCCCAGATGGTCCGTGGCGCCTACCTGGCCGTCACCAAACAGCACCTCCCGCTGCCCGAGACGATCACGCTCAAGGGCAACATCATCACCAAAGACAACGTCGACGAGTTCAAGCCCGTCGACTAGGACCGCGACATGTCCATCGAGTCATCGGCCGCGGGGCGCCGCCCCGCGGCCGGTACCCCCCCCCAGGGTACGCTGCGCGTGCATCGCCGCGTGCACCAGCGCGTCGGCGGCGTGCACCCCCAGCGCGGCGCCGACCAGGCGAT